>JAADFW010000226.1:0-50096 GCA_013152655.1 Chlorobiota bacterium
TCATTTAAACACTATATTCTCATCCCTCTGTAATTAATTTTACAGGGGGATTTTATTTTTACACATTGTTGTAGCCAGTACATATTTTACTTTTTTGTTATATCCAAAAAAATCATAGTACAGGAATCTTCAAACACAGTAATATTCCCAGACCATGAATTAACTTTATTATCGGAAATGCAATTTATATCATTTGCATTATAAACATGTTCTCCCACATTTAAATCAACCGCTGATCCAATATTTAGCGTACCTTCACATTCACAATATTTTGTATTATATGTAGAACCAACAGTCAGGGTATCTAAGTCTTTATCGTCTATTGAAATCTCTATCTCAAAGGGGCAATTTATAATCGCAGAGTTTGTGCAAAACAATACTTTTCCCTGTTTTGTATTAGTATTTTCAACATAGTTAAAAACTAAATCATATTCACTATTGCAATTAATAGTCAATTCGTTATCGGTAATCGTATAAGTCTCAGAATTTGGAAAGTTAGTATTAGTAGCAAATATCAATTCCCAATCCATACGCAAATCAGGCAAACAATACATTAATGTGCTTGGCCCAAATCTATTAATCCTCAATGAATCAGGACTTATTAATTCATAATCCCCGTACGAGAAATTACAAAATCCCAACAATTCTAAATTTCCATCTGAAGTAAATGTTATATCAAATTTGTCTAATTGTTCAGGGAATCTTTCAATCTCTCCGGTTTCATTGTCTATGATTTTTGATAGAGTCCACTTTATGCCTTGAATGGAATCAATATTTACAATATCTTCCGATTTTTCACAGCTACAAAGCAATGATACCAGTATTATTAGCAACGATATAGGTTTTGTTTTCATAGTCATTATTATTTACTCATATCTTAGATGCTGCTTAGTGCAGGTTGGTTGCATCGTTTTGGCTACAACTGGCTGTATGTGGCGTAGCGTGTAAAAAGACGCTATTTTTTCAGTTTAGTACGTAATAGCTATGACTTATATACTTTGTTGCACACTGGCATTATTCCATTATGTCTCTAAAGTCATCAACAAAACTTAATGGGTATTTTTTTAATTTTAAAAATTGTTTTCTAAATTTTTTATAAAGGCGTTTTAACATATAACTTTCGTCCAATAGTCTAAAAGTCTTAAAGGTTTCATCTTTTATTACTTTTCCAAGTATTATAAGTTCATCTTCTCTATTTTCTCCTAATAGCTTGAAATGCTCTTTTTGACCAAAATACCCATATTCAATATTTATATCAATTCTCGAAGTAATATCATTTGCAAGTAATTCAATATTCTCAGTATTTAAAGTATGATTTCCTATAGGTGAAATGTCGTGTCCCATTTTTCAGGTTAAGTTAATGTTAAGAATATAAAATTGCAGATAATTTATCATATTTTAATTATAACAAATTAGTGTTTAATGTTCAATATATCAGTCGTTTAAAACGATAATAAATTTAATAATTTATTTATATTATGGTAATATAAATAATGTAAAGAACCTTTAAGTTTGTTTGGTAAATAATAATAAATAAAATATTAAAATTAAACAGATAAAAAGATGAAAACAGTAAATATTATTCTTCTTGCATTAATTATTCCAATTAACATTGTATTAGCAGGAAATGAAAACATTGTTAAAAAAGGTGAGAAAATGAAAACTACCGTAAATGTTACAGGCAAAGTAATAGACAGGATGACAGGCGAGGCATTAACAGGTGTTAAAATAGAAGTGCCGGGTACTTCAAGTATTATTTATACCGATTTTGACGGAAACTTTATTATAAAAGATTTAAAACCGGGTGTATATGAAGTTGAATCATCTTTAATTTCTTATTATTCTAAAAAAGTTAAAGTTAATTTAGATTCACAAGAGAATATTAAGATTGAACTGGTTACTGTTAACTAATTTGAAATTATCTGAATATAAAAATTGCAGCCTGCTTTCTAATTAATTATTTCCCTTGTATTTGTTATTCTCATATCAAAATTCATTTTTTGTCCCACCATTGCAATAAACTTGAAAACTAATTTCTGATTTATAATTTGTAAATTTGAAGTACTTTTTTCTTCATTAATTATTAAAAATTTTAGAATGAAAAACTTGTTAACCCTTTTTTTAATTATTTTAAGTTTAAGTGCTATTAGTCAGATAAAAGAAGGGAATGATGGATTGTATTATGATGCCAATAACGAAATTTATACCGGTAATTATGAAGAACATTATGATAATGACAGCATAAAACTTAAAATGAATATTGTTAACGGAAAATTGAACGGTGAAGTAGCGTATTATTTTAACAACGGGCAAAAAAATGAAATCAGGTCTTACAAAAATGGTTTAATGAATGGTACCTGGATAACCTGGAACGCTAATGGAGTAAAAATAGCCGAAGCTAATTACAAAAATAATTTAAAACACGGAATGTGGCTTATTTGGGACGAGAACGGAGTTAAAAGATACAAAATGGAATATACTGAGGGTGAAAAGTCTGGTATATGGTATATTTGGGATGAGGCCGGAACATTAGTAAATGAAAAAAACTTTGATATAAAATAATAATTCTTTCATCCATTTATTTTTTAATTTTTATAGGCCGGACGGAACCGCATAAACAAAATAATCATTGTCTTAAGTGTTAATAATTATTTTTATCATGCTTGTTTCATCTTTTTCATTTTATTTTAATTTTGTTTCCAAACAACAAATTTAAAAATAATGAAAAAACTTCTTTTCCCTGTTTTATTAGCTCTGTTTGCTAATTATTCAATAGCCAATAATGGAGATACCATTACAGTAATTTCACACAATCATACTCACATGAATTGGTATGGTGCCTGGGATAAATGGGCTGAGTTTCCCGACAATTCAACCTCTTATAACAAAGTTCTGTTGCATTACACTTTAGGTTGCCCCGATAATGGATGTAGTGACTGGGACTATACAACAATGGTTGATATTTTGGAACACACTGGCAAAATGGATTCTTCCTTACAAAGCCATTCTGCTTTTACGGTAAACGGAAATTCACCTGATTCGGTTTTTTTTAATAACGAAAATCATTGGGTAACTTTTTATAATGAAAACACACAGACTACCGATTCGCTGGTAGCTGATAGTTTAATTATTTTAGTTTACGAAAGTCCGGTTTACCCTTTGGAATATTCCGATTCGTTATTTGTATTTGTTGCTAATTATTACAATTACTACTACAATACAAATGGCGATATAATTGATTCTGTTTATGTCTCACATGATTCTCTTTGGTACAATAGCAGTTTTGAATATTATAAACCTTTTGAAATAATTCAGCAACACGAATTAGGACGTGTAATTACCCCTTATGGCGGATATTACAATACTTCATGGGAAATAAATTATACCTTCGATGTTACAGATTTTGCTGTTCTTTTGCATGATTCAGTTGAAATAAGGTTATTTTATTCAGGTTGGTCTGATGGTTTTGAAGCTACTTTAAAATTTGAAATAATTGAAGGCATTCCGCCAAGGCAGGTAAACAGAGTGCAGACACTTTATAACCGTTGGTGTCCTTACGGATTAGATCCTGATATTGAATATTATTTGCCTACTTTAAAAGTTAAAATTGCCGATAATACTGAAAATGCAAAAATAAGTATTACTGCTACCGGCCATGGTTTTGGAGGAAATGAAAATTGTGCCGAATTTTGTGCTAAAAAAAGCTTTTTAAACGTTAATTATCAGCATCAGTTTACCGATTTAATCTGGAAAAACGATTGTGGCATGAATCCCCTGTTTCATCAGGCAGGGACATGGTTATACGACAGAGCAAACTGGTGCCCGGGCACAAAAGCCACCATAATTACCCACGAAATTATGCCATACATCAACCCGGGTGATTCAATTTTAATTGATTTAAGCATGGAAAGTTTTACCAATAACGGAAATTCAAATCCGGGTTACCAAATAGCTGCCGACTTATTTGAATTTGGTGCACCAAACTATAGCCTGGAAGCATCAATTGAAGAAATTATTGCACCCAACAACGATTTAAGGTATAACCGTAAAAACACCACTTGCAGCAGGCCAATTGTTGTATTTAAAAATAACGGGACAGATACCTTAAAGACAATTACATTTAATTATTTTTTTAAAGAAGATATGCAAAACAGTTATGAATGGAATGGGAATCTGGCATTTCTACAAACCGATACGGTTATTTTACCTACACCCGACTGGCCTGAAGTAAATGAAGAGATTGAAAAATTTACGGTTAATATCACAAACATAAACGGGACAACAGATGAGGTTTTGTATAATAATACACTAAGTTCTACTTTTAATATGGCTCCAGTTTATGATAATTATGTTGTTATGCACTTAAAAACAAACCATTCGGCCAATGAAAATTATTATGAATTAATTAATGCAGAAGGAGAAGTAGTACACTCCGATTCGGCTTTTGAACCTAACACATTATATATTGATACTTTAAGGTTTCCGCCGGGATGTTATGAATTTGTGCTTTACGATAAAGGCAAAAACGGATTAAGTTTTTGGGCTAATAGCGAAGGAACCGGTTATTGCAAGTTTTATAAAGACGGAACCTGGAATTATTATGAGCAATTTAATGCTGACTTTGGTACAGAAATAAGGCATCAGTTTACCTATTCTGATGAAGTTTTAGTAAATTCTAATATTTTGAAGCCGGAAGAAAAAATAATTATTCAGCCTAATCCGTCACAAGGTATTTTTTACGTAGAAGGGAATGTTACAAATATTAAGACAATAAAAATCTTTAATATTAACGGGAAAGAAATTAGGCCATTAATCAACAATAAAACAGATGAAATTTTAATTGATTTATCAAAACAAACTGACGGAATATATTTGCTTAACATACAAACAAATAGCGGTGTTATTAATAAAAAGATAATTAAACAATAGTATTGTAAGAATTTTTTAGAGACAGGTTTAAATACTAAAATAAGTTTTATTTTTTCTATTATAATACATATTTAACTGTTATGTTAATGCTAATTCCGGGAGCTCTTTTTGAAAAGAATTGATCTGATGCTTTAAAAGATTTAAAAACCGATTCTCTTTTTTGATTTAATAGGTTTTTAATTTTTAAGCCTACTATTAATCTTTGTTCTTTCCCTGTTTTTTTTGTAGCATTAATATTCAAACTATGAAATGGTTTTGTATAAATATCAGGGCGGTCAACAATTCCAACGTATTCTAATGTTGTTCCCTGAACATTATAGTATAAGCCTGCCTGAAGACCGTTAAAAAACCCATTTTCCCCGCCATTATATGTAATTCCACTGTTAATTATTATTGGAGATTGCCCTGCCATATCACGATATTTGTCAATGCTTTGCCCAACACGTTTATTCAAAACCCGCGATTCATATTCTGTACTACTTAACTGAATTCTTGATTTTATTAAAGTTACATTTGATGTTAATGCAAAGTTTTCAAGGGTAATATTTAATGATTTCAGGTTTAGCCGGAATTCTGTTTCAATTCCAAAAATTTCTCCATCACCAACATTTCTGGGCTGAAAAGCACCTGCCTGAGTAGCATATTGAACTATTTCAATAGGCTTGTAGAGTTTTTTATAAAATCCGCCTATTGAAAATATTTGCCCTTTAGAAAGGAATAATTCCCAACGCAAGTCAAAATTACGAATTTTTGTACTTACAAGGTTTCCGTCCCAATATTCAATACCTGCAACATCATTTGCATCTCTGAATTTTCCCCCAATAAATGTACGTCCGCTAATGGGGTCATATATTTCAGCAAAAGATAGTTCTTTAAAAGATGGCCTGGCAATGGTCTTAGAATATGAAAGGCGCATATTTTGATTTTTTGAAAGGGTATAAATCAAATTTATAGATGGAAAAAGATTTATGTCATTTAAAACCTTACTATTATTTAATACAACTGTCCCTTGTTGGTTTTGTCCTGTATAATTTTGAGTAAATTTTTCAAGCCTGGCACCCACAATCGTTTTAATGTTTTCTAATAAACTTAATTCTGTTGAAACATAAGCTGCAAAGTAATTTGCATTGGCGTTAAACTGGTTTGATAAACCAAAGTCTTTTTCGTATGTAGTTCCATAATTAATGTTTCCATTGTAAGGCCATTTAAAATTGTCAGATAAAAGTTCATCAGGATTACCGGATAAAGGCAGAATACCATCACCTCCTCTTACATTAAGTAAAAATTTTTGAATTGAGAAATCCCGTTCCTTAAAGGTATATGCTCCTCCAAAATTCAGCTTGTTTTTTTCACCCCTAAATTCGTATTCTTTAGTCAAGTGTATTAAGCTTGCTATATTAATTTCTTTTAATTCACGCCAAATTCGTTCCGGAAAACCGGCTTCAGTACCAATGGTAGGAGTTCCATTCCTGTCTTCATAGCGAGTGAACCGAACATCGGGATCGTTTAAAACGGAAATAGTGGGCGAAATTTTCCAAACTATTTTCCATTTTGAATCCTGAAATATGTGCTTGCCGTCAATTAATAAATTGGTTAAAGAACGCTCGCTATAATCAAGATTATATTGTTTGGCATTAAATTCAGAACCTTGGTCGGCACCTGTAAAATCAAAAATTCCGGCTTTTGATACTCCGTTTTGTAATCGTAAAAAATTAATTCTATACTTTGAATGGCCTGTTTTTATAGCAAAACCGGCTAGTGCACTTAGCATAATGTTTTTAACGCCATAGTTTCCTTTTTGATATTCGCGCAGCTCCATTTTATAAACAGTACTGTCTGTAAGCCCATATCGTGCGTCAACTGCATTTTTGTAAAATTCAGTTGTATTTTTATACGAAAAAGAAACGTTATAGCCTATGGTAAATTTGTTTTTAACTATTTGGTTTCCGAATACAGTATTGAAACTATAATCTACAAAACTATTTTGTTTTATTGGTGCCATAACAGGATTAAAACTGTTTAATATAGTTTTGTAGCGACGTGCTCTTTCAGCTCCGCTAAATGTTTCAACAAATTCAGGAATATCTGCTGTTGCAGGTATTTTTCGTGTCCCATTATCAAAGCCAAGAAAATCTGTATTGCTTCCTTTATACGTAAGATAGTTTTTATTGAAATGAAAACCTGGGTTATAACCGGTACTGATTGAAATACTTCCTTTTTTCTTTTCCGGAAAATCTTTAATAGTAATGTCTGTTATTCCACCGGTAAAGTCAGCTGGCAGTTCAGCACTAAATGATTTATAAACTAAAATATTATCAATTAAACTGGTAGGGAAAATATCTAACTGAAGAGTATTCCTGTCAGGGTCAAGTCCCGGAATATCTATTCCGTTAAGGGTAGTTTTTGTATATCTGTCGCCTAATCCTCGTATAAAAACATATTTGCCGTCTGAAACCGATACGCCGGGAATCCGTTTCATGGAAGAGGCAACATCCGAATCGCCTGTTTTTTGCAAATTAACGGCAGAAATACCATCTAATAAATTAGCTGATTTTTTTTTCATTGCCAGCAATGCAGTTTCCGTATTTCTTACAGCCTGTGCTGTTACGGTTATGCCTGATATTTCAACAGTTGCCTGCTTTAAGCGAATTGTATTGTATAGAATTGTATCTCCCTGATTAATTGTCAAATTTTTAATATTAACAGTTTCGTATGAAATAAAGGATATTCTCAAATCATAAGTTCCGGGTTCAATTGATAAATTAAATTTACCATCAAAATCGGTAATAGTTCCTTTGGAAGTTCCTTCAACAAATATAGTAACACCCGGTAAAAATTCTCCATTATTTGCATCGAAAACAGTACCTCTAATAAGGCCGTTTTGTGCATTTATTTGAAAAATTATAAAAAGATTAAGTAAGGTAAAAGAAATTATTAAACGCATCATTTTTAACAAATTGCATTAGGTTTTTATTTTTGTTTAAACGTTAAAACACGCAAGCTGAGTCAACATGCGTGCTTTACAAAAACTTATATTATGTGTTGTTCCTGTATTTAAAAATTGCTTAAAGTACCTGAAACAGATGTCCATGACCAATTACTAAATTTGCCGGCATCAGCACCCACTTTATTATTGCCTGAAGTTACGAGGGTAACAAAAGCATCGCTTCCATCTTTAAAGAAATCTGAAACGGTTAATGAGTCAGCCGGAAGAGTGGCTTCAAAGTTTGTGAATGTACATATATATTCAGTTGGTATTTGATCAAAGTCTTGTCCTGCTTTTAAGTCGAAGAAGTATATACTATCCATATCAACATACGAATTAGCATCAAGGTCAACAAGCCCGTCGGCTTCTTTAGCCTGAACCGTAACATTTTTAATTGTATGTTTTGCAACCATAGTACCTTCAGGCCCGTCTAATTCAAAACATTCGTCGCCCGGGTTTACAATTATAACATTATTAATAGTTCCGCCCCATGATTGGTCGGTGTCTATTGCATCGTCGCCGGTATTCCATACTACAACATTTGAAATATTAACAGTACCTCCAAAAAATTCAATTCCATCGTCTTGGTTAGATACAATTTCTATGTATTCAATTGTTGTACCTGAACCAACACCGCCTAAAGTTAAACCGTTAATTTCGTTTCCTTCCCCAATATTGGCACCACCATGACGAATGGAAACGTATTTAATAACTCCTGAATTGTCTGTTGCATTACTGCCACCATATAGTCCGTTTTGGTCTGAAGCAGGAATTCCTTCAATTTGTACTGAAGCAGCATCTGCTGAAATTGGTGCATTTCCCAAAATAATTAATCCGCCCCAAAGGCCGCTTAAATCAGGGTCAAGGTTTGGGCTTGCAATTTGGCCGGGTTTAATTTCGTCTGCAATGGATGTAAAAATAATTGGAGATTCGGAGGTTCCTTCTGCCATTAATTTAGCGTTTCGTGCAATTATTAATGCTGTGGCGTTTGTACCTGTTCCGGCTTTGCCTTTCACTATTACACCCGGCTCAATAGTTAATGTTGCACCTGAAATAACTTCAATACGGGCACCTAAAACATAAACATTACCTGTTTCCCAGGTTGTATTTTCAGTAATGTTTTCAATAATTTGTAGCTGGGTTGTGTCTCCGGTAATTATTGTGTTATCATCGCCGGGTGTGTCGGTATTACATGAAACTATACCAAATGTTAAGCCTGTAATTAGTAATAAAATTAAATTTGTTTTCATTTTTAGTTTTTTTGTTTAGTAAATTATTTATGCAAATGAACTTCTTTAAATATTACTTAATGTTAATAGTGTTTTAATCAATTATTAATTTTTCGGCTCATAAGTTTTATTTTGTTAACGTTAAATTAATATTACAAACCGAATGTTTTTAAACAACAGATAATTAGGAATTTACAAGCATGAGAAAAAGTTGAGTTACGAATCATTCCCGGTTTTTCAAGCTAACTAATATTGTGTGTTTCTACCCGGGTAAATTAATTTGTATTTTCGCTGCATATTGTATTTTATTTTTGAAGGAAAGCTGTCCTCGCAATTCTGTTTGGTGAAAAATGAGAAAATTAAATATTACCGCGATTAAAGTTTTAAATGCATTTGGAATAACATTATTGATGTTATCTTATTTGTTAATTGTTTATTTTTTTTGGAATATTAACCTGTTTTCAGTTATTATTTTTGTTTTTCTTTTATTTGGCATCACTTTGTACAGTTATAACTTTACCATTAAGCATTTGGTAATTAACAGGATTAAACCCTTATATAAATTAATAAGTAAAACAAAAATTTCAGATTCGGAATTAAAAAATGAATTAAAAAAAAGCGACCCGATTTTAGCTTTTACCAAAGATTTTGATTCATGGACAAAAGAAAAAGCTACTGAAGTAAAACAACTCACCGAACTTGAAAAATATCGTAAAGAATTTTTAGGAAATGTGTCGCATGAATTGAAAACACCGTTGTTTAATATACAGGGATATATTTATACGCTGTTGGATGGCGGGTTGGAGGATTCAACAATAAATCGTAAATATTTAGAAAGAACCGATAAAAGTATCGACCGCCTGATTTCAATTGTTAAGGATTTGGATTCTATATCAAAACTTGAATATGGCGAGTTATTACTGAAAAAAGATAAATTTGATATTAACAGCCTTGTTTCCGATGTTGTTGAAATGCAGGAATTAAGAGCTAAAAAGAAAAAAATAGATTTAAAAATAAGTCATACAACTGCCGGCAGTCTGATAGTTGAAGCAGATAAAAACTTAATTGCACAAGTAGTTACTAATTTAATTGTTAATTCTATTAATTACGGAAAAGAAAAAGGATGGGTAAAGATTAATTATTTTGAGTATGACAAAAATATAATTATTGAAATAAGTGATAATGGGATTGGAATTTCAGAAGAACATTTATCCAGAATTTTTGAGCGTTTTTACCGGGTTGACCAAAGCCGTTCAAGAGAATTGGGCGGAACCGGTTTGGGGTTGTCAATTGTAAAACATATTATTGAAGCTCATCATCAAACTATAAATATAAGTAGTGAATTAAATAAAGGAACTTCGGTTGCTTTTACCTTAAAAAAAATGATATAACTTGCTAAAAATATTTAGTCATGAATAAAATCAATAATTATTTTTTACTTTCAGTTTTATATTTTATTATGTTCAATATAAATGCTCAGGATATTGAAGTGTATAAGAGGTTGAAAAATGATAATTTTAATTTTCCAAATGTGCCTTCATCATTGACTTTTAAAGAATTTCAAATATTAGAAAGGAACCTTACAGTTAAAGATATGATGTATGCTATGATTGTTCCTGGTTATACTCATTTTTATGCACAAGAAAATAAATATGGATATAGCTTACTTGCAATTCGTGTAATAGGGTATTCAGGTTTATTATATTTATTAACAGCCAATGATGTTAAAATTGAAAATTATAGTATTAAAATAAATAGTAATAGTCTTACTTCATATGAATTAGATAAAAAGCAAAAAACAAGCGAAAGTGTATTAATTGCATCATCTGCACTTATAGTTTCTTCTTATTTATTTGATTGGATACATGGTAGTTATATACTAAAAGAAAAACAAGAAAATATTCGGTTTAAATATAGAATACAACTAAGTTATTTACCTTTAATTTATCACAAAGGGAACCCTTTATTAAGTATAACTTTTTCAATATAGTTTAAGGAGTCATTTTTATTCCACAAATTTGTAACCCACACCTTTTATGGTTTCAATATATTGATTACCAAGCTTTTCTCTAAGTTTTCTGATATGAACATCAATGGTTCTGTCACCAACAATTATATCATCGCCCCAAACCATACTAAAAATATCATCACGTGTAAAAACATAATCTGCTTTTCCGGCTAATAACACCAACAAATTAAATTCTTTCCGGGGTAATTTTATTTCAACTCCATTTTTTAAAACTTTATGCTTATTTAAATCTATTAGCAAATCGCCTGTTTTAATTATTTTTTCAGAATCATTTTGTTCAGCGTTTTGACTAACTCTTTTTAACAAAGCTTTAATTCTGCTAATAAGCACTTTAGGCTTTACCGGTTTTTTAATATAATCATCGGCTCCGGCATCAAATCCGGCAATTTGTGAATAATCTTCACCACGGGCAGTTAAAAAAGCTACAATTATATGTTTTAACTCATCGTCTTTTCGAATAATTTCACAAGTTTCCATGCCATCCATTTCAGGCATCATTACATCTAAAAGAATAAGATGCGGTTTAACTTCTTTAGCTACTTCAATAGCTTTTTTGCCATTGTTGGCAGTAAATACATTAAAACCTTCTTTTTTTAAATTGTAACTTAAAAATTCTAAGATATCTTTTTCATCATCAACTAACAGAATTTTGTAAATTTCTTTGTACATTAATAATTATTTAAATTATTGTTTATAATAAATTAAGTTTAAAAATATATTAAACCAATACAAATCAATGGAAAATATAGCGTAACCAAGTTAAGAAATTATGAATTTTTAAGAAGAAAAATCTGTTTTATTATAAAATTATTCTTGAAACGCCCTTGTTATATTGCTTTTCAAGAATTACTTTTTTAATTTTATTGTAATCGGTGGGGTTTTTAACAAAATTCATATTTGTAGTATCAATCACCAGAATTCTAATATCTTTTTGTAATCTGAAAAAATCAAAATAACCTTTTTGTATTCCAAGTAAATATTCGGCAGTAATTGATTGCTCATAGTCTCTGCCCCGATTTTTAATATTAACTAATAATTTTTCAACATTTTGATGCAGATAAACATAAAGGCCAGGTTTGGGCAATTGGTTATAAATAATATGAAATATTTTACTATACAATTTATATTCGTCTTCTTTTAAAGTTGACTGCGCAAAAATCAGCGATTTCATAAAATAATAATCGGCAATGGTAAACGATTTAAACAAATCTCTTTCGGCAAGGTCTTTTTTAAGTTGATTATACCGGTCGGCTAAAAAGGACATTTCCAACGGAAAAGAATAACGTTCAGGGTCGTTATAAAATTTAGGCAAAAAAGGGTTGTCAGCAAACTGTTCTAAAATTATTTTGGCATTATATTCAGCGGCAATTTTTTTTGAAAGTGTGGTTTTCCCGGCACCAATATTTCCTTCTATGACAATAAAATTGTAGTTCACGTGCTACTAATTAACCTTAAAAATATGCCTGTAAAAAAAAGGCTGTTAAAAGTAAATAAAATAACACTTTTAACAGCCTTTTCAAAACTATTTATTTTCTAATATTTTGGAGTAAAATTCATATTATAGAATGCAAATGACCATAAGTCAGCATACTCTTCAATTATTTTTGAGGTTGGCTTGCCTGCTCCGTGTCCGGCTTTTGATGCAATGCGGATTAAAACCGGTTTATTTCCTTTGTATTTTTCTTGTAAAGTAGCAATATATTTAAACGAATGAGCCGGAACAACCCTGTCGTCATGGTCGGCTGTTGTAACTAAAACTGCCGGGTATTCAACATTTTCTTTAATAGAATGAAGCGGTGAATAATGATACAGGTAATTAAACATTTCCTCATTGTCTTCGCTGGTTCCATAATCGGCTGCCCAATAGCGGCCAATGGTAAATTTATGATATCGAAGCATATCCATTACCCCAACAGCCGGTAATGCAACTGCAAACAAGTCAGGCCTTTGGTTAATAACTGCACCAATTAGTAATCCGCCATTTGAGCCTCCTTGTATAGTTAGTCGTTCAGAAGAAGTGTACTTTTCTTTAATTAAATATTCTGCTGCCGAAATAAAATCATCAAATACATTTTGCTTGTGCATTTTTATACCCGCTTCATGCCATTCTTCTCCATATTCGCCACCTCCACGTAAATTTGCCAGGGCAAATACTCCTCCGTTTTCAAGCCATATTAACCTGGTTACACTAAAATAAGGTGTTAAACTGATATTAAAACCACCATATCCGTAAAGCAATGTTGGGTTTTTCCCGTTTCGTTTTAACCCTTTTTTATAAGTAATAAACATTGGAATTTTTGTTCCGTCGTTGCTCTCATAAAAAACTTGTTCGGTTGTATATCCTTGTGTTTCAAAGTCAATTTGCGACTCTGAATAAATTTCGGAAGTATTTTCTTTTATATTATACTTATAAGCTGTTGAAGGGGTGGTAAAACTGGTGATGGTATAAAAAGTGTAATTATCGTCAATATCGCCGCCAAAACCGCCAACCGAACCTATAATAGGAATATCAACATTGTATAAATAAGTTCCATTCATTTGATAAACTTTAATAACTGTATGTGCGTCTTGCATAATGTTGGCAAAAAGTTTCATTCCCGTCATTGAAACAGATTGTAATACACTTTCCTGTTCGGGAATAATATCAAACCAATTCTCTTTTTGATATTTCTCAACATCAATTCCAATTAATTTATATTTTGGCGCATTAAAGTTTGTAATTACATATAGTTTCCCGTCAAAATGGTCAACTACCCAAAAATCGTTATCAAAATTATCAACCAGGGTTATGAATTTAGAATCCATATTGTCAAGGCTCTTAAAATAAAGCATGTTTCCTGTGGTTGATTCTGTTGCACTCATTATTAAATATTTCTCATCGCTGGTTACTGATACGCCAAACCCGCGCTCCGGAACATCAGGCATTTCGTAAATCAATTTATCTTCTGCTTGTTCTGTGCCAATTTTATGGTAAAAAACCTGATTATTTTTGTTTTCTCCTTTTAAAGCATTTTCCTCTTTGGGCTCCGGATATCTTGAATAGAAAAATCCATCTTTATACCATGAAATACCTGAAAATTTAACCCATTTAATATGGTCATTAAGCAAATTTCCGGTATTTACATCTTTTACGTAAAATTCGCGCCAGTCTGATCCACCACGGCTAATGCCATAGGCAAAATACTTGCCATCTTTCGATACGTCAAAATTTGTTAAAGCAACTGTACCATCGTCTGAAAATTTATTCGGGTCAAGGAATAATTCCTCACCAGCATCAAGAGTTTTTTTAATATAAATTACATTTTGATTTTGTAATCCGTCATTTTTTGAAACAAAATAATAGGGCCCTCTTTTGAATGGTGCTGAAACTTTCGGATAGTCCCAAAGCTGAGTTAAGCGTTCTTTAATTTTTTCCCTGAAAGGAATAGTGGCCAGATAATCGTTCGTAACTTTATTTTCAGCTTTTACCCATTCTCCTGTTTCTTCCGAATGGTCGTCTTCAAGCCATCGGTATGGGTCGGGAACCGCGTGTCCAAAATAGTGGTCAACTGTATCAACTTTTTTTGTGTCCGGGTAATTTAATCGTTGCATATTGTGCTTTGTTTGTGTGCAGGAAACAACTCCTGTAATCATTAATAAAAAGAGTAATTTTTTCATGGTTATTAAGTTTATTATTATTTGAAAATATAACTTTCTACAACTGTAAATTATTGGTTCTTAATTTTTTATCTTTTCTGTATCCCAAAATGTTACCAACTAAAAAACCAATTAACAAAACAAATAAAATTAATTTTGAAAACCCATTATAAAACAAATAAGATAATAATAATCCTAAAAATCCTCCAGCCAATATTCCAAAAACACTATATAATGAAGTGTAATAGTTAGAAGGTTTTATTCCATGATTTTTGCTCAAATGGCTAAATATTTTATCGCTTATCATTTCATATTCCTGTTTGTTTGTTTTTGAACGATTTAAATAATTTTCCAAATTAGAAGTAACATGAACAATATCGGATTTAAAATTATTGCATTCTACGCAACTATCTGCGTATTTTTCAACATGCCGGGCATATTGTAAAAAACGGCCAACGAGGTAAAACTTATAATCTTTAGGATTAATTTTTTGTTGCTGAATTTCTAAGTTTTTTTCAATTAAACGGCAATAATCTTTTCCCTTTTCCATAAATTTAAATTATAAAGCAACCATAGTTACTAAAAACAGGTCATTAATTAAGATTATCTAAAAACTATATTTTTAGTAACTTTGCAGTTCTTAAAAGTACAAATCTAAATAAATACTAATAAATTATAAACTATGAGAAGAATATTGCCTGTACTAATCGCCTTTTTCATTACATCATTTCTGTTTGCTGAAAATTATACAATTAAGTTAAGCGAAAACCACGAATTTGTTAAGATTTCTGAAAATACTTACCAAAGCCTTTCTATAACGATAAACTTACAAGAAATAAAAAGTTTTAATGTTACGTCTGAAAAAGGTTTATTTAATGAAATAAACATTCCGGGGCTTACTTCAACAGGTGAAATAGGAACACCTAAATTACCGGCTTTAAAAAAATTAATTGATATTCCTTTTGGTGCTAAAGTAACTGTTGAGGTGAAAAATTATTCTGTAAGTGAATATTCGCTGAAAGAATACGGAATAGATAATTATTTAATGCCGGTTCAGCCATCTGTTTCTAAAGATGTTGATATTGCTGATGTTCCTTTTGAATTTAAGGAAAACTTTTATAAGAATAACAAGTTTATTGAATATCCGTTAGCTAATGTTAAAGTTTTGGGTGTATTACGCGGAATGAGGCTTGCAAGGCTTGAAGTTGCACCTGTTCAATATAATCCGGTAACGGGAATTATAAAAGTGTATAATAACATTGAATTGAATATTCGTTTTACAGGGAGCAACAAAAATTTAACTGAACATATTAAAGCAAGCACCTATTCTCCTTATTTCGAGCCTTTATATAAAGCCGTATTAAATAAAAATGCAGAAAAAAGTGGTGTTTATGAAGATCATCCTGATTTAACAAAATATCCTGTTAAATATTTGATAGTGGCTAACCGCATGTTTGAAGATACTTTACAGGAATTTATAAACTGGAAAGTAAAAAAAGGTTTTAATGTTATTGTAGCTTATACCGATGAAATAGGAGAAACTTCTGACGAAATAAAAACATACATTCATAATTTATATAATTCTGCAACAGAAGAAGACCCTGCACCTACTTTTGTTCTTTTTGTTGGCGATGTTCAACAAGTACCTGCATCAGCCACAGGTTCTTCAAGTGGCAAAAAAACCGATTTGTACTATTGTAGTGTTGACGGCGATTATTTTCCTGAAATGTATTACGGAAGATTTTCGGCAACCTCGCCTGCACAGTTACAACATATTATTGATAAAACTTTATATTACGAACAATACCGGTTTGAAGACCCATCTTATTTAGACCGTGTTACACTTATTGCCGGTGCTGACGGCACCTGGAATCCAAATGTTGGCCAGCCTACAGTTAAATACGGAACAGAAAATTATTTTAATGTTGAGCATGGTTATTCTTCTGTTAATGATTATTTAGACAGTTACTCAGGATGTTATGAAACGGTAAATGAAGGTGTTGGGTTTATAAATTATACAGCTCATTGTTCTGAAACAGGTTGGGCAGATCCGGCATTGGGAATATCGCAGGTAAATGCTTTTACAAACGAAAACATGTATCCGTTAGCTGTTGGTAATTGTTGCCTTGCAGCCGACTTTGGCTATAGCGAATGCGCCGGAGAAACCTGGTTAAGAGGTGAAAATAAAGGAGCGGTGGCTTACATTGGCTCTTCTCCGTCGTCGTATTGGTTTGAAGATTTTTACTGGGCAGTAGGTGCTTTCCCAATTAGTGGCGATAATAATGGATATGTTCCCACGGCTGAAGAAACAACCTGGGGTGCTTTTGATGCACCATTTCTATCCGATTATGTATCGGTTGATGCTATGATTTTTATTGGCAATCTTGCAGTTACCGAAGTTGATGTGCAAAATTATCCGCAACATTCCAGTCCGTTATATTACTGGCAAGCATATAATTGCCTTGGTGACCCTTCGCTAATAATTTACCACACACAAGGAGAAGAAAACAATGTTGGTTATATGGATATTTTGCCTTTGGGTGTAAATCAGTTTGAAGTTAATGCAGAACCGGGTTCATATGTAGCTATCTCTTTTAACGGAGTTTTACACGGAACAGCATTGGTTGATCAATCCGGTGTTGCTTCTGTTATAATTAATCCGATTATTGAAGCAGGAACAGCAGATATTGTTATTACAAAACCGCAATTCAAACCGGTAATTAATCAAATAACAGTTGCCCCGTTAAATGGCCCGTATGTTTTAGTTGATAGTGTTAGTTTTAGCGACCCTGACGGTAATGGAGATAACCTTGCTAATAATGGTGAAGTAATTTCGGTTAATCCTTTTCTGAAAAATGTAGGAACTGTTATAGCCGGAAATGTTAATGTTGTTTTGCGAACCGACGATGAAAATGTTTCTATAACTGACAGTCTTGAAAATTGGGGAAATATTAATCCTGATGCTGTTTCACAAATTAATAATGCTTTCTCATTCTTGGTTTCCGACAGGATAGAAGATCAACATAATGTGGTATTTAAAATTTTTGCTAAAGATACAAGTGTTACAGAACCTTGGACATCCGGCTTTAATTGTGTGGTAAATGCACCCAAACTAATGCTTGGTTCATATCAAATTGAAGATAGCATTGGAGGCAATGGAAACGGTAGGCTTGACCCGGGTGAAATGATAAAACTTTATATAAACGTAAAAAACACAGGGCATAACACTGCAAACAATTCAAAATGTATTTTATCATCAAGAAGTGAGTTTGTTGAAATACAAAATAGTGAATTCAATTTAGGCTTGTTAAGTTCCAATTCAGATTCAGTTGCTGAATTTAATTTTTTACTTTCTTCAGAAGCTCCTATTGGTGAGGTTGTTGATTTTACTTTTACTTTTATGGCAGAAAATTATGTTGCTGTTAAAACCATTTCGAAAAAAGTTGGCCTTATTTTAGATGATTTTGAAACAGGTGATTTGACTTCCTACGATTGGGAGATTGATTCGTTATATCCTTGGATAATTGATACCACAACAGTTTATGAAGGTTTGTATTCTGTAAAATCGTCTGGTATAAGCGATGAGCAAACTGCAATATTACAATTGTCGTTACAAGTAGATGCTGCCGATTCTATTTCATTTTATAAAAAAGTTTCCAGCGAAGAAACTTACGATTTTCTGCGTTTTTATATTGATGGTAATAAAATGGATCAGTGGTCAGGTGAAGATGATTGGTCAAATGAGGCCTATGCTGTTGATACCGGATTTCATGTTTTTAAATGGACTTATGTGAAAGATTATAGTGTTTCAGATGGCAGCGATTGCGGATGGATAGATTTTGTGGTTTTACCTTCAGGAACACCGCAAACGGTAAATCATATTCCACAGTTTGAAACTTATGGTGATTCAATAGCAATAACCGGCAATGAATATATTTATAATGTTAAAGTTACTGATGAAGACCAGGACTCTATAATTATTACAGCTCCGGTTTTACCTTCTTGGTTAACCATAGACGATAAAGGTGACAAAACGGCAACTATTTCCGGTATTCCACCATCAGAAAGTTTTGGCGATACTTTATTGGTAATACAGGCTTTTGACGGGGAAGTATTTAACACACAAGTAATTAATATTACTATTCAGTTTCCGGAAAGTGCTAATTTATTATTAAGAGAAAATAAAATTCAGGTTTATCCCAATCCGTTTAGTCAAAATACGACTGTTTCTTATAAACTTGATAAAAGTTCAGATGTTAGTATTCGTATTTTTGATGTATTAGGGACACAAATTAAGGAGGTTGTAAATGTAGCAAATCAATCAGGTGGTAATTATAAATACCAAGTTGATGCGGTTAATCTTGATGAAGGAATTTATTTTTGCAGAATAGGGATTAATAGTAAAACCATTACAATTCCTCTGATAATTACACACTAATAAATAAACTTACAAAACATACTTATAAAATCTTTTTTTAAAATGAAAAATTCTTTATCGCGTTTTTTCGGAACGCTTTTAGTAGCAATTTTTTTATTTAATTATTTGCTTTTAAATGCAAAAGGTAATAGCTCTAACATAGATACTAATGGCAAATCTGCTCCAAATATTGAATTGTTAAAATCTACCGATTCCGAAATTATTATAAAAGTTAGCGCGAATAGTTATAATTTGCAGAAAGTAATCATCAACAATGTTCTTGCATATTCACTTACCGCACCGGAAGCTTTTCCGATTTTAAAAAAAGGAGCCCCAAATATTCCTAAATTATCTACATCGGTAATTATTCCCGATATGGCTAAAATGGAAATAGAAATAGTTTCATCTAAATATCAGGATATTGAGGGAATTAATATAGCTCCTTCAAAAGGTAATATTTACAGGAATATAAACCAGAATGATGTAAATTATTTTTATGGTGCTGAATATACAAGAAATGAATTTTATCCTTACCAATTAGCTTCACTCGGAAAGCCTTACATTGTCCGTGATGTTAGAGGCGAAGCAGTTAATTTTTACCCCTATCAATACAACCCGGTAACAAAAACATTAAGAGTTTATAAAGAGATGGTTGTAAAAATAAGCCGCACAAACCAATCAGGCGAAAATATAAAAACAAGAAACCAATCATTCGATAAAATTTCAGTTTCTTATAAAAATATATACAATCGCCTGTTTATTAACTATAAACAAGTTCAGGAAAAATATAACCCGGTTGAAGAAGAAGGCAATATGGTAATTATTGCTCATTCCGATTATTTATCGTTAATGCAGCCGTTGGTTGACTGGAAAAAACAAAAAGGCATTAATTGCGAATTAGTTGAATTTTCAACAATTGGCAGTAGTGCCAACGCCATTAAAAATTATTTGGCCGATTATTATAACAATAACGGATTAACTTTTGTCTTACTGGTTGGCGATGCCGATAAAATTCCTTCGCTATATAAATCGGGCGATTCTGATAATGCTTATGCTTATGTTGAAGGCAACGATTCTTATCCTGAGTTTTTTGTTGGGCGATTTTCCGGTCAGAGTGAAAGTAACATTACCACTCAGGTTAACCGGGTAATAAATTATGAAAAAAATCCCGAGTCAGGTGCGGAATGGTATTCTACCAATATTGTAATTGGTTCTGAGCAAGGAGCAGGCGAAGGAGATGAAGGAGAAGCCGATTATGAACACATGCAAAATATCAGGGCTGATTTAATGGCTTACACCTATGCTAAAGGATATGAATTATACGATGGTTCGCAAGGCGGCGAAGATGAATCTGGGAATCCTTCTTCAGGAGACTTAGGCAATGCATTGAATTCAGGAAGTGGTTTTTTGGCTTATGTAGGCCATGGGAGCGATTATTCATTTGTTACAACGGGTTTTAGTATAAATAATGTAAATGCACTTACTAATGATAACATGTTGCCATTTATTTTTGATGTGGCTTGTGTAAATGGTAATTTTCATAATCAAACCTGCTTTGCCGAGGCATGGATGAGAGCAACAAACGGCGAAAACCCTACCGGGGCAATTGCCATTATAGCTTCTACTATTAACCAAAGTTGGGCTCCGCCTATGGCAGGGCAGGACGAGATGGTTGACATATTGGTTGATAGTTATAGCGATAACATAAAACATACCTTTGGCGGTATTACAATGAACGGTTGCATGTTTATGAATGACAAATATGGAACCAATGGAGCTGAAATGACCGATACCTGGACTATTTTTGGAGACCCTTCATTGGTTGTGCGTACAAAAGCGCCGGATAGTATGGCCATTTCGCATAATCCGGTTTTATTTATTGGCACTACCGAATTGCAAATAAATTGTGATGCCGAAAATTCATTGGCCGTTTTAACTTTTAATAATGAAATTGCAGGAAAAGCAAAAGTTGTTAATGGTTCTGCTGTAATTAATTATGATGCATTTACAACTGTTGGCGAAGTTACTTTAACTGTAACAGGGTACAATAAAGTACCGTATATTGTTAACATTGACATAGTTCCGCAAGATGGGGCATTTGTTGTTCTTAATGATTATACAATTACTGATGACAACAATAACCAAGCTGACTATGATGAAGAAATAAGTCTAAATTTGTCATTTAAAAATGTGGGTAATAAAATGGCCGGTAATGTTACAGCAACTTTGTTAAGTAATGATGATTTTGTTTCAATTACTGACAGTACTGCTCTACTCGGAAATATTGATTCATCATCAACAGTTAGCCTGAATAACTTGTTTGCAGTAAAAACAGATAGTATGGTGCCCGATGCGCATGTTGCCCAATTGCAACTAATACTAAAAGATGAATTGGACAGTATTTGGACATCCGGCTTTAGCATTCAAATAAATGCACCAAAATTGAGTGTCGGACAAATTGTGTTCGATGATGAAAACGGCGGAAACAATAATAAAAGGATGGATGCCGGAGAGGTACTGAATTTGAAAATGCAATTACAAAATATTGGAAATGCCGATTCTAAAAATGCTACTTTGCTGGTTTCTACAAGAAGTGAAAATATTGCAATTTTACAACAGGAATTATTACTTGGAATAATTAGTGAAAAGGGCATTATAGATACATCTGTTACTATAATTGTAAATCCGCTTACACCAATTGGCAATATTTCAGATTTAACTTTTACGGTAACAGCCGGACAATATACTGCAACTAAAACGGTTTCTCAAACTATTGGATTTATATTAGAAGATTTCGAAAAAGGTGATTTTTCATCTTTTGCATGGGATACAAGCTATACTAAATCGTGGTTTATTTCTAATGTGGCTTATGAAGGAGCATATGCAGCACAGTCTGTTGATGTTGAAAATAGCGAAAAAGCTGAATTTTCAATAGAACTTGATGTAACTGCTGATGATACCATATCGTTTTTCAGGAAAGTGTCGAGTGAAGAAAATTATGATTATTTTGAATTTTACATCGACGGATTTAAACAAGCGCAATGGTCGGGTGAAGTTGATTGGTCAGAAGAAAAATTTGAAGTAAATGCAGGACACAGAACTTTTAAATGGGTATATTCAAAAGATTATGTGGTTGATGATGGTTTAGATTGTGCCTGGGTTGATTATATAAAACTACCCGGCTATTTAAACGATTCAACTCCGGTTGGCAACGATACGCTTCAATTTGTTTCGCAAGCCGATACCAGCGGACAAGTTAATGAAGTATATAATTATACGGTTGAAGTAACTTCATCAAGCAATAATTCAGAATTGGAGTTTATGTGTTATACAAAACCCGAATGGTTAACCTTAACAGATAATGGTAATGGGAAAGCATTACTTTCGGGCACACCCGATAACAATGAATATTTGTGGGATAATAATGTTATTGTTTGCGTAACAAACGGTGTTAACAGCGCATATCAAATGTTTGATATTTATGTTCAGCCTGCTGTTAAAACAGAAGACATAAACAGAAATCAACCTGATTTAAGTATTTATCCAAATCCGGTTCAAGACAATGCAGTATTAAACATTACTTTACAAAAAAGCAAAAAAGTTGAAATTTCAATTATTAATATTCTCGGTAAAAAAGTAAAAGAAACCGAATCTTTGTCATTGAATGCAAGAACCAATTCATATCCACTAAATGTTAGCGGTTTATCTTCCGGAATATACTTTATAAATGTAATAACAGGCAACAAAAGCTATAGTATTAAATTTATTAAAAAGTAAAGGATTAGCTCTAAAATTCTTTTGCAAAAAAATGCTACTTTTGCTATATGGTGATGGGGTTCGCCTTAACCTGCTTTTCCTTTTGTAAGCAAAGTTGGTTAAACCGCAATTGTGCTAATAACTCCTGCTGACTAATACTTTTTGGAGTTATTTTTATGTGTAACATTTGTTTTTCCTCTGAAATGTTTATACTAATAATTCTATTTATTGTTTAAAGCATATTTACTAATAGCATTAGAAGTAATAAAATAAAATTTTAAACCTTTTTAATAATTAATTATGAAAATAAAAGAAGTTCAAGCTCTTGAAATACTTGATTCAAGAGGTAATCCAACCGTTGAAGTAAATTTAACATTAGATGATGGAACCAACGCCCGAGCTATGGTTCCCAGTGGTGCATCAACAGGCGAACGCGAAGCTTATGAATTACGTGACGGAGATAAGAAACGTTATGGCGGCAAAGGGGTTTTAAAAGCAGTTGAAAATGTAAATACAATAATTGCAAAAGAAATTGCAGGTAAATATTTTGGTTCACAACGTGAATTAGACCAGTTTCTTATTGCTCTTGACGGAACAGCTAATAAATCGAAACTTGGAGCAAACGCAATTCTTGCTTTATCAATGGCTTATGCACGTGCTGAATCACAAAGTGCAATTATTCCGTTGTATCAGTATTTAGGTGGCACCAATGCTCACATATTACCGGTACCTTGTATGAATGTTATTAATGGTGGCGCTCATGCCGACAATAATGTCGATTTTCAGGAATTTATGATTGCACCTCATGGAGCAACTTCTTTTACAGAATCTATAAGAATGGGAGTTGAGGTTTTTCATGCCTTAAAAAAAGTACTGAACACAAAAGGATTAAGCACTGGCGTTGGCGATGAGGGCGGTTTTGCCCCCGACTTAAAATCGAACGAGGAAGCTATTGAGGTTATTCTGGAAGCAATTGAAAAAGCCGGTTATAAACCGGGAACTGATGTTAGTATTTGCCTTGACCCGGCTACCAGCGAAATGTGGGAAAACGGAAAATATAAACTTTTTAAAAGTACCGGCGAGCTTTTAAGCAGTGACCAAATGATTAAGTTTTGGGAAAACTGGGTTAACCAATATCCAATAGTACTTATTGAAGACGGATTAGCTGAAAACGATTGGGAAGGATGGAAAAACCTGACCTCTTTGTTAGCTAACAAAATTGAGTTGGTTGGTGATGATATTTTTTGTACAAATAAAGAAATTGTTGCCAAAGGAATTGAGCAAAAAGTAGCTAATAGTGTGTTGATAAAATTGAATCAAATTGGTACGGTAACAGAAACACTGGAAACTGTTGAATTAGCATACCGAAACGGCTATAATGCTTTTGTGTCGCACCGTAGCGGTGAAACTGCCGATACTTTTATTGCCGACCTTACAGTTGCCTTAAATGCAGGACATTTAAAAACCGGCAGTGGTTGCAGAAGCGAACGTATTGAGAAGTTTAATCAGTTAATGCGAATTGAAAAGCAATTGGGTACTGCTTCAAAATTTGCCGGAATAAAGGCTTTTAAAAACAGATAATCTTATTTAAGTTACTGTTTAGATAAAATAAACTTAAAAAAATACTATGCAAACAATTTTAGGATCAGGCGGAGTTATTGGAATTGAACTGGCAAAAGCTCTTTCAGCTTATACTAAAGAAATTAGATTAGTAAGCAGAAATCCGAAAAGGGTTAACCAGTCCGACCAACTTTTCTCAGCAGATTTATTGAACCCTGATGAATTAGAAAAAGCAGTAAAAGGTTCTTCAATCGTTTATATAGCAGTTGGGTTTCCGTATAATTTAAAAGTGTGGAAAGAGAGTTGGCCCAAATTCACAAAAAGTGTAATTGATGCTTGCATTAAAAACAAATGCAAATTGGTATTTTTCGATAATATTTATATGTACGATAAGAATTATTTGAATGGAATGACTGAAGAAACACCAATTAATCCGCCAAGTGAGAAAGGGAAAATAAGAACAGAAATATTTAATATGATTATGAATGCGGTGAAAGATGGCAAATTAACTGCATTAGTTGCTCGTTCTGCTGATTTTTACGGGCCGGGAATTAAAAACACAAGTATGCTTACCGAATCAGTTTTTAAGCCTTTCAGCCAAAAGAAAAAGGCCAGTTGGTTGGGTTCGGTAAACTTTAAACACTCTTTTACTTACACACCCGATGCAGGAAAAGCCACTGCTTTATTAGGAAATACAGAAGATGCCTTTAATCAGGTTTGGCATTTGCCAACTGCATCAGGCCCTCTTACAGGAAAAGAATGGATTGAGGCCATAGCAAAAGAAATGGAGGTTAAGCCAAAATATCTGACAGCAACAAAATTTGTATTAAAAATTATCGGATTATTTATACCCATAATGAAAGAAATGGGCGAAATGATTTATCAATACGATAGGGATTATGTGTTTAACAGTAGTAAATTCGAAAACAGATTTGACTTTAAACCCACACCGTATATTGATGGAATAAAAGCAATTGTAAAATTAGATTATTAAAAGATTGTTATTAATTGTTAAGTATAGTTTTAATAAAAAAGTATAAATCAGTATTAACCAAAAATAAAACTTATGAAAAGAATAAAAAGATTTAATGTGTATCAAACTTCAAAGGTTTCAGCAGTTATTTTATTTTTTGTAGCTATAATTTTCATGATTCCTTTTGGTTTAATGAGTACAATGTTAGGTGGCGATGCATTCCCGGGATTTCCTTTTGGCGGGTTATTTCTTGTTTTTGTTCCTTTTATTTATGGAATCATCGGCTTTATAATGACTGCCGTAAGTTGTTTAATTTATAATTTGGTTGCTAAATGGACAGGTGGCATTGAATTAGAATTTGAAGTTATGGATGAAAATTAGTTGGGTAAAACACTTAAACTTTTATATATTATTAACGGCTTTTTTAAGTAATATTAGAATATTTACATATTTATAAATGTATGTTATAGAACCTTTTTAAATTGAATTAAAAAAGTTATTTTTGGCTTCAGTAAAAATCAACAATATAAAGCAATATGAATATACACGAATATCAAGGAAAATCAATACTTAAGAGCTTTGGAGTAGCTATTCAGGAAGGCGTTGTAGCTTCTACTCCTGAAAAAGCAGTTTTAGCTGCCAAAGAACTACAAAAACAAACAGGAACCGAATGGTGGGTTGTAAAAGCACAGATTCATGCCGGTGGCAGAGGTAAGGGCGGAGGTGTTAAATTAGCGAAGTCAATTAACGAAGTGAAAGAAATTTCTAAACAAATAATTGGCATGCAATTGGTTACACACCAAACCGGGCCGCAGGGGAAAAAGGTAAAAAAAGTGCTTATTGCACAGGATGTATATTATCCCGGTGAATCAGAAACCAGCGAATTCTACATGAGTGTTTTGTTGAATAGACAAACAGGCAGAAATATAATTATGTACTCTACCGAAGGCGGAATGGACATTGAAACTGTTGCTGCCGAAACACCACACTTAATTTTTAAAGAAGAAATTGATCCAAGAGTTGGGTTACAAGCTTTTCAGGCACGAAAAATAGCTTTTAACCTGGGCTTAAATGGAAAAGCTTTTAAAGAAATGGTGAAATTTGTAAGTGCATTATATAATGCATATGATAATACCGATTCTTCTTTATTTGAAATAAATCCTGTACTAAAAACTTCAGATAATAAAATTTTGGCAGTTGATGCGAAAGTTAACCTGGATGATAATGCTTTATTCCGTCACCGCGATTATTTAGAATTACGCGATTTGGCTGAAGAAGACCCTGCAGAGGTTGAAGCCAGTAAATTTGACTTGAATTTTGTAAAATTAGATGGCAATGTGGGTTGCATGGTAAATGGTGCAGGTTTAGCAATGGCCACTATGGATATCATTAAATTATCGGGTGGCGACCCGGCTAATTTCCTTGATGTTGGCGGAACAGCTAATGCTGAAACCGTTGAAGCCGGGTTTAGAATTATATTAAAAGACCCTAATGTAAAAGCTATTTTGATAAATATTTTTGGTGGTATTGTTCGTTGCGACCGTGTTGCCCAAGGTGTTGTGGATGCTTATCATTCTGTAGGCAATATTTCTATACCGGTTATCGTAAGATTACAAGGGACAAATGCACAAGAAGGAAAAGAATTAATTGATAAATCCGGATTAAAAGTTTATTCTGCTATAACTCTGCAAGAAGCAGCTGACAGGGTGAAAGAATTAGTTTAAGATTATACAAATACATTAATAAAAAACCTCCGCCCTGTAATTTTCAGGGTGGAGGTTTTTTTGTACATTATTAACATTATTTAATGCTGAATTTGTTAGCTGCTTTGTAACTTTGTTGTTGAATTATAAATTATAAACCATGAATAAGAATAAAGAAATAAAGGAAATGGTCAGGGAAAAATATACCTTGATTGCTGAACAAACAAAAGAAGATAATGAAAATTCATGTTGTGGCGTTGGAGGCTGTTGTACAGTTGATTACACTATTTTTTCGGACGATTACAGCAATTTAAAAGGTTATAATCCTGATGCAGACTTAGGCCTTGGCTGCGGTTTGCCAACTGAATTTGCCATGATAAAAAGGGGAGATACAGTTGTTGATTTGGGTTCCGGTGCGGGCAACGATTGTTTTATAGCTCGTGAAATAACAGGAGAAACTGGTTTAGTGGTTGGCCTTGACATGACAGAGGTAATGATTGAAAAGGCAACTCAAAATGCTAAAAAATTAAAATTTAAAAATGTTGAATTTCGCCTTGGTGAAATTGAAAATATGCCTATTGAAAATAATTTTGCCGATGTTGTGGTAAGTAATTGTGTGCTAAATCTTGTCCCTGATAAAGTAAAAGCCATTAAGGAAACATACAGAATTTTAAAACCCGGAGGACACTTCAGTATTTCAGATGTTGTTTTAAAAAGAAAACTTCCCGAGGGATTAAAAAAAGATGCGGAAATGTATGCAGGCTGTGTTGCCGGTGCAATTTTGCAAGAAGAATATTTAAAAATTATTGAAAAGGCAGGATTTAAAAATATCTCTGTACAAAAAGAAAAATTAGTGGCATTGCCTGACGATATTTTAAAAAACTATTTAAGCGATGCTGAAATGAAAGATTTTAAGCAAAATAGCTCAGGAATTTTTAGCATTACTGTCTATGCAGAAAAGCCTTCATAATTTCTTGGATAATTTTGTTGCAAATACTACTAAGCAAGCATCTCTTTTATCCAATTAATATCTTCTTTTATTTTAAGATGGTTTGCTACAGAATATCTTTTTGAAAATTTTGCATCCCAAAACCATTTTTCTATCTGTTTTTGATGTGTTTCCTTCACTTTTGTGTAACCGGAACGGAAAAAGTAGTTCTGTATAACCGGGATAAAAAGTTGATAAGTGGAAAAATCATCTCGTATATGCATTTGTTTTAAAAATGCAATAGTACTGTTTAATGCATGTTTTGTTTTGTCCCAGTTTTTTTTGCAAATTTCTCCGGTAAGTTTTAACTGAGTAGTGTTTTTACAATCTTCAAACACATTTATTGCCAGTGCTTGTGTAAATACTTTATTGCTAATATTCTTATATTTATTTAAAATTCGTTGTTTATTAAATTCTTGTATTTTGTCTTTCAGGTCAAACGATTTATCCCAGGTTGTTGCCTGCACTAAGTCAAAAATTGAAAGCCGTTTTCCACCTTGGTTAATGCGTTCAAAAATTTCAACTACTTCTTCCAGGTCGTCGTTATACGATTTAACTACACTAATTGGGTAATTCATAAAAACCTGATGACATTCGTGTAATATTTTTGCATAATTTGTTTTCAACTTCCTGTCTTTTATAGCATAATTAGTATGAATTTCCATAAAATTATCATGGTCAAATATTTGCCATACAGGGATATTGTTTTTTTCTCTTTTTAACCGGGGGATATGAAATATTTTTCTGTCAAGATTATAACAAATCTGACTATAATCGGTTCCATTAACATTCTTTCCACGTAACGACAAATAAAGAGAAACAATGCGCTGCTGCCCGTCTAAAATAAATTTATATTTATCATGATCAATATTGCTTGTGAGTTCTATGTCTTCAGTGTCTCTAATAAAATTTTTATAGTGTTTTGGAGCAATCCATAAAAAAAAGCTGCCAATAGGGTATTGGTTGCCAATACTGTTTAAGAGCTTAATTATTTTCGATTTTTCCCAAATATAACCTCGTTGAAACCGTGGAATTTTTATCTGCCCTATTTCAAGTTCGGCAATAAGCTTTTTTAAATTCCAGTTATTTATAATTTCTAATTTTTGTTTCATTCTTTTAAATTGACCGTAAAATTATGAAATAAATATATCCCAAAATACAAATTAATTCTTAAATGCCAGTCACTTAGTTATTAACATAATACATGTAAATTATAAACAAAATTTTCTGGCGAAAATGTGAATATTATAAATGTAAGTCGCTCTGTTTTGTTAAACAATAAAACGGCTTAATTTCTCGTTTTTAATATATAAACCCTTAAAACTTAATTATATGAAACGAAAAAAATCACCCGAAGCTGATTTGGAACGGCAACGTACAACTTTTTTCCAAATAGGTGTAGTAATTAGCCTGTCTTTAATTCTTTTTGCTTTTGAATGTACTCGTTCAACAGGTGCTTTAATTGATTTAGGAACCTGGAATCCAATAGATGAGGAGACAGAATTGATTCCCATTACCAGGGCAAAAGAAAAACCAAAGCCTGAAATTAAAAAGCCAAAACCGGTTGATGTTATTGAAATTGTTGATAATAATGAAGAACTGTTGGAAGATCCAATAATTGAAGACTCGGAAGTTGACCAATATACACAAATTGAACCGGTAGATTTTAATGATGAAGAAGCTGAAGATATCCCTTTTTATGGTTCAGCAGTATTGCCTGAATTTCCTGGTGGAGAAAGGGCTTTGCGACAATTTATAAAAGATAATATTCAATTTCCTGAAATAGCTAAAGAAATACACTTAACAGGCAAGGTTTACCTGCATTTTGTTGTTACCAAAACCGGTAAAATAGGTAAAATTGAAGTTTTAAGAAGCGTTGATCCTGTTTTAGACAACGAAGCAATAAGAGTTATTAAGCTGCTTCCTAAATGGAACCCGGGACTACAAGCAGGAAAACCTGTAAGTGTTTGGTATAGCATAGATATAAATTTTCAGTTAGAATAATTGGTTTTTGTTTATCTTTAACCCCGGTTTTAAAAATCGGGGTTTTTTATTGTTTCACATAAATAAAATTTAGAAAATAATTACAACCTGCACACATCTCATTTTGCTTGCACTTCACTCTTCACTAATTACTAATAAAATATATGGCAGAATTAATTGAAATAAAAAAGAAGATTGAAAAAGCAATTTTAATTGGAATTGTAAATCAAAAGCAAAATGAAAAAAAAGTATTAGAGTTTTTGAACGAACTTGCTTTTTTAGCTGAAACAGCTGGTGCTGAGGTTAAAAAGCATTTTACTCAAAAGCTTGAATTTCCAAATCCAAAAACATTTGTTGGCTCCGGAAAATTGAATGAAATAGCTAATTATATTGAGAATAATGACATTGACCTCGTTGTTTTTGATGATGAACTTTCTCCGTCGCAATTAAGAAATATTGAAAAAGTTTTAAGCCGGAGGATATTAGACCGTACAAATCTTATTTTAGATATTTTTGCCAAAAGAGCACAAACAGCTCATGCTAAAGTACAGGTAGAACTTGCACAATATCAATATTTATTGCCACGTTTAACACGAATGTGGACACACCTTGAGCGGCAAAGAGGTGGAATTGGGTTAAGAGGCCCCGGTGAAACAGAAATAGAAACCGACAGGAGGATAATTCGTGATAAAATTGCCCGATTAAAAGAACAGTTGGCTAAAATTGATAAGCAAATGGCTACACAGCGGAAAAATCGTGGCAAAATGGTTAGAGTAGCACTGGTTGGTTATACTAATGTAGGAAAGTCAACCTTAATGAATTTATTGAGTAAGTCGGAAATATTTGCTGAAAACAAGCTTTTTGCAACTTTAGATACTACAGTTCGAAAAATAGTTATCGGAAATTTACCTTTTTTACTTTCCGATACTGTTGGGTTTATCAGAAAATTACCACATCACCTTGTTGAATCTTTTAAATCTACTTTAGATGAAGTTCGCGAAGCTGATATTCTAATACATGTAGTAGATATTTCGCATCCGGGTTTTGAAGAACAAATAAATATTGTAAACGAAACTTTACATGACATAAATTCAACCGAAGCTCAAACCTTTATGGTTTTCAATAAAATGGACGCGTTTACCTATATCAAAAAAGAAGAAGATGACCTGACACCAAAAACAAGAGAAAATTATAGCCTGGAGGATTTGAAAAAAACATGGTTGGCCAAAAATAACAAGCCCAATATTTTTATTTCTGCAAAAAACAAAGAAAACATTGATGAATTAAAAGAAATACTTTATGCTGAAGTTAAAAAAATACATTCAAAACGATATCCCTATAACGATTATTTATACTAGTTAATGACACGTTCTCAATACTTAAGCTTAAGTCAAAAACTTTTTCTGGCCGTTTTCTTATTAAGTCTTTCTCTTATTATAAAATGCCAAAATTTAATACCAAATGGCGGGTTCGAAAAATTTATTAATTGTCCTGAAACTTATACCGAATATTCATCACAAAACATTATAAATAACTGGATAATACCTGCTCCTGGGACACCCGATTATTTTAATGAATGTAGTAACGTTTGTGGTATTCCAACTAACTGGGTAGGTGAAAGTAACACACATACAGGGAAAGGATATATCGGATTAATGACCCGTTTTTCTTTTAACGGTGAACAGTTGGAAAACAAACGCGAATATTTACAAACAAAATTATTGAAAAAGCTTAAAAAAGATGAATTATATCTCGTAAAGTTTTACACAAAATCTGCTTCGAGCGCACTGTATTATACCGATGCAATTGGTATTTATTTGGGCAATACACCAATTACTAAAACAGGATGGTCAAATTTTTTTGCAAAACCTCAAATAAGAAACTTAAAGGGCCGCATTTTAAATAATAAAAATTTCTGGACAGAAATATGCGTGTTGTACAAAGCAAAAGGAGATGAAGAATATTTAACAATTGGCAATTTTGAAGACAATCAATCAACACTTTGGGAAAAGGCAAAACCGGAAGAATTATGGTATGGAGAACTCCATGAATTTGCCTATTATTATATTGACGATGTTAGCCTGGTAAAAGTTGAGAATGATTCTGCTTGTAATTGCGAAGAACCGATTTTTAATCAGTTAGCACATAACTATTTTGCTCGCATTATTTTCAATAAAAGAATATTGGGCGACACACTCGTTTATAACCAAGATTTAATTATGAATAAAGTGTATTTTGATTTTAATAAATCAGAATTAAAACCTGAATCTTATGAGTCGTTAGATTTTCTGATAACTTTATTGAATAAGAATAATTGGCAAGAATTAACCCTGTCGGGTTATACCGATAGTGTTGGAACAGAAGATTATAATTATACTTTATCGTTAGAAAGAGCTAAATCGGTAAGAAACTATTTAATTCAAAAGGGAATTGAAGTATCAAAAATAAATTACAAAGGTATGGGAAGTAGAAATCCGGTATCAACTTTTCCCGGTAATTATACCCGTGCCATGAACCGCAGGGTGGAAATTAGAATTACTGGCAAATAAAATGAGAAATGTTATTTTATCATATTGCTTTTTATGTGTTATTTTATTTTGGGGAATAAATCTTGATGGACAGAATTTAGTTCCAAATTCCGGATTTGAAAATTTTCACAATTGCCCATCAGTATTAACCGGAAAACCCCGTTTAAATTTTATTCCAAATTGGTGGCTTCCCACAATGGGCACAACTGATTATTTTAATAAGTGCAGCTACAATTGTGGTGTGCCCAGAAACATAATGGGATACAGAAAAGCACATAGCGGGTATGCTTATGCCGGATTAATTACTGTTTTTCATTTTGATACAACTATTCAAAATGTAACACGCGAATACATTGAAGCCAAGCTACTGGAACCTTTAAGGGCAAATCAAAAATATATGGTGAGTTTTCAATACGCTTTAGCACAATCTTCAAAATATGCAACAAATAAAATAGGAATTTATTTCTCAGGCCGAATGATAGATTCGGCTACTTTTATTGGAAACTTACCTTTTCAACCGCAACTTGAAAGCAATAAGTTTGTATATTCAGATGACAACTGGTCAGAACTATCGGGGAGTTACAAAGCCAAAGGAGGCGAGCAGTATATTATTATAGGAAATTTTAGAGATAATAAACAAACAAAATGGAAGAAAAATAAAAACGGAACAAACCATATTGCATATTATTATATTGATGATGTAAGTGTTGTTGCAGAAGATGATAAAAATTTGCATGGCGGAAAGAATAAAACAGAAAACATTCAAGAATTAAACAAAAAGAACAACCGGTTTGTATATAGTATTGATTATGATATAATTACTGACAATTGGTATCAGTTTAACAATATAACTTTTGATTTTGACAAATATGAAATTCGTGAGAATGCTTATGAAGAATTAGACCGCTTGGTAAAAACACTTATCATTAACCCCAAATTAAAAATTGTTATTTCAGGACATACAGATAGTTCCGGTACTAAAGAATATAACAATAAGCTTTCGGCATTAAGGGCAAAAGCCATAGCAGATTATCTTATTAAAAACGGAATTCCTGTTTACAGAGTTAGTTATATGGGTTTTGGCAGCAGGATGCCGATTATTACTAATGAAAATATTCAAAATAATATTAACCGCAGGGTGGAATTTAAGTTTATAAAATTTCCATAAATGGAATAATGCCCGCTATTACTCTTCGTAGTACTATAACATTTACAATAAAAATTGTAATTGTTTTTATTGCCGTTGTTGCCAATGCAGGAAAATCACCCCGATTACTAATTTACTATTTGATAAAAGTAAATAATTATTTACCTTTGAGATTAGATAATAATAATTTATGAATGTTCTGAGCTATATAGACTCTTGATTAAAAATGGATGGTATCCAGTTTCGCAAAAAGGATCTCATGTAAAGATGAAACATGAAAAGAAATCAGGACTAATTATTTTCCCTAATCATGGAAGTCAGGAAATTGGGAAAGGACTTGAAAAAAGATATAGGATTAAAAAAGTAAAAGGGAAAAAATATGAAAACCAAGAAAAGGATTAAAATAGTAGTTGAAAAAACTGACACTGGATTTTCAGCATATTCTGATAATTATCCAATATTTACGACAGGACGAACTATTCCTGAATTGATTGATAATTCTTTTGAAGCTGCCAATTTATTTTTTGAGGATGATAATATTGAATTGACCCACGATAATCTAAATTTTGAGATTGATTTCAAACAATTTTTTCAATATTATAAAGTACTTAATTCAAAATTTTTAGCAGATAAAATAGGAATGAATCCAACACTATTATCTCAATATGTACAAGGACATAAAAAGCCATCTGAAAAACAGACAGAAAAAATACTTTTTGGGATTAAGCAGATTGGACGAGAATTATCGGAGATAAACTTAATTTACAGACATTAAAAACTGGCACAGGCTGCAACACGCAATAAATTCAAGCGTGTGGAAAAGCAATTTGATACGGAATTTCATTCTGTTTACTACTTAGTTAGCAAATATTATAAAAACAGAACAAACATGAAAAAATTGATTTTTACATCCGGATTAATAATTTCAATATTAACGTCAAACGCTCAATTTCACGGTGATAATTTTGATGGTAATTGGCCAGGTATTGGTTATCAAGAATTAGTTTATGATTTTGATACTACTCATGGTTTAAATATTTGGCAAATTGGGCAACCTCAGAAAACAGTTTTTAATCAAGCATATTCATTACCAAATGTATTGATAACTGATACAATTAATTTCTATCCAATTAATGACACTTCAATAATTATGGTTAAAGCACCTGTTTATGCTCATGACTGGGGGGCTCATACAATAATGTTTTACTATAAATTAAATACTGACACATTGAGCGACTTTGGTAAACTTGAAGTTTCAGCAGACAATGGATTGACTTTTATTAATGTATTAACACAATGGGATGATTATGGTTTCTGGTGGAATGGAGATATACATGAAAATTTTACAGGAAATACAAACGATTGGAACTGGTTTTCAATTTGTATTAGTAGCCTGTTAGATTCATTCCCTACTGCTGACACCATTCAGTATCGGTTTACTTTTATTAGTGACGGAAATCAAACAAATAAGGATGGGTGGATAATAGATGACTTAGTTATTCAGGATGTAACCGAAAGTATTGATAATGTAAACCTGAATTTAGGGAACATTTGTTATCCAAATCCCACATCGGATTATTTGACCATTGAGTATAAATCCTTTAAAAATAATAAATTCAGACTTGAACTTTATGATGGAAATGGAAAATTTATCAATATGCAAGTTTTCGATAATCGTTTGATTAATATTGATTTAGATGGATATGAAAGTGGTGTTTATTTTTACAGGATAATTGACGAGAAGAATAATTTTCAGACGTATAATAAGTTCATAATCAATAAATAACATTTGCTAACAAAAGCTATATCTAATAAGGGCTTTAGGGGTCAAATGAATGTAATTACAAGTAATAAATAATAGTAATAAATTGAAACGTAAGTGCTTCTAAATTCCATACTGGGCATAGCCAAAACGTTATATGAAAATGTGACCCGTCAGAAATTTATTGCCGTTGTTGTGCAAGGCTAAAATGTAAATCCAAATGATAAGAATATGGTTATTCCATAATTCATTCTTGTTTGTAAATCTTCAATATTTTGTGATTGTTCAAATGCCGGATGATCAACCCAAATATCAGAATAGGCATTGCCATATTCTTTCAACGAATATTTCATAGCTCTCCCTATTATAAATCCAATTTGAGGTGAAACGGTGAATCTGCCCTTTATTGCACGATATCCAATATAGGGATTTAAAATTATGGATTGATATTTTAATTCATATGTAGCTTTTTTATGGTCAAGATTATTTTCAATATCATGAATAATAAGACCGGAATTTTTATTTTCAAAAATTAAATATCCCAAACTTAATCCAGAATAAAATCTTTTATTTAATTCATTTAGATATATTCTTGGCCCAATGCTTAAATAATTGAAAAACAAATTGTCTCCAGAATCATCATAATTGAATATAAAGAGGCTCGAATAAATATTCAATCTTTCATTTTTCTTTACATTTCTCTCATAATCTAATCCTAATACATATGGATAGCCTATATTCAATCCAATTCTATTCCTTTTAACTTCAATACTGTCTTGGCCAAGCATATAATTAAATAATCCAAGTAATAACAATATAGTAGTTAGTTTTTTCATAATTCTTTAATTTTGCTCAATGTCAGATAAATTTAAATGCTAAGTGCCAAACAACAAAAAAAACGAATAAAAACTTCATTTATAGTTCATTATCTATGTCTTCATATTAACCCGCCCAATTTTCTCTGTCTAAACTTCTATATTGAATAGCTTCAGCAAGATGTTCGGTTTTAATATCCTCGCTGTTTTCCAAATCGGCAATTGTACGCGATACTTTTATAATCCGGTCGTAAGCACGAGCCGAAAGTCCAAATTTTTCCATAGCATTTTTTAATAATAATCCGCCTTCTTTGGTAATTGGAGAAAACTTACGCAGTAACTTAGAAGACATTTGAGCATTGCAATGCACCTCTTTCTGTCCGTTAAATCTGCTGTTTTGTATTTCGCGTGCTTTAATAACTCTTTGTCTTACCTGTTCACTTTTCTCTTCTAATTTTGAATCGGAAAGTTTTGAAAAAGGAACAGGAATCACTTCAATATGAATATCAATCCTGTCTAACAGAGGCCCCGATATTTTATTCAAATACTTTTGTACAATACCCGGAGTACAAACACACTCCTTTTCAGGATGATTGTAATAACCACACGGACAAGGATTCATGGAAGAAACAAGCATAAAACTTGCAGGATAATCAACCGTAAATTTGGCACGGCTAACTGTAATATGCCTATCCTCTAAAGGTTGGCGCAATACTTCCAAAACCGTTCTTTTAAATTCAGGTAGTTCATCCAGAAACAAAACACCGTTGTGCGACAATGAAATTTCACCGGGTTGCGGGTAAGTTCCGCCACCAACCAATGCTACATCGGAAATAGTGTGGTGTGGTGATCGAAAAGGGCGGATGGTTATTAACGAAGTTTCTTTATCTAAAACGCCGGCAACAGAATGAATCTTAGTAGTTTCCAGAGCTTCGCGCAATGATAAAGGAGGAAGTATTGTTGGAATTCTTTTAGCCAACATGGTTTTGCCGGCACCGGGCGGGCCTATCATTAAAATATTATGGCCGCCGGCAGCAGCAATTTCCAAAGCACGTTTTACGTTTTCCTGTCCACGAACATCGGCAAAATCAAAGTCGCTTTTATTAAGATTTGCAAAAAATTCTTTTCTGGTATCAACAATAGTAGGCTGTAAACTGGAAGTTTGATTAAAAAAATCAATTACTTCTATTATATTTTCTACGCCATAAACATCTAAGTCGTTAACAATAGCAGCTTCACGAGCATTTTGTTTGGGTAAAATTATTCCTTTGAATTCTTCTTCGCGTGCTTTTATCGCAATAGGCAAAACTCCTTTTATAGGCAATAAACTTCCGTCTAATGAGAGTTCGCCCATAATAATATATTTATCAATATTTTCAGAACTGATTTGTTCTGATGCAGCTAAAATACCAATGGCAAGGGTAAGGTCGTACGCAGAACCTTCTTTACGAATATCGGCCGGAGCCATATTAATAACCATTTTGCGGTGTGGCATTTTATAACCTTGGTATTTAAGAGCAGATTCAATTCTTTGCTGGCTCTCTTTAACTGCATTATCGGGTAAGCCAACAAGGAAAAATTTTGTACCCTGCGAAACATTAACTTCCACAGTAATAATAGTTGCCTCAATACCAAAAACTGCACTTCCAAAAGTTTTAACTAACATGGCTTAAAAGATAAAAAACAAAAGTAGAAGTTTATAAGAGAAATGAAGTAAGTAAGTGTAAAATTTTATATAAAATTGATGTACAAATCATATATTAAATGAATTATTTGCAATAATTTAAGGATAAAATTAAAATTTTATTTACATTTAAATTTCCTGATGTTGCTTTGTGCCGTATGATTTTAAAATCTCCTAATATAATAATAATTAATAGTGTTAAATGGATAGTAATCATTGCTTTAATTGTTGTTTCGTATCAGTGTGTAAAAGAGCAGGCCTCACTTAAAAATCCACAGGTTAAATTAAACCCGGGGTTGGCATTGCCAACTGTTCACGCGCATTATTCGTTAAATTCTATTTTTGAGCCTGTAAATGATATTGATATATTGCAGCCAAACGATGAAGGAATACTATCTGTTAGATATAATCAAAAGGTATTATCCGATTCGGCAAGTTCTTTTTTAAAGTTCAATCAGGAGATTGCAGGATCAATGAATATTAATTTGAAAAATAGTAGCAATAAAGCCACCATTTCATTTTATGACACCATTGAATTTAATTTAAATAATAATATTTCAGTGGTTACAGAAGCGTTGCTTTATGCTATTAAATTCAGTACTGCACAATTTGAAATAACAGATGATTCTCAACAATTGCCAGTTACAACAGAAATTGATATTGTTTTTCCGACAATTATTGATCCTTTTACATCTGATACTGCGAGATTAACGCACCAAATTGGCGAAGGAGCAACAAGTATTCTTGATATGACAGACCATGTTGCTTATTTTATAAATAATACAAATATAACAAACGGCTTACCCGTTGCTTTTAGAATTGGAGTAGCAAAAAATGTGAATTCATATAATTTGAATTATAAGTTTACGTTGATTAATTTCGATTACATAAAAGGTTATTTTGGAAATTTTAAGGAGGAACTAAATGAAACTAATTTGAATATTGATTTTCTTTCAGCAGTTGATTCCATTGATATTGAATTTGAAAAGGCAGAATTTAATATTAATTATACTAACTCTTTTGGAATTACTTTTGATATTTATTTAGATAATTTGAGTGCCACATCTATTGACAATAATCCAATTACTATTGATTTTTTACCTACTGCTGACAGTCCGTTTCCTTTGCGGTCGCCCGGAATAGGCCAACCCCCATTTGATACTACAATAACTTACAATATTAATGATGTATTGGCATTGTTAAAAGAAAATCCAAAACAAATCTCGTTTAAGCCGGTGGGCGAGTTTAATCCAAACGAACAAAATGATACTAATTATGTTAGTTACGATAGTCAATTTGCATTGGATATTGGATTAGACATCCCACTAAAATTCTGGGCTAGTGTAATTGCTTATAAAGAAAAATTCCCGTTTGATGGTTCTTCGTTAGATAAAATAACACAATTAGAAAATTTAGCTTTATTGTTAGAAACACAAAATGTACTTCCCTTAAATGCCAAAATTGATGTTATTTTTTATAAGGGCCAACAAGTTTTGTATAAAGTTGGCAATGAAGAAGGATTTAAGATAAGTAGCGATCTTGACGGTGAAGGAATTCCTATAGCAGGAGAGCCAATTGAACAAATTTTAGATATTGATAATACACAGTTTGAGAATTTGAAACAAGCTGACAGCTTAATGCTTAAAATAGCATTAACCACTGCCAGAGCCGATGAAGGTGGCCCCGGAAACAGAACTTACGTGGCTTTTAAAGCAGATGCCGACTATTATTTAGATGTAACTTTAAAACTAATTGCAGAAGGAGAATTTGTCTTACCCTCTGAATAAAAAGCATGAATAATATTAAAAATAAATTTATAATTATTGCTTTTTTAAGTTTTCTGTTTGCAAAACATTTGCAGGCACAGGAAAACGTACTTTACTATATGTATGATGTTCCACAAACCCTTTTGCTAAACCCGGCCAATAAATATATTTGTAAAACGTTTATTGAATTGCCGGTTCTTTCAAAGTTTTATTTTGGGTTACATAATACAGGTTTTGGTTACAATACTATTATTACAGTAAACCCACAAACCGGCCAGACATTAATTGATGTAGATAAAATATACAGTAAAATGCCCAAAACCAATTTTTTAAGACTGGAATTAAACACCAATATTCTGGGGTTTAGTTTTCAGGTGCGCGATTTTTATTTTACGTTCAATGTTTCAAACAATACTGATTTTAAGTTTGGCTTGCCTCGTGATGTTTTGGCCCTAACAAAAGGAAATTATCAAAACGGAAGTGTAATAAAAGAAATTGACTTAAGCAATTTCGGGGTTAACTTTCAAAATTATACTTCTATTTCGGCAAGTGTTTCAAAGAGTTTTTATACTCAATGGCGGTTTGGATTACGAGCTAAATATATTATTGGCCATGTAAATTTAAATACAAAACGGTCGGTAAATAAGTGGTTGACCAGCGAAAATTTTGACTCCTTAAACTTTTCAACTGATATTCAGGTAAATTCTGCACTTTTATTAGTAAATACGGGGCAATCCGGTTATCAATCAATTGGAGTGAATGAAAATATTGTAAGTGATTTACTGGGAACATTAAACAAAAACAAGGGATTTGGATTAGATTTAGGAGCCATATATAATTACAATGAAAAAATTAAACTCAACGCCAGTATTACCGATTTAGGGATGATATTCTGGAAAGCAAACACAACACAATTTAATGCAGGTGGTGAGTTTACATGGTCGGCTTTAGAGCTAACTGACACAACAAATTTTGACCAATTATTGAGTGGGCTGGTCGATTCTATTCAGAATGCTTTCACTTTTTCGCCCACCGATATAACAAAATACACTACCTTATTGCCAACAAAAATTTACGTTGGAGGAACTTACCAGTTGCATAAAAAAATATTGTTAGGTGTAGTAAGCAAAACTATGTTTTTAAAAAACAGGCTACACAGTTCGTTAACTTTTTCGGCCAATATAAAGCCGCTTAAGTTTTTAACTACAACATTTACCTATTCTTTAATGGATAATACATACAATAACCTTGGCTTTGGTGTGGCAATAGGAAGAAAAGGAGCACAGTTTTATATTGCTACCGATAAAGTACCAATAAATTTTGCCACCATTGATGGAATACCGGTTCCGTATAGTGCCCGAACCTTTGACATTCAGTTTGGATTTAATATTATTTTTGGATGTTCGAAAAAGCTGAAAAAAATTGAACCTATGGCATGTCCTCAACATAAAATTTGGGATATTGATATACTTCAGCGGCAAAAGAGAACTGAAATGCAAAAAGCATTAGCTAAGAAAAAATCGAAGAAAATACTTTTTTACAAAGAAAAAGGGCCGGGTAGTAAAAAAAGAGAAAAGTAAGATTGCAATTAGTGTCTTCTTGGAAACATTTATTTATTAGCACTTTGGTTATTATTATTCTTTTTATCACAAATTCGATTCAATGTAATCAATAAGAGCGTGTATAATTTTAATATGAATTTCCTGTACACGGTCAGAGTACTTTGATTTTGGAGCTCTAATTTCAATATCGCACATATCTTTCATTTTGCCACCATCTTTACCGGTTAAGCCGATTACTTTCATACCTTTTTCTTTTGCTGCATTTATGGCATTTATAATATTTTCAGAATTTCCACTGGTGCTAATAGCAAGTAAAACATCTTCTTTTTTTCCCAGAGCTTCAATAAATCTTGAAAAAACATAACCAAATCCATAATCGTTTGCTACACAAGTTATATGCGATGGGTCAGAAATTGCAATTGCCGGAATAGCTAAACGGTTATCCCGAAACCTGCCTGTTAGCTCTTCGGCAAAATGCATGGCATCGCTCATGGAACCGCCATTGCCACAGGAAATAATTTTACCGTGGTTTTTAATAGCAGAAACTATTAATTTGCCAGCACTTTCAATAAGGGCAAAGTTATCGCTTTGCTTTATAAACCGACTTAATATATCTTCTGCTTCTCTAAAGTTTTGTTCAATTTTATTCATTTTATTTTGATGGTTTAGGCAATTCAATTAATTCATTAAAGTACTTCAAATATCTATCTTTTTGCGAGTTAAACGAATATTTTTCAATAACCGTATTTCTTCCTGCTTTCCCCAGTTTTTTTCGCAATGTTTCCGATTCAATTAATAAAGATAATTTTTCCACCCATTCATTTTCTGTTGAAGCGAGGAACCCATTTATTCCATCTTCGATAATTTCAGTATTTACTCCAACAGGCGACATTACTGTAGGAATTTCCAATGCCATATATTGTAAACCTTTAAATCCACATTTTCCCTTTGCCCATTCATCATCGGGCAATGGCATTATTCCAATATTTATTTCAGACAAATCTTCAATTTCTGTTTTTAATTTCCAATCAGTAGATTTTAAATTCAAATCAGGTTCTTCGTAAATGATATCAACAATAACCTTAAACTCAATAAGTGAATTATATTTTTTATAAACTTTTTTCAAAGCAGGTATAGCATCTTTAAAATATTTTAGGGTAGTAGCAGAGCCTGTCCAGCCAATACAAATTTTTTCGGATTTTTTTTCTGCATTATTTCGATGATAGATAGTATCTATTGTGGTTGGAATAACTTTTACATTACTATTATATTGTTTGGCATAGGCAGCAAGGTAATTATTACCTGCAAACACCAGATTCGATAACTTGATAATTTTAGAAGTTTTTTGTGGACTTTTTAGCCAATTTAAGTTTTCGTTTCCTTTTGAAATATTATTCAACCAAATAGCATCATCAAAATCAAATATTATTTTTGCACCGCTTAGTTTTAATAATTTTTCAAAAATTATCCAGCGTAACATAAATGCTTCTCTGTAAATAAAAATTATTTTAAAACGAGGTGCTCTTATTACATCAAACAATCTTATAAAAATACTTTTTATTACTATTAATAGTTTAGGTATTAGATTTTTAGGAGAATAAAATACTTTGTCATCTTTTGCACTAATTAAATAAGAATAGGTAAAAGAAAAATTATTTTGTTTAAGATATTCCATGTATTGCTCAAAACGAAATCGTTGGCCAGGTGAACGATTAGGCCGATGAGGAACAATAAGTAATATATTTTTTTTAGCTTCCATATTTCATAAGTTGTTTATATACAGAAGCATACTTTTCAACTCCATTTTGCAAAGAAAAATATATTTTTGCTGTATTTTGTAAAGAACTTTCGGGAATATTAAGAATTTCATCTATTTGTGAAATTCCGTGTTCAAAATCTTTGTCAGTAAAATCATTAACAATAATTCCACAATTGCTTTCTTTTATCACCAAATCAACATCGCCAATACCGGCATTGGCAATAATTGGGATTCCCATTCCTAACAATTCAGCCATTTTTATGGGCGATGAAGCTTTTTTTGAAAAGACAGGTTTTATAAAAAAAATAGAAATTGTACTTAAACTTAATAATGAGGGCAATTCATTCCTGTTACTACCCTGAATGATTATTTTTTCCAAAGGAATTTTTAATTCAAAAGCTCTTTTTAAAATAAGCTCCTTTTCAAATAAAGTAATAAAAAGGAACTTTGCCTTTTTTTTAAATTCTAAGAGCTTTTTAAAAAACAGAAGCATCTCGTCTAACATATACCAGGTACCTATTGAGCCTAAATAAGTTAAAACGAAATCTGTAGATTTAATATTAAGCTTTTGTTTAAAAAAACGAGCAAGCGTTTTATCAATTTGAGCCGGAGAAAAATGATCCAGGTCTGCACAACACGGAATAACCTCGATTGAAGGATTTATTTTTGGAAAATATTGTTTATCTAATAAAATATCTTTCCCAACATGTGTTAAGCTTATTGTTACATCTGCATTATTTAGAAACAGGGCTTCTTTCTTTTTAAAAAATTTATAAATAAATGAATAAATAAAATTCTTCGTATTCCATAAATTTCCATCAATTCTCTCATCAGCATAAAAACCCCGCATATCAAAAATCAGTTTTTCTTTATACTTTTTTTTCAACTTCATTCCTGTAAAAGCAGAAATATAACTTCTGCAATGGATAATATCAAAACCTTCTTTTTTCATTAGATTATTAGCTACCTTGTTTGTAGTTAAAATATCAAAAAAGGTTGATAGTATTGGTGGGTTTTTATGGTAAGTAATTGAAGTCCAGGTAATATTGTTTTTCTTTAATAATTGAAAAATATGTTTATATTTCGTATTATAATTTTCCTTTTTCTCCGCACTTATAATATGAAATTTATAATTTTCACCCGATAGTTTAATAATATAAGGCAATATTTGTGACTGTCCAACCGGGTCAGATAGTCCATCGTAAGTTATATATAGTATTTTTGTCTGCAAATTGAATAAAACACAAATATGAAAAAAAATAATAATTTTGAAAAATCAATCTTCTGAATTAAACTAAATGCATTATAATTTATTAGATATAATTCTTGTTTTTTTGTATGTAATCTTAGCAATTATGATTGCCAGAATGCATGCTAAAAAGAAAATTAATGATTTTTCTGAATATAAGTACTATACTTGGGGTTTATTTGCAAAATTTTTTGGTGGGATTTCGGTTTGTTTAATCTATACTTTTTATTATTCCGGTGGTGATACTGTTGTATATTTTAATAGTGCAGTTGCTTTAGGGAAGCTTTTATTTGTCAACCCCAAAGCATATTTTTCTATTCTGTTTGGGAATCTTTCTGCTGAAAATTATTCTATGTTTTCCTATGCAACCGGTTGGCCAACTTATTTTAACGATCCACAATCGTTTGCAGTTGCCCGGTTTGTAAGCCCATTCACAATTCTTGGTTTCCGGAGTTTTTTAGCAACTACTGTTTTAGTTGCTGCGTTTAATTATTCTGGAATTTGGCGGCTTTACAGGCTTTTTGTTGAAAAATTCCCTGAAATGAAACCTCAATTAGCGATAGCTATTTTATTTATGCCATCCTTAATTTTTTGGGGTTCAGGTATTTTAAAAGATTCTTTTACTATTTCGGCAGGCGGATGGTTTGTTTATAGTTATTACAGAATTACCATGAAAAGAAAAAATATTTTTACAAGCATTTTGATGTTAATAATCAGTTCATATGTATTAATAGCAATAAAACCATACATATTTTTTTCATTATTAATAGGTTTAGTGGTTTGGTACACAGCTGATTTAGTTAACAAGTTTAAGAAACCATTTTTTAAAGTATTAGTTTCACCAATTATAATATTGATGGTTTGGGGATTAGGAAGTGTTTTGGTTATGTATTTTGGCACATTGGTTGGCGGAGCGTATAAAGATATTGACACGCTAATTGAAAAAGCAGTTGTTACACAAGACGATTTAAAAAGAGAATATTATCAGGGAAATTCTTTTGATATAGGTGTTATTAATCCAACGATAAAAGGAGTTCTGTCAAAATATCCTGAAGCAGTTACCGCAGGATTATTCAGGCCTTTTATCTGGGAGTCAAGAAATCCGGTAATGTTTCTTGCCGGGGTTGAAAATCTGTTTTTAATGGTATTGCTTTTATTTATTATATTTAGTCTGGGGCCTATTAAAATTCTTAAAGCAACCTTTAAAGACTCATTGCTATTGTCTTCACTGGTGTTTTCTTTATCGTTTGCATTCTCAATCGGATTATCTACTTCTAATTTTGGTTCTTTGGTACGCTATAAAATACCATTAATTCCTTTTTTTGTGTCCTACCTATTTGTGGTTTATTATTACAACCGGAAAAAAGTTATTTATTCGGATTAAATACTTCTACAAAAGAAATCATTCCAACGGCACAACCTGCTTTTCCATCTTTGAATTTCATATCGATATAATAAGCACCGGTTTTTTTGCAGTAAAAATCAAAAGAAGAATATTGTTTTCCGCTTTCAGGAAGATAATTACTAGCCAGAAATGATTTATTTTCAATAAGATCTAATATTGCTTTTCCCTCTTTAGTTTCGTCATTTTTTACATTAAACCTATAATGATTTCCTTTATTCAATAATAAAGTAAAAGTAGCAACCGAGGCTTTTTTAGGATTTTTTGAAGCAGCAAATCGAATCTTAAAATGTTTCAGGTATTTTGCATTGCCATTTTCTGCTTTACATTTTTCAATTAATTCATTATTGCATTGGCCAAATGATGTATGGAATAAGAAAAAGAGCGGAAGGATCAGTAAATAATATTTTTTCATAAATCTCTAAACTTTAAATGCAGGCACGTATGGGAAAAATGTTTATTGGTTAACAAAGATAAAAATAATTAAATTATATTAAAGTAATAAAATATTTCAGGTTTTTAGATATTCTCATTTTTTCTGTTCTAAGTATTGATGGTCTTATCATTTTAGTTTTGAAGCAAGTACACACACTTTTTTATATTTTTTTACATTACCATTTAAATCAAAAATTTCAAAATAAATAATATAAATGCCTATTGAAGCTTTATTCCCAAAATCGTTTGTTCCATCCCAGGTAAAAATTCCTTCTATGGACAATAATTCATTTTGTGCAATTTTTTTCACTAATCTGCCATTCGAATCATATATAACTATATTGGCAACATAATCCGGTTCTGAAAGGTGATATTGAATTTGTAAAACGTCGTTATAACCATCTTCATCGGGTGAAAATACTTCCGGGTCTATCGTAATTATTTCTTTGCTTTCTTCAAATTCCCTATGTTGTGAATTTTCGTATCCCGGAGTTCCGTATCCTGAATTTTTAGAGGCTGAATGCCAATTGGCTTCATCATTAGTTGGTTTATTATAAGCCATTCTTTCCAGGGCAACGCCATCAAAAGTACTTAATAGCTGGAATTGCATATCTTCAGAATAATGGAATTCATCAATTATTAAACTATCTTCATTCATTAATACTACAATTCCTTTATCATTAGCAAAAGTTGGCATGGTAGTCATTTGTATAAAGGCTTCCGGGTTTGTAGTGTAATATTGTTTTTTTACAATATCAGGATTGGTTGTAAGAACAATAAATTCATTACTAAAAAACAAGTACCCTGTTTTGTCAATTTGGTTTTCCGAAATTATTTTCCATTCATCATCTCTGGAAGCCAGTATTAATTTCCCTAAATTAAAAGTTTGTTCAGTGTTATTATATAGTTCTACATAATCAACACCACTGCCTGCTGGATTAAACAAAATTTCATTAATAATAATATCGTCGGTTTTCACACTTTCCGGAATACCAAACTTACCGGAGCTATGGTTACTTATAAAGTTGCCGGAAATATCGCTTATTCCTCCTGTAATGGTTAATTCATATACCGTTTCCCGCACAAAATGGTTGGAAAAACCCAATATAATATCACTGTAAAATGGTTCAGTCGGATTAATTATTGATGGTTCTTCAATTCCATTATCAACGTAGAATATTGATTTGTCAATTAATGTTGAGCTATCTAATGGTTCGCTAAAAAACAGTTGTAAAGTACTGTCAGACAGTAGAATTATTTTATTTAGTTCAGGACTAACCTCATCAGGATTACTTGTATAATCGGCATTTTGGAAACCGGGCGTGCCACCATTTATATTATCCGATTCACGCCAGTTTCCGTTACTGCCTGTTGGGTTTAGTGGGTCAAGAAGTTCAAGGCTGAAACCGCCATTTGCTTTTGAAGCATTGCCGTACCAATCTTTTGTATAATGAATTGCTGAAATTATTTTCATAGAGTCATTCTTCAAAACCAAATCTTCACCATTATTTGGTAAAGAAGGCATATCCTTTATTTCAATAATATTAGTATTTTTTGTTTTGCCAAATGCAGCTTTATCGGAAGTAAAAACCAAATAATTATTTGCTTCTATTTGACATAATGGAATTGTTACTGTTGTATTTCCAACCGTAAGCGACCAGCTATTCAGGCTAATATCATTGTCTGTAATATTTGTAATTTCAATAAACTCAGCATTTGGCAAGCCAACAACTGGTTCAGGGTCAGCCAATATTTCATTAAATACAATTTGATATGAATTGGCCCTTGTAAATTTAAAATTTTCAACAAGATGCGGAATTCTATTTTGACACAGGTCAGTTATTTTTTCAATTGAAATGGTATAGGTACTGTCTTCAATTATTTTTGTATTAAAAAATAAATAAATCAAAGTTGAATTTTCAGTATTTATGTGAACCGAATCGGGAAATTCAAGTGAATTACTTACATAGAAGTTAACAACGGCCGAAGAATTTTCAATATCAAGGTTTTCATTAAATTCAAGGATGATAGTATAATTTGAAATTGTAAAAATGTTGGTAAGTACAGGTGCTATTGTATCGATATTTGAATTAAATACTGAATTTATTTTACCAGGTGTGCCACCCGTAGAATTTTCCGAAGCCCTCCAGTTATTTATTTCACCACATAAATTATTCGGATCAATTCTTTCTATTGCCCATCCGCCTTCCGATTTGTCAGCATTGTGATACCAGGAATCATTGTAACTTATTTTGTCAATGAGAATTCCTGAACTATCTTGCAAAGCAATGGTTTCGCCACTGTTTGGCAACGAAGGAAAACCGGAAACAACAAGTGTATTTCCATAAGTTTGTAAAAGACTGTCGGCACGGGAAGAATTTAAAAGCAAATAGTTATCAGGTTGAAAAATAAATGGAGGCAATGTTTTATCATTATCATCAAAAATAATTTTCCATCCATCCAGATTGATAGGCTTATCGGAATTGTTGTATAATTCAATATATTCATATTCAGGCAGTAAAACAGATGGTGACGGATCTGCCATTATTTCGTTAAACACAATATCGCCCTGCTCATATAAATAATAAATAAAAGAAGTATCCATAGAAGTTGTGATGTTTTCACAATTGTCGAGAATATTGGTAATGCTTATCTGGTAACGTATTTCAGAATTAAAGGCCTCAGAAAAATAAACATTTATAGTATTAAAATTAGTTATAAAATGTATTGAATCTGGTATGCTATGTTCGGGTAAAATGTAATTTTCAGGAATTAATACTGCATTGGTATCAACGTTTTCGCTAAATGATATTTGTAAAATATCAGAAGCAATTGCATTAATAGTTAACAAAGATGGAGCAATAGTATCACTGTTTTCACCATAAACAGAATTAGTACTTCCCGGAGAACCACCTAATTCGCTTATTGAAGCTGTCCAATTATTTAAAGGTCCACAAACTCTAAAAGGGTCAATAAGTTCAAGACTCCATCCACCATTTTCTTTCTCCTCGTCATGATACCAATCTTTTGTATAATTGACAGAATATATTAATGAATCCAAATTGTTTTTTAATACAATATGTTTTCCTGAACTGGTTAAATCGGTGCTATTTATCATTCCAATTGTTTCTCCGAAAATGGATAAAGTATCAATAGCAGAAGAAGTAGTAATAATTAAAAAGCTATCGGCCGGTAATATAATTTCATCAAAATGTTTAATTCTTGTTCCTATGATTAACGACCAGTTTTTAAGGTTTAAATCATAATTAGAAATATTATAAAGCTCCATGTAGTCATACTCAGGCAACCCTACTGAAGGTTCCGGGTCAGCCATAATCTCATTAATTACCACATCGTTGGGTTTTACAATGTAGAAAATAAATTCAGCGGAAGTATCAGTAATAGTATTTCCACATAAATCTACAAGGTTTGATATTGTTAAATAACTGGTATCCTCATCGGTGAAAGCAGTAGAAAAATAGAGGTTAAAAGTTAAAAAACCTGCATCTGAAAAACTAACTGAGTCAGGATTTCCAATACCATTGTTAACTGTATAATTTGCAACATTTAAAGCCTCTGAAGTATCCATAATTTCATTAAATGTTATTTTTATTAACTGTTTATCTGAAATTATTTCAAGTGACGAAAGAAGCGGTTTTGTGTTGTCAATATTTGAAGCAAATACTGAATTTTTCCTGCCGGGCGTTCCTCCCGTAGTGTCAACAGAAGCAATCCAGTTGGCTGACGTGGAACAGTTGTTCAGCGGGTCAATCTTCTCCAGCGACCATCCGCCTTCTT
>JAADFW010000226.1:50124-50895 GCA_013152655.1 Chlorobiota bacterium
TATCGGAATAGCTAACTGAAGAAATGATTGTTTGTGCACTGTCAGATAAAGTTATACTTGCCCCCCCGTTTGAAAGAGAAGGAAAGCTTGTTACCGGATAAGCTAATGCCATGGTATCAAAAGCATGATAACCCGAAGAGGAGGCAAGGATAAAAAATGAATCAGCCGGACAAATAATATCAGGCAGGCTTACGGTTGAACTTCCAACAGATAATTTCCATTGCTTTAGCGAAATGTCATAAATAGTTGTATTGTAAAATTCAATAAACTCATAGTCTGGCAAGCCAACAACAGGCGAAGGGTCGGCCATAATCTCATTAATTACCACATCATTAGGCTTTACAATGTAGAAAATAAATTCAGCGGAAGTATCCGCAATAGTATTTCCACATAAATCTACAATGTTTGATATTGTTAAATAACTGGTATCCTCATCGGGGAAAGCAGTAGAAAAATACAGACTAAAAGTTAAAAACCCTGCATCAGAGAAACTAACTGAGTCAGGATTTCCAATACCATTGTTAACTGTATAATTTGCAACATTTAAAGCCTCTGAAGTATCCATAATTTCACTGAATACCAATTGCAATTGACTGATTGTAATAATTTCAACGGAAGTTAGTTGCGGTTTTGTATTGTCAATATTTGAAGCAAATACTGAATTTTTCCTGCCGGGCGTACCTCCCGTAGTGTCAACAGAAGCAATCCAGTTGGCTGACGTGGAACAGTTGTTCAGCGGGTCAATCTTCTCCAGCGACCATCCGCCTTCTT
>JAADFW010000227.1 GCA_013152655.1 Chlorobiota bacterium
GTTTTTTTATTTTGTTGTGTAATCATTTTATATATTGAGCAATAATTTTATCTTTTTTTATTTAATTTTTTTAATTTATTTTTTAAATATATTTTAGTTTTACTAGTTATTATTCTACTTCCTATAAACATTCCATATTTTTGTTCTTTTCCAAAAAGAGATTTTTCATAAGGTTCCAATTTAAATATAATAGTATTTTTAGCCATTTTATCTTACCTCCTTCTCCTAATATTCAACGCGAACACAGCTCTTTTTTTCAATAATTTAGTAACTTTACCTGGATATTTCCCATTAATCCTATAACTTATAACAACACCGATAGGTGCATTCTTAATAGCTCTAAGAAGATTGCTTGGTATGTTGTTTCGTATAGGTATTCCTAATTGCCTTGATAAAGCACCTTTCTTTAAAGATAATTTTTTATTTTTCATTATTATTTCTTTCGGGTGTATCCTTTAACTTTAACTCTTTTTCCCTTAACTTTCCTAGTATAACCACTTACTCTAACTTTTTTTGATTTTGCCATTGTTTATTAATACCTCCTTTTAGTGTTTCCTCATGTAAGCTTTAGCGAATGCAATAGCTTTAGATTTAGTTTTATAACGTTTAGATAATTTATGACCGATTTTATCAGTTACTAAAATTGTGTATTTTCCTCTAATTCTAATAGTCCCGGTTCCTTGTTTAATCCATGTATCTTGCAAAATTTTCTTCCAATCTTTTAATACCATCTTAGTGTGTCCTCATGTAAGCTCTAGCAAATGTAAGAGCTTGTTTTTTAGTTTTGAAATATTTTAGCTCAGAATATTCAAGACCATCAACAAGTTGGAATTCATATTCTAAAGGCATATTATATAATGTTTTCATATTTGTTATTATAATAGTTTTACTACTATCTTTATCATAAAATAAATTTATTCCTTTTTTAGTATATTTTTGTTTCTTCCAATTTTCTAATACCATTTTTATTTTTTTATCATTCCTCTAAATTTAGCTAGTGATTTACCAGAATACCAAAACATCAAATCTCTATATGCTTTATTTTTAGTCTGCATATCTTTAAATTCAAAATAAGCATATTTAGAATCTATTGGCTGAAAATAAAAAAATTTGTAATTTAGGTCTCTGTTTAAAACCACTCTTATCTCTTCTTTATTTTTTTTGTCTATTCTTAGTTGGTTTTTTCTCTTTGCCATTTTTATTCCTCTTTCTTATAGCTGGCATTGGCTGAAACCATTGCATCCTTTAATTTAATTGTTGAATCTTCATCTTTCATTTCATGATAAACTTCCATTAAATGAATGTTCCAAGCACTTGGTTTTCTTTTTGATTTCATTTTTACATAACTCCCAAGAAAATCAAATAAGCAGTTAAAACTAAACCTAACGCTAATTTATATTTCTTTTTAATTAAGAATAAACTACCAAATCCAATTCCAGCAATTAATATTTTTATTAAATTCATTTCCATGTTATCATCCAAGTAGCAAAAGTAATTGCTACTATGCCTCCTCTTATAAGCCATGTTTGTCCTGAAGCAGAACCAAAGGATAATATAATAAATCCAGCCACTCCAATTAAACTTCCCATTCCTATTTTAGTTAATTGTGCTTGACTTCTTTTATTTTTCATACAATAAATAACACTTTGCCCTTTATAAATATTATTATTATTGAAGAAACAGAAAAATTGCAAAAAAAAAATAAACCTAATTAGTTAGTTTATGCTGCGTTGATAAAGAAGCTTGAACTTCCAGTGTTTTCATATTTCGCAGTTCCCTGTGAATTTTCAACACCATATTTCAAAGTTCCGTCTAATCCTATGTATTCTTGCTGAGCGTACCATGTTGTTACAACACCACCACTTAATGTCTTAGTTGAACCAAGAACAATACTTAATTGGTGAATAGCCTTAGCACCATTGTCTAAAGCAGGAACTTCAAATGCTGCCATTTTACTTGCTGCATTAGAAGATGTATAAACACTTGGAACGGGAACACTCTTCAAACCATCCATAGAAATACTCGTAACATTAGCTGATGTACTTGCTGGTAATTCTACTACATAAATCAATTTACCTGTGTTTTCTAAAGCACTCCCTTGGAATTGAACATCTAAGTTCAAAGTAGCTCCAGTAGATAATACAGATTGATTAGTAGCTCCACCAGTAATACTATCTGTCATAAAGTTACCATTCTCATTCTTAATCTTCACGCTTGGGTCTGTAGCACTAGCTGCATAAAGAGCTGCGTCTAAGGGGTAACCCCCACAAAGCATAGTGAAAGAAAAAGCTTTATCGATGTAACCATCTTTTGACACTAAAACATTTACTGGTGACCCCACTCTAAAAGTGGTTGTTCCAGAAGTAATAGATGTCACAACAGGGTCGTTTCCCACTCCTGCAGTAATAGTAGGAGTAGCGATTGTTGAACTCTTCTGTAAAGCATTTACCGCATTAACAGTAATAACTCCAGTAGAATCAGGACAAGGACCAAGAGTCTTATTTATCATTTTTACTGGGCTAATTGCACTTTGACTAGCAAAGTAAAAAGCTCCAATACCAACAACAATCATAACAAATACAACAAGAAATATAGAAAGAGTATTCTTATTTGATTTCGCCATGTATAATTATTATCCTCCTTTATAATAATTATTATAATTCACCCTTTATAAACATTATTTATATCTTTTAATTAACTATACAAAAAAATTTATAAAGGGTGAATCCTTACTTCTTACATGACTGAAAGAATAGTTTCATTATTGATAGATATATACTATGTCGACTTAAAAAAAAATAAAATTTATTCCTTAAGTGATTTAGCAAGATATTTAAAAATTAGTGGGTCTAATTCTAATTTTATTCTTGTTAAAAATATTCTTATAGAAACACACATTTTAAAAGTATTAAAAAAAAATGCTACAAACTACATTATTACCGACATAAACAAGCAAAGATTAAAAGAATTTATCCCTGAAGTAACATTGATTAGGAAAATTCATGATTATATCAGAAAAACTGAAAACAGAGTTATTTGGAAATACGACGACCATTCAAAAAATAAAGATTTAATTTTATTCAAGGAGAAGATAAATGGGAGTCGGTGAAAATCTTGGTTTTGCAACCAAAAGGTTGGGTAAAAGTCTTTTTTCAAGAACATTCGGAAAACTTTTTGGATATTTTTTTGTTTTTATCTTTTTAATAATCCCACTTATTTACGCCATTGTAATATCAGTCCAAGCCAGTAATATCGCTCCTGGAGTTAATTATATGGGTCAAAAATTTCTTAATCCTCTTCTTACTTTAGGAACTGAGAGTGCTAAAGTCATTAACGCTAACGCTTCCTTTGTTGATACTGGAAATTTCTTTCATGATGGTTGGAGATTCATTATTTTATATTGGAATTTAATTGGATCTTTTTGGATTATTTGGAAATGGATTAGGGTGTTCTCTTGGATTTATGGTCATTCATTTTTGTCAAATGATTCACAAAAATTTACAAATTTTAGTTTGGGAGTTTTAACATTTTTTGGTTTAACTTTCCTTTACCTATCATTAATAGCACATTCCGCTTTACATTTAACAGTAATAGAAGCATGGAAGATACCATTGCATTCTTTAAAAGAATTTTGGAAAGCCATTCCATTATTAATTAAATCATCTAACACTTTAGTAAGTAGAAATAATTCATTATCAAATATCGCACAAATTGTAAATCAAACTTTGGGATTTTAAAATGATAAATATAAAATTAATTAAAAAATATGATTTATTCATTTTGTTACTTTCTCTTATGGTCATTAGTTTAATCCTCCCATATTTCGGAGGTTCTTTAAATAATTTTGTTGTAAGTGTTAATTCTGGAAAAATGCCAGTATATACGAATTTATTAATCTCTAATACTAACACCCATTTTACTTTTAATAAATTTGGAAAAGTTAATTGGGGGATACTCTCTGACATTATTAATATTGGAAATACTTATTATTCCATTGGTGATTTGATGATTTATTGCGGTTTATTTTCCATCCTTTTTTTCGGAGTGGTTGTCTTATTGCAAGGATTTAAATTAGAAAAAGAAAGAAGAAAATATTTGAAAAGGGATTTTTATGAATAATCGACAAAAAATGTATGCTACCAATACTAAAATAAAAAAATATTTAGAAAAAGAAGGGTTTATTAATTTATATTTCTTTCCGCATCTTCGATTTCAAAAAGATTGGATAGTAGACGACATGGGATTTGACGCTATTGGATATAAAAAGAACGATAAAAGATTGTGGTTATTTCAATTTAAAACAAATACTGGATGTTCCAAAAAAACACTTGAAATTTATAAAAAACTATCAATAAAATATAATTGTGTTCCTTGCTGGATAACTATATGGTCCAAAAAGAAGAGAACCAAAACTCATCCTAATGAGTTAGAAGTTTGGGAATTATGAAAGTAATTACTCCTACAATTGCACCTGTAATTAATCCAATTATAAAAATACCAATATTCTTTAGAAAAGTTTTCATTTTAATTTATTTTCCAATAAAATTGTTAACATAGTAATTCCAAAAAGAATAGAAGCTACTGCGAAAGCAGTGATATTCATATTTTTAATATTGAAAAAGATCATAATTCCTAAAGTTAAAAGAAGTATGAGTTGAGAAAATATCACTATTAAGTTTGCTTTATCTTTTCTGGTGAATCTTGACATTTTATAAAACACTAGTTAACTTTAATCCCATTAATATAAAACTAACTATCGCAGTAAGAGGAATTAAATTATACTTTTTTAATAATAAAGGTAATCCATTTAATAATATAATGACTATCCCAATCCACATATTGATTCCCATCATTTTAAAAGACCTCCTTGAATAATTCGTTTAATAGTTTCTATTAATAATCCTACACCACCTAAAAGATAACCTATATTATAAAATTTAAGAAAAAATGATGCACCTGCTAAAACTAATATTAATCCTATAACTAATTGAATTTGTGTTTGTCCTTTTTTGTGTTTCATTTTTAATTAAACTTCCTCTTAGCTTCCTTCCAAAGAGTTTTTAACAATTTAGTTTTCTTTTTATTATTTATGTGTGTGTTTTTTGTTTGTTTACCAAATTCCTCATACACATATTTTCTCCTCTTTTCAAATAATGATTCTGTCATGTTAATTATAAGTATTTACCCTTTATAAATATTATTATTATTCTCTTCTTCCTCTGGTTTGGGATTAGTAAGAAAAACCATAATTAAAGAATAAATTCCCAGAGTAATTAGCATGCTAAAATAATAAGAATTAATTAGCATTATAAATTCCATATAAACAAATACAATACTAAGTGGGAGAATCTTCTTATTTTTAAAAGTTAAATATTTTACCATTTTTATTAATTAGAAGGAAGCGGTAGTCTCATAATGGGGTATGAGACTACCAGAACAAAAAAAGACTTTATGAAATTAAACCTCTCATGTATATTATAAGGTATTAGACTTTATAAATATTATTATTATTTCCCAAATAAACCACTAATTAAGAAAGGAGAATTAAGAAGAAAATATAGCAAACCAAAAGATAACGTACTGAATAAAATTCCTGCGAATAAAAGTTTGGTTAAGTTAACTCTTGACATATCTAAAACAGCCCAAAGAGATATGACATAAATAATAATTGATCCAACCCAAAGAACCCACAATGCTGGTTGGGCTTGTAAGTTTTGGCAATAAGTAATTATTTGATTGGAGGTTAATGATCCAATATTTGTGATATTCATATAATATTAATATTTTCACCATATATAAATCTTTTTATTATTTCACTAAAAACAAGTCATTTTACCTGTTTTATACGTAATTTACTGCTGCATAGAAGCTCTCTAACAAGCTTTTTTGTCAATAGTTATACAATTACTTAACTAAATTTCTTTAGTATTTTTTTCTTTAGTTTACTGAAACTTAAATAACCAAATAGCATAAATCCAGCCACAATTATCCCTGAAACAATAAAAATAGGCCATGAATTAGCACTAATCCAATTATAAATTATAATCCCAAAAGATAGTACAAATACCACTGATGATATGAATATTATTCTACCTATGAATTTTTTATATTTTTGTTTTTTCATATTATACCTCTTGCTTTTAGGATGAATAATACAGAAATTAGTAATCCACTAATTAACATAAATTTACCCCAATGTTTTTTCCACCACCTCTTTATTTTTGTTTTACGTTTCATTTTTAAATTAAATTATGTAATGAAAAAAATTTTGAACATTCCATATCCCAAAACCGCGATTATAACAATTTGTAAAACTATTAAAATATTATTTATAATTTTTCTTGTTTTTTTCTTTATCATTTTATTATTAACCTCACTACTATGAAGGTTAAAAAAGCCATAGATAAAGTAAATAATGTTAATGCTATATTACTTAATGTTTTATCTTTCATTTTATTATTGACCTCATTACTATAAAAATTAATAATCCTACATCTAATAACCATGTTACCCAAAAGATATAATTTCTTAATATTTCTTTTTTCATTTTTTTATATACGGAATAGCTTTTTTAATTAAAAATAATAATATCAATGCAGCTATAGTCCAATAAAATAAAGTATAAGCCAACATTCCTAATATGACTCCAAGAACTACTCCAGTTACTGGTGCAATCCATTTATCTTTTTTCTTTTTTATAATATCTTTCATTAATAGGAATGATGATAGGAATGAAATAAATCCTAATAATACTGCAAATAGTGTTCTGGCTTTCATGAACCATTTATTTATTATACATCCAATGTCTGGAAGGATTGTTTTTCCTCCTAAAAATTGAGGAGCTGTAATCCAAGCACTACAAACATCTGGTTTGGACACACATTTATTAATAGATGTATCACAAGTTTGCGAACTTGAACAATCTAAATCTGAGGTACATTCTTTTGGACTTACCTTACATTGTCCTACTCCACTTTCTAATGTTTCACAACCATTATCACATGTAACTACTGAATCATATTTAGTACCATCACTTGAACAAGTTTTTAATGTATTAACATCTGTACATTTAACTGATGAAGGTGAGCAAATTACATTTGGTTGATATTTCACTCCTAAATTAAATGAACAACTATCTGATTTTTGACTATTCAAATCTATTATTTTAATTTTACAATTATTAGTATCAGTTCCTGATTTTTTATTAATTGCGGACATTTGAGTAGTAAAAGTTTTAGTACTACCTGCATTTACTGTTTTTTGAGGTATACCAATATCAGCTATATTAGAATTACCTGTACAAGATACTGAACCGTAAAAAGCTCCTTTTTGAGAACCAACATTTTCAACTTTAAATTTAACATTTAAATAATCCCCAGATTTTATTACAGAAGTAGATTGACTACAAGGTGTTACTATTCTAGGTTTTCCAGAAAGTCTTTCTAATTGTACTGAATCAGCTGATAAATATATTTTGAATGTTGGGAATGTGTTCGGAGTTGAAGGATATACTCTTAATCCATTACTAATAAATTCAGAATTAGCATTTACTGAGTTCTCATAATTAGTTTTTTGACTTACAAGAATTGAATTCATTTTATTGTTAAAATTATTTATATCTGAATCTGTAAATCCTATGTTGGCCAAAAATCCGTTTAACTTTAATGTATCATAATTAATTCCTATGTTTTGTAATTCATCCTTATAATCCGACCAAGAAGAATATTTTATAATTTTATTAAAATATGAACTAGAAAATAATAATGCGTAATTAGAAGGTTTTGTTACTTGCTGAAAGTTTAATAAATTTCCAACCCATTGAATTTCTGTTTTACCATCTGAAGACCTAACTACATTTTCTCCACTTGAAGGATTTAATGTACCTATTAATTTATTATTTAATTTAAAAGTAACATAATTATTATCTGTTTGTAAACCAGTAAAAGTGGAAAATACTCCAACAGGATAAACATAAGCACAAGTTCTTGAACCAAAGACATATGCTGTTATTCCTAATCTTCCTAAACTATGAGCAGCTTTAGTAGGCATATTATTTTGACAACTTTTCCAAGTACTTAAATCAAAAGTACCTATTTTATAAAATATTTGATTATTATTTTTAGATACTGAAAAATCTCTTGATGGATTATTCATGCTTATTTCTAAAGAAGAAGGAACTTTATTTATTTTATATCCTTGTTTTTCTAATAAGGAATTTATAGTGCTTTCTCTAAAATAGATTTTTAAATTTTCTGCACCATTAGTTGTTCCGTAAATTAATAATTGATTACCTCCATTGGTTACTGACACTTTTGATATAGAAAGATAAGAACCACTTCCAAAAGCAGACTGTTGAACACTAAAATAAATCCCTAAACCTATCAGCATCAATAAAATTAAAGAAATACCTAATACAATTTTATTTTGTTTTTTCATTTATATTTTCTCCATAATAATCCTAATCCCCATCCAATCATAAAAAAACCTATAATTATTAGGATGTACGGTAAAAAAGATTGAGAAGGAGCTTGGCTTGAACAAATTACTGCTTTAACAGTTTTGTCAGTATTTAAAAGAATTATATGATTAAGTTTTGGACAAAATGTTCCTTTAATAATTGCTGTCCGTAAATAAATATATAATCCTACGCTTGCTCCCATCCAACTACCCCACATCTTAAACGGATTATAATTCTTTTTTTTCATGTATTATATAAGTAATTATCCTTTATAAATATTATTATTATTAAAAAAGTCCTTTAAAGAAATTAATAATGTTAGAGATGAAATTCTGTAAAAAAGAATTTGTATGTGGTGTATTTGGAAAATATTTAATTGATGGGTTGTGTCCCGATGATTCTACAACATAAGTTAAGAGTCTTGAAGAACTGTTTGTTGAATCACCATTTCCATCTGTAGCTTGAACTAAACAATTATATGCTCGTGCTTTTACCAGTGAAAAAGTCTTTGGGGTTAAAGTTGTATTTGAACAAGCATTAGCACTTACTGAAGCTGTTGTACTATACACATTTCCATTATTAGTATCTGTACAATATATAATACATGAACTTATACCTATTGTTGCATCAGCATTTAAACCCATAGAAAATGTTTGTGCTCCGAATCTTTGTTTATTAGTTGTGAAGGTTGCAGAACTTAAAGTAGCTGTGGGGTTACCATTATCAATATCTACTCCAGTACTCGTATCTGTTGAAGTAGTTCCTGCTGCTGAGGGAGCAGTAGCATTAATTGTGTAATCATTATCATCTACAAAAGCAGTAGTATCCCAAGTTGTAGAGAAACTTGTTTGAGCAGTAGAAGTATTTTGTACTGTTGCGATTAAGTTCCAAGTTGAAGCACCAGGAGATTGATAATAAATACTTACATTGGTGACATTCCCATCATTGGAATCTAATGTTGCAGTGATAGTATATGCACTCCCTGAAATAGAAGCAGCAGCAGCTGGAGTAGCAACAGTAATGACATTAGTTGCAGATACAACCCCAACTAACAGAAAGAAAACTGAAAATATTAAGACTGTTTTTATTAATGCACTGTTTTTCATATAAATTATAAGTAACTACCCTTTATAAATATTATTATTATTGAACTGAAACAAGAAATTTCAGTTAGATCAATCCAATTGATTTAAAGAAATTAATCATGCTTCCAAACATTTTTTTAATTAATTGTGAGAAGGTTGTTGGTTGAATTGTAACTGGTTTATTTATTACTTGAGTATAAGAAATTGAAACCTTTCCAGTGGAAGAACCCCTCATTGCTTTATGAGTATATAATTCTACTTTGATTTTTGTTGGTTTGTTTATTTTTAATTCATATTTTCCTATTAAATTTTTAGCTTGTCCTCCTCTATGATTTGCACGATTAGTTTCTGCAATTATTTTATGACCATTTATTATTAAAGTTGTTATAGCATTAGTTCCACTACTGGCAGTAATAACAGAATTTAAATTATAATTAAATGTTATGATTCCTTTCTTGGAAGTAAATGTGGAAATTATATAATTTTCTTTATTACAATCCCAGTTTGAACCCCCACCTATTGCTGAATTTAAATTAAGATTTGAATTAGAGGTGTAACCATTTTGAACATAAGCCCCAGATGAACTTCCTCTTCCACTAATACCACAAAAATAAGTCGTAGCGTATCTATAACAAATTCCGTTTTGTTGGTTGACACAATTTCCATCACTGGCCTGTCCTGCCACAACTCTACCTAAATATAAAGAATTTATTGTGACAGGGATTCCATTCCAATCTATAGTTTTTGTTATTGGTGAATTTTTCATATTTCCAATGTGTCCCATTACACTTTGTTGAACTGAGAAATAAAATATAATTCCTATTAGTAGTAATATCAATAAAGAATATAACATTATTTTTTTATTTTTATTCATTTGAACAACCCTCCGAAAAAATTAACTATACTCCCAAATATATTTTTAATTATATTCAAAAAAGATGCTGGTAAAATTTTGGAAGGAGCAGGTAAACTTGTTTTTATATCTAATCCTTTTTTAACTATAATCTTTTCTGTATGACTCCAAGATAAAGTTTTATAATCATATGTGTAATCTATTTCGTCTATGATTGCTGTTAAAGTGTATTGATTTTGATGTTTAGAAGGTGCTGTGAAAGTTGCTGTACTAATAAAAGTTTTATTAATTGAAATTGGGTCACTAGAAGCATAAACATTTCCTGAAGAATCAATTAATCCCCAATATCCATATTGTTCAGAGTAATCACCATCATTATAATTTGAATCCACATAATTTGGGGCTTCCAAATTTATTTGATAAGAATAAGTTTGTCCAGGTTGAATTGTAGTTGGTCCGATAATCCCTCCTGTTGTCAGGGCAGTTTGTTGAACTGAAAAATAAATTATCATTCCTATTAATATTAACAAAATTAGAGATGTTCCAATTATTTTCTTATTTTTATTCATATAAACATCTCCTTAAAGAATTTAGTAATACTTCCAAAGATATTCTTAATTACCTGTGAGAATGTATTTGGTTGAACTGTAGTTGGTTTATTAATGTTTGTAATACATTTATTTGATTCACAAGTTTGAGATGATAAACATCCTGCATCATCTATACATTCCACTCCTTGTTTAAGAAATTTCACATTTAAATCAAATTTGGCATTTAATAAGACAAAACCATTTTTCTTATTAATATTAGATGGTAAAATAATTCCTTTCACATTACATTCTATCTTATTGGTATTCTTTGCAATACAAGAAGCAGTTAAGTTTTTACTTCTCAAATTAATTACTCCCGCATCTGGATAAGCAGTGCAAGGTCTGTAAGCACCATTCATATCAGTTAATGAAATAGAAGTGTTAAATTTTTTATTATATTGTATATCCTTAGGCAAAACTAAATTTTTACCCCAACTAAAAGAGGTAAAAACTAAATTTTGATTTAAAATAATTGGATTTTTTTGAGCATTACAATTTACATTATTAAAATTATATCTGTTACGTGGAGAGGCGGTTAAAGTATATTGTACATAAGAATTTGTATTGGCTATTTGAGAAACTAAAAAAGTATCTTGGTTTGATTTTACTGATGGAAAAGCAGTTTGCTGAACTGAAAAATAAATTATCATTCCTATTAACAAAAGTAGTGATAAGGAGATTCCAATCACCCTTTTTTTATCTTTCTTTTTCATACTAATTATAAGTTAATTACCTTTATAAATATTATTATTATTGAACTGAAACAAGAAATTTCAGTTAGCTCAAACCAACCAATATTAAAGTTATAAATAATGATGCACCGAACCCCCAAGCCTTGCCCCCAGAGGTATTTTTAAATAAGGTATATCCTAAAATATATCCAAGGAAAATAAAAACAAATAAAAATATAACAATCATAGGTATTGGTGTGCCATCAAAGTTATTAGTTAGTTTTGCAGCTATTTGGCTTAAAAATCCACTTGAAACATCCACACTAACTGATATTACTTGAATATTATTATCACCATCGGTTGCAGTAATTGCAGAAATATATTTTCCCAAGGATATATCTTGTGGTAATGAAATTGTCATGGTATCATAAATGGGAGTATCACCTGTTAAAGTAATAGAAACATTAGAAGATTCATAGGTTAAATATTGACACATGTTCCCCTTTACATTTGTACATGTTAATTGAACTTGAACTGCAGAAGTTCCAGTATTAGTAAATTTAATATCATTTTGTTTAGATATTCCTGGTATCATCTTCAATGCAAAAGCAGTAGCTCCTTCTTGGGTTTTCATTAACCATTCAGTGGCTTTTTGTTTAATTACAATTGGAATAGAACCTCCACTTCCACCCCCCGTCGAAATTACAGCAGTAGCTGTAGTGTAAAATGTTTGATTGGAAGTATTCACATTACCTGACAAATCTGTACAAGCTACATGGAACACATAAGTAGTCCCAATTTGTGAAACTGCTAATATTCCTGTTATTGGGTTTGTTGAAATATTAAGAGTGGTATCCACTATCTCTGTTGAAGCCCCATAAGTTACATTATAATAACATGAATCTAAATTAGTATCTGTTACATTTATACTATAGGGTATTTGGTCTATGATTGAATAAGTACCGTATGGATTCGTTATTGATACACTTGGGAATGTTGTATCAACTAATACTTTTCTTGTATTTGTTGAATTGGTTTGGTCAGTTGTCGTCCATACTGTTACATTATAATTGTAATTTCCATCTGGAAAGGATTTATTTATAAATCTTGTTCCGTCCGTGTATGAGTAAGAAATTAAAGTTCCATTGGTATTATAAAAATTAAAAGTCACATTCTTAAAAAAAGTTTCTTGCAATGAAACATTAATAGGAATATAAGATGTTGAAATATTTGAATTATTAACTAATGTTTGATTTTGAAAGTGGATGTCTGGAGTTGTTGAAACATTAAAATTAAAGCTCGTAGTGTTTGTATTTCCATTTGTTTCATTTGCAAAGACATTAAGAATATATTGTCCGTCTGAAATTGTTTGATATTCAACTGGATTAGAACAATTAATAGGATTATCTGCTATTATTACATTTAAACTTGTATTAGTCACATTATATGAACAATAATCTAAAGTTCCAACAGGATTTGTAAAGGTGTAATTAAAAGTAACATTGTTAGTGTTCATAGTTGCTGTTGGTGAATTTATTGTTATTTGTGGTGGGGTATCTATTGAAAAAGTTCTGTTTGTTGCGAAAGAACAACCGCTTCCACTATCTCCGCATGTCTGAGCATTCCATATATATGAACCATCGACAATAGAATTAATTTGAGTTGTCGTTATACTTTGATTTCCTGAAAGTGAATAAAATGTTGAACTTAAAAGAGTTCCATTTGAATACCAATTATAAAGAGTTGTGTTTGTGAGATTTACATTTATAGGAGTTAATGTCCAATTAAATAAAATATTACTTGAAGTTGAGTTGTATGTGTTTATTGGGGAGTTGATAGTTGTTAGAATTGAAGAATTTTGTTCAGAGCCTATAAAGTATGTTGGGTTTTGAGTAGAATATGAACTAACTGAAATGTTATTAAAAGATGCAGAAGATGGGGTGTTTTGACCACTTGTTGTCCAAGTAGCAAAACCAACAGAAATTATTTTATTATTTAATCCTGTAATTGTTCCTTTGTATATTATTGTTCCATTCACTTTAAAAGTATAAATATTATCGGAAGTTCTCATAAATTCCATTATATTGGGCTCACCATAAGTTGTAGAATATTGAATAGAATCATTATTTATATTATGGAAACCAGAAGATTGTGAAACTCCAGAATAATCGTCTGAAACTAAATCAACCCCACTTCTGGATATTGCTGATGCTATAGAACTTTCTGAAGGAATTCTAATACCGATGCCTCCATTATATTCAAGTGGGGAATCTTTATATTCCGTTGATATATAAAAACTTTCATTAATTGGAATCTTATCTAATAAATCTGGAGAATAAACTCCTCGTGCATAGGTATAAGCTGGAGTTTGTGAAATAGTTAGAACTCCTCCACTAATACCCTTCCCAGGACTGGAAGATGTTGCAATCCCCGTAGAAGTAGAATAATAATAATAGTTATTTAATTTTGATAAAATTTCTGTAGTTGAAAAATCATCCGACATATACATCACATTATTTTCATTACTTGTAGTAGATGCTCCACTATTCCCGTAATACATATAAATTGTTGTATTAGAGGAAGCTGTTAAAGTTGGAACTTTGACATAGACCCAAGCATTTGTAGAAGATGTGTAATTCTTTATCCAATAACCTAATTCTGTTGTATTATCAGAACCTATAAATCTTAAATCTGAAAAGTCAGCATTCATATGTGAATCATATGAAATATTCATTAAAATAGAATAATTAGATAAAGTAGTTCCACTTGTTTCTGTTATTGTTATCGGTTTATTATATAAAAAAGTATTATTCCACCAAATTGCACTTACAAAATATATAAATATAGAAATTAATAAAATTCCTAAAATTAAGAGTAAATATTTCTTTTTCATCAATAAATCACTCCCACCATCATTCCATCTATGTCTTTGAATTTAGTTTGACAATCATCTTGCACATTATTATTATCTCCTTTTGTAGTGTAAGTTTCATTTTCTATTTTTATAACTCTGTGAACTATATGTGTTCCATCACAATAAAAAGTAATAATATCCCCAACTTTAATATCTTGAATTTCTGGCTTTATTAAAATTACTGAACTGTCCCTACCTAATGTAGGTCTCATAGACCCTGTTGATGTTACTTCACCAATAAAAAATTTCCTATTTTTAATATTAATTTTTATGTAATTTTTGTCATCATTCGTTATTATTTGAGAAGGTATCTTTGATGTTAAAAATTCAGAGGGATGTAAATCGGTGTAACATTGTGAGGGGAAATTATTTGAAATTTCCTTGGTATGAAATAATGATATTGAAGAAGTCACTTTTGCAATACTAAAACCAACAAGTATCAGTAAGAGTATCATACTAATACTTAAAATTTTTATTTTTTTCATTTTGTAAATTGATTACACCACACATTTAATTCATCTAAAATACAATATCCATTGCCATTACTCATTACTGCAAAAGCATGGGCATTTGAAGCATCTACATCAATTATTATATGTTCTCCATAAAATCCCTCTCCTTTAATTAATTTCACATATAAATCTGCATAATTTTTACAATCTCCACCTTGTTTTTTTAATTCAGTAAGATTCAAATCAAGATAATCTGGGGTAACTTTGTACTTATAAAATGTTTTTATATTATCTCTTAAGCAATATGCAGTTTTTTCAAGAGATAAATTAGTGCAATCATTTATTATTTCAAGAGTACTATTTGGTATTTCTTTATTGGGGGTTATTATTTTATGTAAAGAAAGATTTTGTGTTGCTTTTGCTATACTAAAACCTAAAAACAATAATAGTAATATTATAAAAATTGTAATTAAATTAAAACTCTTTTCATTACTCATTCTTAACACTTCCCATCAGCTCACCTTTATATAAAGTAAAATACAAGATTGCTAATAAAACCAACACAGCAAAACCAATCAAGAAGACAGTTTCATTTGAGAAATATATCTTCAAATCAAAAAACAAATTATTCATAACGTGTAATATCCAACCAACCACAAAAGTCCCAGTCATTACGGATAACAAAGCCAAGACTGTCCAAAACCCAAAGACAACATATAAATTCCAAGTGTTAGCCCCATATCTTAATAGATGCATTCCCAAACCTAAAGCACCACCAGCAAGAGGGATTAATAAATAAATAAATCCATTATAATTGGCTTTAGACCAATGATATTTTTTACCTAAAGTCATCATAGTAACTGCTAGACCAGCAATTAAAGCCCCCAAGACTGCGTTCTCTGGAGATGGAACTAAGAATGCCGAAAAGACAATAGATGCTCCAGGGGTAAATTGTTGTTGAACAACTTTAAAACCAGTAAATGCAGTTTCTTTTAATTGAGAAACTATCAAAAATAAGAATCCAAAAATAACGGTTGAACCTAAAATTAATTGGGGGTAAGAAAATCTTTTGAAAAAAGGTATTGAAGGAGATTCTCCTTTTGATGCAAAAAATAAACTATTTCCATACGAAGAATTTAACTTTTTTGCATACAACCACAACATAAATATTGCCATGAAAGCCACTGAAACTGAAGCATATACGGTGTATTGAGTTATGATTTCTGCAGAATCAAATCCTTTTTCTAAGAAACCAATTACAAAAGGAACTACTATTGATATTATTAAGAAGAACCCAGTTAGGCCAGTTACTCCAAGATAATCTTTTGTGTTTTCTGAAACCATGTTATTATATATAATTCATCCTATTTAAATATTATTATTATTCAATTGATTGAATTAATTTATCAATTTCTTTACTTCTATTCAGACCTTTTAATTTATCAATAGAAGCATAACTCAAAGTAACTAAAACAGGTTTTTTATCAAATGGAAAATGTCCATTGTTATCATAGTATTCCAAATCATCTGTACATTCTTTAATCAATTCTTTAGTTACTTTCTCGTACATCTTCTCAATATCCTCTCA
>JAADFW010000228.1 GCA_013152655.1 Chlorobiota bacterium
CAGTTCTTTGCTTAGTTTATCAATCTTATTCAGTAAATATTCATTTTTATTGTATTGGTCATTTAGTAATTTATTTTTTTTATCAAATCCATCAAAAAGTAAATAATTTATTAATAAAATTAAAAATATTCCTGCCAGTATTGACTTACTATAAAATTTAAAAAACATTTTAAATTTAAATTCATTCTTTTTATTCTTAATCTGTTTAATGACTAATTCATTATTAACATTAAAAATATAATACTTTAATGCAGAAGCATAAGGTAACAAGATAGATGCATCAATTCTCTCATTCTCTATTAAATAATTATAATCTCCTTCAGTAAATTTCTTTTCAATATTTCCTATTCTGTCATTATTTAAGTTAATGATTGTTTCCGGAAGAATAATCTCGTTATATTTTCCAGAAAAAAGAGGAATAATACGGTTTAGGTTAAAAGGGCCAAACGTAAGATCAATAATCCAAATATTTTGGCTGTATAATTCTTGTATTATAGAATCAATAATTGATTTTCGAGCAATAGCAATAAATGTTTCTTCATCATCAATTTCAGTTTTTTGAATGTAAAAATTTTCTTCTACTGCATTAGGAAAAAACTTATCTAAAATTTGTTGATTGTTATTCTTTTCCGAACTATCTATTTTTTTTAATAAAATACCTTTACCTTCAATGCTTAAACATGCCGGAATTTGTCCAATTTGTTTGCTGATTTTCGCAATTGAATCAATATTTGTGTTAGTATTGTAAATATTAATTTGTGTTTTTTGTTTTTTTAATATTACAACGTCAAAGAATTTCTCCTTCTCAGAAATATATTTCAAATGCAAACCGGCAACGGAATTTCCTTTTAACAATGATATGTTTTTAAAAGGGTTTAGCATTATCTGATAATAGTAGGTTTAATAAATATATTAAGTTTAGAATTAGCATCTTTTTTTGTACGGCTGCTAAAAATCCATTTAATAATTGGTATGCGTGATAAAAAAGGCAACCCGCTTCCTGAAGAAGTATTCTTTTTATCTTCTAATCCACCCAATAATATAGTTTCCTGATCTTTTATTCTTATAGAAGATTTAAAATTCCGGGTTACCTGGCCGGGTGGAGCAAATTTTGAAATTCTGTCAGTAAAATCAGATTGATTAACTTCTATTTCCATCGTAATTTGGTCGTTTCCCGAAACAAATGGTTTAACCGTAATAGCAAGGTCTGCATTAACAGGAATATATGTTTTTGTAGTAGAAATCTGTGGGTTTTGAGTACCAATTAACTCACTCTTTTCTTCAAGATAATATTCTGTATTTCCTATTTTTAATGAAGCTTCATGTCCATTAAGAGTTGATAATTTTGGCGTTGACCGTACTTTCAGAATGCCATCATCTTCAAGTGCTTTTAAACTTAAATAAAAATTAGGTTGTACTTTACCAAGGTTAATCCAGCCAAACCCATTAAAACTATTCACCAGATTATTAATTGAATTAGAATTCAATTGAAAATCGATGGAAGGTGAAATACTTCCTCCTGTCGTGAAACCATTTTCCCCTAAACCAATTTGTAAACCGGTTGATAATGTTCTTGATTTACTAATGTCGGTTATAATTACCTCAATTAATATAACAGGCACAACCTGGTCAATTTCATTAATAAAATTCTCTAAATTACGTAATCTGTCAGGTTTACCGTTAATTAACAATGCATTTAATTCACTAAATTCTTTTATCTCTAAATCTTTTAATAATTCATCAGGTATAAATTCCATTATTTTTTCAACTGTCCTATATTGCAATGTAAGTACTTTAAACGACATCAATTCCTGTATTTTACTTTCGCCTATTAAATATATGTCATTTTCTTCTTTATAGGAGTATTCTGTACCTTTTAAGATATTTTGAAGCATCTGTTCGTACGAGATTTTACTTGCCCTGAAACTTACGTTGCCTTTTATTTCAGAAGCTAAAAAGTAGGATTTACCCAAATCTTTTGATATGGTTCTGATAACTTGAACCAAAGGAGCATTCTCAACTACAATTAAAATTGAATCATCAACTATTTGATATTCAAAAACCATTTCATTTGAATTACTATTTCTATTTCCTTGGTTTTGAGTTGGCCTTGACCTGACAGATTGTTTGGTTTCAATCGATTTATTTTTTGTTTTGGTTTTTTCGATTAAATAGAATCCATCACTGGTTTTATTTATTTTCAGATTATTAGCATAAGCCATTTTTTCAAGCACATTTTCAAAAGGCATATCTATAATGTACGCAGTTATCATTTCTGATATTAATCCGGGTGCCAATACAATGTTATAGCCTGATAAATCGGTAATTTTTTTTGCAACTGCTACAAGGCTGTCGTTATTAACATCAAGACTTAAGTGTTCATTTTCAGTATTATATGAAATATTCAACTTATGTACAGGTACTATTTTTTCTTCATCAATACTTTTTAATGATATTATACTACCGGTTATTTCTATATCAAGATTGTATTCTTTGCATAGAAAAACCAAAACATCAATTACTTTAACATCAACAAAATTGCTTATAACGGTTGTATTAAGATTAGGGTCAATGTTTACATTTACATTATTTGCTTTTGCAATTCCGCGTATTAGTTCTTGAATAGATGCACCACTAACCGATAAATTAACTTTGCTGTTAAGCGCAGGTACTTTATTTGCAAGTTCTGTTAATTGTTGTTCAATTTGCCTTATTCTGTCCTGACTGTAAGTAAAATTTGCGTTTGCTAATATTACTGATATCAGAAACAGAATAGTATATTTTTTAATAGTTTTATTCATTTTCATACAACTCAAAGTTTGTTGCTTCTCCTAAACATTTTAATCTTAATAAAATAAAATGCACAAAGATAATACTTTACTCCCTGAATTTAAAGTTTTTAGAAGTGTTTAATTTACAAATGACAAAACAAAAAAGCTCAGGTAAAAATACCTGAACCCATTTTTATTATCTAATATTATTAGCAGTGTTTATTAATGCGAAGAATTAATAATTGTATAATTT
>JAADFW010000229.1 GCA_013152655.1 Chlorobiota bacterium
GGCCATGATAACCATAACCAATAAAGATGTAAGTTTTTTCATCATAATAAATAATTTTAAGTTAATAATAAATGTGAATTTATAACATTAATTTTAAAAATCAAATTATTTGTAATACAATTTATCATATTATTATAAAAATGTTTTTCTAATAGTAAAATTCACAATGAGTTAATACTACTCTTGCTTATTTCAATAGTATTAATTGTATAATACATCTTATTTGTATGACATATTACTTTTAAAATGATTTATGCTCTATACTACTGCATTCTCTAATAGTTGAAGTGTGTTTTTCCTGGTATTAAACTTAACATTTACACCTATTGGCAATGTAATTTTTGTAGCAATATGCCCAAAAGGCATACCATATGATACCGGTATTTTCAATGGTTCAAGAATATTTACTAATACTTCTTTTAAAGTAAAGCCCGGTTCATCATTCTTGCTGCAATTGCTAAAAACACCTAAGGCTATTCCAGCAGCTTCTTTCAGGTTTGTTCCATTTAATAATATTGTGAGCCACCTGTCAACAGCATATACTTTTTCGTCAATTTCTTCAATAAAAACAATTTTATCTTTATAATCTATTTCATAATTACTACCTGTCATAGATGCTAAAACACTTAAGTTGCCTCCAACCAGCTCCCCTTCTGCTTTTCCTTTATTAATAGTATAAACATCAAACTCAGGATTTTCTTCCGTATTTTCTTCTCTTTGATACGGATATTTGTACTTTTTTTCCGGATTAAAAATTACTTTATCCAGCGATTGTACTGAAAAATCATTAAAAGTTGAAACACCAACCGGCCCATGAAAAGTTATTAAGCCCGTTTTGTTAAATATTACATTCAATAAAGCTGTTATATCGCTATACCCGATAAAAACTTTAGGATTTTCCCTGATTTTCTCGTAATTAATCAAATCAAACATCCTGATAGCACCATACCCTCCCCTGACACATAAAATACCATCAACATCTTTATTAGTGAACATATGAACCAGTTCATCAGCTCTTTCCCGGTCGGTTCCGGCAAAATATCCATATTGCGATAATACAGATGGCATATAGTAACTTTTTAATCCAAGGCTTTCAAGTTTATGAATAGTTTCATTCAATTGTTTTTCTGTAATAACTCCTGCCGGAGTTACCAATCCTATTGTATCGCCTTTTTTTAGCCTCTCAGGCTTTATTTTAGCAGGCTTTTCTTTTATGTCTTCTCTTATATTTTGCGAAAAAGAAGGCATTACCGGTAAAATTGACGCTGCTGTTAAAAGTGTTGTTGTTTTAATAAAGTTTTTTCTGGTTATCATTTTTATACAAAAAAATCCTGCAAAATTCAATTAATCAAATAATGAACCTTGCAGGACTCAGTTAATTATTTATAAATATTATTGCACATTAGTTCTGGTGTCCCACCAAATTTGATATCCCCAGTAGTTATCAACTGCGTTTACATTTGAAGGAATATTTTCTGTATTCAGGGTTACTTCCGATTCAGGATAGGGAAACCTGAAAGGTGGCCTGTTATGCCCTGAATAGTTTGAATTAGAAGCCGGCCCTAGAACAGGAACATCAGTTCTTCTTATTTCTGCCCAGGCTTCCCAGCTTTGCCTGAATAAAGCAATCCATTTCTGAGTATATATTTGATCTACATCATCATTCCATACAACTCCTGCTACAGCAAGGTAATTAGTAATGTCTGCCGCAGGAATGCCAAACTCATCGCATGATGCAGTAATTGCAGCTTCATAGGCATCTTTTGCAGTTATTGAACTTACAAAACCTCTTTTAGCTGCTTCGGCTTTAATAAATTCAACTTCACAGTATTTCATTAAATAAACCGAACCTTCCTGATTTTTAATAAAATTATCATCAGGCTTTGAGTATAATTTAGTAAGGGCATCACCTACTACTATTCCTTCATATGTTCCGTCACTTAATGAATCAGTATAATACTCAATCCTTGGGTCTGAATAACTCAACATAGCATCAATTAACGGCTTGGCCATCCATGCATCACTCGTAGTGCTATAGGCTGCAAACCATGGGTCAACCCAATCTCCTCCGGGATAGGCTATAAATGCATTGTCATTATTGCTTTCAAATATTGGGTAAGTTGCAGGGTCATTCAGAATTTTGGCAATATCTGCTTTGGCAGTTGCTTCATCTACATTAGATATTCGAATAGCTAACCGTAAATGCAATGAGTTACAGAATTTTTTCCATTGTGCCATATCATCAAAATACAACAAATCGCCATCTCCAATAAATTTACCTGAAGTTTCATCAAATAATCCGTTTGCCTTTTCCAGTAAACTTAACAAATCGTAGTATATATCTTTTTCATTATCATATTTAGGCTGAATTAGCCCTTCACTTCCCTGTCCTGCTTTAAAATACGGTACCGGCCCGTATGTATCAACAATCATTTGCATTACATAAACTTTTATTACCAGCGAAGCTGCAAGAAGATTGTTGTTTTCATTTTCTTCTGCCTCTTTAATTACAAAATTCAAATTTGACATAATAGTCCTGTACACACTACTCCATATAGATGGCAATTCACCGGTGTAATTGGTTTCAAAAGGATATAATCCTTGTGATACATGCCCCACATACGATGCAGGATATATTATTTCAGTCCTGCCAAACAGAGCTGTTGTCCTTTGAATAACATAAGCAAAAACATTGCTTGAGGGTGCAATATCCGGATAATTCGGATTTGTATTAATTTCTTCAAAATTCTTAGTACATGTTGCAAAAAGAAGAAGAGAACCTATCGATAGTATTGATAATATTTTTTTCATGATTTACTCCTTTTAAAATTTAAAGTTTAATTTAAATCCAATTGTTCTGGTTGGAGGCAATTGATAAGATTCTGTCCCCGTTCCCGATATTGTTCCTCCAGCCGATACTTCGGGATCGATATGCACATCGTTACTTTTATCGGTATATAACAGGGCCACATTATGACTATAAATAGAGAAAGTAGCATCTTGTATTAACAGCTTCTTAGTCAGAGAGTTTGGTATTTTATAAGATAACATTACCTCACGAAGTTTTATAAAACTTCCATCAACAATTGCAAGTTCTCCCCAATTTCTTGAATTACTCCAATAACTTTTTGCCGAAACTACTGTTTGATTTGGTTGTCCGCTTACATCTTCTGTTACGCCATCGCCATCAATATCTACCATAGCATTTTCTTCATAAACTCCTTCTACTATCATTCCGTTTTCACGAATACCTCCTTCAACCGTTGACTGTAAAATACCGGCTTTTTGCCCAACAGCTTTTGTCAGGCTGTAAATATCTCCTCCTTTACGGAAATCAACTAGTGCAGAAAGATAAAAACCTTTATAACTAAACGTATTCCTGATACCTCCTACCCAATCGGGAGTTACATATCCTAAAGTATCACGGTCTGGTGTTGTTTTAGGTATTCCGTTACTTCCTACAATAATATCCCCATTTTCGTTTCTTTGAAAGGTTGTTCCGTAAATAACGCCCCACTCATCTCCGGGGAATGCATAAAGATCCATACTATACTTAGCATACATGGTAGTAAGCCATAAAGATTTCATATCGCCTTCAAGCTCAAGTATTGTATTATTATTTGTTGACCAGTTAAAATCAATATCCCAGCTAAAGCCACCGGCAGTTTGTAACGGCGTACCATATATTTGCAACTCAACACCTTTGTTCTCAATACTTCCTGCATTTTTAAGCCAGGCACTAAAACCGGATGAAGGAGGTACAGCTACTGGTAAAATCAGGTTCTCGGTAACAGCATCATAATAAGTAACATCAAATCCTAAACGGTTTTCAAAAAACTTCATCTCAAGTCCAAACTCTTTGCTACTAGTCATCTCTGGCTTTAAATTATAGGTAGGAATTGTTGATTGCACTCCAAACAAATTAACCTCATTAAATGCTGTAGCTCCCTGTGAATAAAACACCGGAGAAAGTCCGTAGGAGAAAGTACCATTACCAACCTTAGCTATGCCTGCCCTTAATTTTCCATAACTTATGAACGGTATATTTATATTGAATGCATCAGTAAAGACAAACCCAATATTTAAAGAAGGATATGGGAAACTCCAGTTTTCTTCTGGCAATGAAGAATCCCAATCGCGACGATAAGAAAACTCGGTAAATAAATAATTCTTAAATCCAATATTTACAGAGCCATATGCACTATTAGTAACCTTTTTATATTTTGAAAATGAAACAATAGGATCTCCTTCAATATTAGATGTAGAAAAGAAATCGGGAACAACTAAATTTGTACCGGTTACTGTAGCATACTGGTTAGATGTTAAACGATAGTTTGTACCAAATATTGAAGTAATCCTTATATTATCGGTTATATTTCTGTCTATTTGCAATATAACATCAACATTTGACTCACTTTCAAGAAGGTATTGTTCCCAAAATATTCCATTGGTTGCATTTTGATAAGCCGGTGTCCAGTCGCGGGAATACTTGTGGTAAACAAATTTCCTGTGTTCATTATAAAAGTCGGTTCCAAAACGCGATATAAGTTTTACACCATCTGCTATGTTATAATTTAAGGCTACATTGCCAAATACTCTTCTTCGTTCACGTGACATTGTATTTTTATATGCATTCCAGTAAGGATTAGGATGTTGATTTTCCCAAAACACCCAGTTGTATGCCCATTTTTTACCGTTATACATTACAAGGTCATCGTAATGATCTTTTAAATATTCCAAATTAACATTTCTTCCAAACCATGAGTTAAATTCCAGTAATGGATTACGCATGGAATTTCCTTGTTGAGGCAGGTTTTTATTTACTATTTCTACATAATTAATGTTTGTTTCAAATGATAATTTATCGTTTATTTTAAAGTTTGTGTTTAACCCAAGATTATTTTTTGTCTGATCGGTATTGGGCGAAACACCTTGTTGTTTAACATTACTAAATGTTAACCTTCCGGATGCTTTTTCATTACCGGCAGTTAATGCAATATTATTACTGTATGTTATTCCTGTTTCATAAAAATTCTTTACGTTATCCGGCCTTGATATCCAAGGTGTTGCAGTAACATTTCCATTTTCATCAAGAGGAGAATCCATTTGTGGCACCATAAGCCCGACATCAAGCCTTGAACCCCAGCTTTCATCCTGATTCATTAACCTTCCTGAACCATCCAGCCCCCATTTGAATTCCCTGGCATCATGGTATGCCTGGTACGATGAATCAGCATAAGTCCCATCATTCTTCCAGTAGTATTCACTTCCATAAGCACCCTGCCCATATTCATTTTGATAATTTGGAATAATATACACTTTGTCAAATGCAACAGAAGATGTTATATCTACGCCAATGCCTTTACGCCTGGTTCCTTGTTTTGTTGTAATCATTATCACTCCATCAGCTGCCCGGCTTCCATATAATGCTGTTGCACTTGCTCCTTTAAGAACAGAAATACTTTCAATATTTGAAGGGTCAATGTCCATGGCAGCATTTCCAAAGTCAGTAGCCGTAGTACTGCTTCTTGCAGAAGAAATACTATTCATAATAGGTGTTCCATCAACAACAAATAATGGCTGCGTTGAGCCTCCAAATGATTTATTGCCTCTGATTTTTATTACAGAAGATGACCCAACCTGTCCTGACGAAGTTATTATTTGTACTCCTGCAACCTTGCCGGTTAAAGCACTTACAACATTAGTAGGATTTGTTTCTGCCACTTTATCGCCACTTATATCCTGAACAGCATAGCCAAGCGCTTTCTTTTCTCTTTTTATGCCAAGAGCGGTGACCACAACATCGCCTAACTGGGTTATATCCTGTGCAAGCTCAACATTTATTTCTCTTTGTGTGCCAATTGTTCTTTCTTCACTAAGGTAACCCACAAAACTTACAACCAAAACATCAGTTTCAGCACTTGCTTCAATGGCAAATTTACCGTCAATATCAGTAATTGTACCTTTAGCTGTTCCTTTTATTGTAACTGATGCCCCGGGAAGCGTTTCACCGGATAACACATCAGTAATCTGGCCAGTAATTTTAATTTGGGCAGATGCATATATGCCCAACCAGATTAGTGTAAAAAATAGTATTAGTTGCTTCATAATTAAAAGATTTATATTAAGAATTATTATAATTAAATTTCTTTAATTCCTATTCCGGGCAGTTCATTAAGTGTAACTTTTCCATCAATTATTTTCATTCCTTCAAATACATCATTGTTTATTAGCAAGTTGCCATCAAGATCAGCCCAGTCAACCAAAGGAGAAAGTTGAGCTGCTGCTGAAACAGCACATGATGTTTCAGTCATGCAGCCAATCATCACTTTCATATTAAGTGCCCGGGCTACTGTTATCATTTTATGAGCTTCGCGCAGGCCTGTGCTTTTCATTAACTTAATATTTATACCTGAATAAACTCCTTTAAATTTAGCAACATCGGCTAATCTTTGAAAAGCTTCATCTGCCATTGTAGGCAACGGACTGTTTTCTGTTAACCAGGCCATATCGTCAACCTGTTCTTTTGGCATGGGTTGTTCAACAAATATTACACCCTGGCCTTTTAGCCAATTAATCATTTCTAACGCTTTATTTTTATCAGTCCAACCCTGATTTACATCAACATAAATAGGTACATTGGTTACCGAACGAACGGTATTTATCATTTCTTTATCGTTTCCCCTGCCAAGTTTAACTTTTAAAACTTTAAATCTCTTGGCTTCTTCTGTCTTCATCTTAACAACCTCCGGTGTATCAATGCCAATAGTGAATGATGTATCAGGTGTTTTTGTTGGATTTAATCCCCATAATTTGTATAAAGGCAAGTTTACAATTTTTCCGATTAAGTCATGTAGTGCTATATCAATTGAAGCTTTGGCAGCCCGGTTATTTTTATCAATAGAATCAATGTAACTTAAGATATCATCAATTCTGAACGGGTCATTGAATTGCTCAAGGTTTACCTTATTTAGAAATGTAATTACTGTTTTCTGCGATTCGCCTAAGTAAGGAGGCATAGATGCTTCTCCGTACCCTATTAATCCTTCATATTCAATTTGAGTTAAAACAACCGGAGTCGAATTTCTTGAATATTCAGCTACTGTAAAAGTGTGGATTAATTGTAAATCATATGTTTTAAAACTTAGTTTCATTTTACCGTTCTGAATTACTGCTGTAGTTGCTGATTTTGAAATATCAGGAATTAATGACGCAACAGCAGTTGTGCCAATAATTTTTGCAAAATTTCTTCTATCTATTTTCATCCATTTATTTTTTATTTTCAAAGGCCGGATGTAACCGCATAAAAAAAATAATCATAGCCGTGTGTGTTAATAATTATTTTTATCATGCTTGTTTCATCTAAAAATTAAGAATTTTTTTATAAAATCTATTATTTATTATTCTTTGTACGCCATTAATATTATACACTCCATTAATACGCTCTGTTTTCACAAATCGTGAAATATAATCAGATGCAAAATTTTCTCTTGTACTATCCATACTGCTGATTCGAACTCTGCCGGAAGCATGAATGAATTCAGAATCACCTATATACATGGCCACATGAGTAATTTTTTCAGGTAAGGAATCGTTTGCTTTTCTTCCAAAAAAAAGAAGATCGCCGGGTAAAAGGTTCGTATAATTGAAATTAGTTGATATTATTTTTCCGTATTTCACTTGCTGTGAAGCATCTCTTTGCAAAATAATTCCGTTTAAATAATATATAGTTGATGTAAAACCACTGCAATCTATTGCTTTAGACGACGTTCCTCCCCATAAATAAGGAATTCCATTGAATTTTTTTGCTGTTTTTACAAGCTCCGTTTCATCAATTGTTTTATTAAAAAAAATGTTGGCATCAATAACTTCATTCTGTTTAACATATGCAATTCGCTTATCGGGGTATTGTACTTTATAATAACCATTTTCAACACCCGTAACAGGTAAAATACAACCAATTGCTAAATCAGAAACTACTTGTGAATTAACATTTGGCAATGAATATGAAAATCCATATTGCTTATTATAGACTATCTTATTTGATTTTTTGTAATAATTTAACTCATCTTTATTAATTCGTACAACATTTGGCGCATCTGTCCATGCAATATAATTATTAGGAATTTGAATCAAATACCAACCTTTATCTCTTTTCAAAATTTTTATCGGTGTTCCTAAAAGTGCCTGTGTTGCAATTTCAGCACTATGCCAGGGATTTGATCGCAAATTTGCAACTGAATTATTAATTAAGCCTGTTACTAATTGATTTCTGTTTGTTTCAGGAAGCAATTTAGTTGTAACTTTAATTTGAGGAAAAGTATTACTTAATGTTTCTATAATATTAGAGTCAGCCTGGGGGTTATCTGTTTCAGCATTTACTCTTATAAATTTCTCTTTATTATCTATTGAAATGTTCCACCAGGCAGTTCTGCTATCTGGTGCATATATCTTTTTCAGTGAATCTAAAGTATTTTCAACTTCTAAAATAGAATATTGAGAATCTTTAGTAGTACAAGCAAATAAACTAAGAAGTAAAATAATTAGAAAATATTTTATGTTCTTAATACAAAGCATGCTGTAAAATTAAAGAAAAAAATTAGATTAACAAATAAAAGTAATATGTCATACAAATAATAATTTTCATCAGAATTGGTTGCTCTAATATTATTTATGCATGCTCTAAATGTTGTTAATAAAACGCATAACAGAGCCTTAATTAAAACTATTTAAAATATCAATTATCATTAAACAATACTGTTTGATATATCTAATTTTACAAAAAACATAATTGTATTACAAATAATTTGCTTTATATTTAGCAATGTTATAATTTCACATTATTTTACTGTTTGCACTAAATAGCGTAACACGATTTAGTACTAATAAGAAAACTGTTAAAAATTTAAGTGACTCAATAGAAATAGCCAAAAACAAGGTTTTCAATGTTTTGAAAATTAAGAAATCTATTTATATAAATGAATGTTTCCGAAATGAAAATAACGTAATAATTTGGCGTTTTTTAAGAAACAATATTTAATTAATAAATTTAACGGAATGAATATTAAACAAAATATAAATAATATTTCCACACCCTTTTATTATTATGATATTGATTTGTTAAAAACAACTTTAGACGTTGTTTTTAAAGAATCGTCAAAATATGGATATAACGTGCATTATGCAATTAAAGCTAATGCGAATACAAAAATTCTTAAAATTATCAGAGATTATAATATTGGTGCCGATTGTGTAAGTGGCAATGAAATTACAAAAGCAATTGAAGTTGGTTTTAATTCAGATAAAATTGTTTTTGCCGGGGTAGGAAAATCGGATAAGGAAATAATTACCGCTATTGACAATAATATTTTTTGCTTTAATTGCGAGTCAGTGCCTGAACTGGAAATAATTAATAAACTGGCTGCACAAAAAGAAAAAATTGTACATATTGCATTACGCCTTAATCCTAACATTGACCCTCATACACATAAATATATAACTACCGGATTAGAAGAAAACAAATTTGGCATCAACTTGTGGGATATTGATACGGTACTTAATAGAATTTCGGAATTAAAGAATTTAAAATTATGCGGAATTCATTTCCATATAGGTTCGCAAATAACTGATTTAAATGTTTATAAAAATTTAAGCCTTAAAGTTAATGAGATAAACAGTTTGTTTCAAAAAAAAGGAATTGTACCTGAACATATTAACCTTGGTGGAGGATTAGGAATTGATTATGATAATCCGGGTAAAAATAATATTCCTGATTTTAAAGCCTATTTTGAAATATATAATTCAAATTTAAAACTATTGCCTAATCAAAAAGTACATTTTGAACTTGGACGTTCAATTGTTGCCCAGTGTGGCAATCTTATTACAAAGGTTTTATATGTAAAAGAAGGGTTAAATAAAAAATTTGTTATTGTAGATGCCGGCATGACTGAACTTATCAGGTCGGCATTGTATAATGCTCATCATTCAATTGAAAATTTATCATCCAATTACGATAAAGAGAAGTATGATGTTGTTGGCCCTATTTGTGAATCGAGCGATTTTTTTGCAAAAGATATCATGTTGCCAAAATGTACCAGAAATGATATTATTGCCATTCGTTCTGCCGGTGCATACGGACAGGTTATGTCCTCGCAATATAACTTGCGCGATCTTGCAAAAGCTTATTATTCAGATGAGTTAGATTAGTAAAGCATAAAGATTTAAAATACTTTAGCCTTGATATCGAATGATATTTGTTTTTAAACAAACTTTTATTAAAAATAACCAAATATCTTATTTCCTGTTTAGCTGTCTTAACAAATTAACAGCCCCTTTTAAACTTTCAGGTTTTCCAACATCAAGCCATTTTGTATGCGAGTGGTCGTAGCCCACAATTTTAGTATGTTTTGCAATTTTTAAATACTCATCAATAATTGAAAATTTACCTTCTCCTGTAATCAAATTTAGTAATTCAGGTTCAATAAAATGTATTCCGCTAAATGCAAGTTCCTGAAATGTTTCAGATACCTCATTCACATATTTTATTTCCCCGGCCGATTTGTTTTTCCACCCTTTAAGTTGCATATTTTTATCAAACAAAAAATATCGCTTGGTTTCCCTGTTTCTTACAGCAAGTGTAGCAACAGACCCTGACTTTTTATGATATTCAAGCATTTTGCTTAAATCAATATCCGATAAAACATCAACATTATGCAAAAGAACGGGTTCATTTTCAGTAAAAAACCATGATGCTTTTTTAAGCCCTCCTCCTGAATCCAATAATTCTTCACTTTCATCAGAAATAACTATTTCAATATTAAAATTGCTATGCTCCTGCAGGTAGTCAATTATCTGGTTGGCAAAATGATGAACGTTGATAATAATACTATCAAAACCGGAATCAATTAATTTTTTAATAATTATCTCAAGCAAAACTCTATCGCCAATTTTCACCAATGCTTTCGGAATTTTATTGGTTATTGGTTTAAGCCTGGAGCCTAAACCGGCTGCAAATATCATTGCTTTCATAAATTGGCTGCTAATTTAAAGTTGAATTAATCTATTCAATCCATTTCCCTGTGCCACAAAACCATTTGAATGGCATACTTTTCCTGTAAATGCTCTTTTAACTTTTCAGCTGAATAAACAGACCTATGCTGGCCACCAGTACACCCAAAACTTACCATTAAATTCGTAAAATTACGATCCACATATTTTTCAACGGTCATATCAACAAGGGAAAATACATTTTCAAGAAAGTCATGAATATCTTCTTCTTGTTCAAAAAAATCAATAACATCTCTGTCTTTACCGGTTAGTTCTTTATATTTATTATACTTCCCCGGATTATGCAATACCCTGCAATCAAATACATATCCTCCTCCGTGCCCGTTTCTATCCTCGGGTATTCCGTTTTTATACGAAAAGCTGCTTATTGATACCGTTAAAGGTGACTTGCGCTTTTCTTTAGGTTCAAATTTTTTAAGTTTTTCAGATGTTGTAATTCTATTTAATACATCAATCATTTCATGAATGGCAATAGGCAATTCTATATTATTTAAAATCCACCTTAGATTTTTTAATGCATATGGAATACTTTGTAAAAAATGTTTCTTTTTTTCATAGAATCCACGAAATCCGTACGCCCCCATGGCTTGCATCATTCTTATAAGCACATAGCCATAATAGTATTGCTTAAATTTTTCTACATCAACTTCCTGATATTTTTTTAGGCTTTCGATATAATAATCAAGCAATTCTTCTCTAATTTGCTGCGGAATATCTGCCTTTGAGTCATACAGCAACGATGCTACATCATATTGCAATGCCCCTTTCCTGCCTCCCTGATAATCGATGAAAAATATTTTGTCATCTTTAAGCATTATATTTCTTGATTGAAAATCGCGATATAAAAAGTAGTTACAATTCTCGCTTAGCAAGAAATTCATAAAAGTGTTATAGTCATCTTCTAACTTTTGTTCATTAAAAGGAATATCGGCCAACTTTAAAAAATAATATTTGAAATAACTTAAGTCCCAGTTCATCGATTGCTTATCGAAACTTGCACGGGGATAACAAAATGAATAATTCAAATCTTTACCGGCTATTATTTGAAATTTTAGTAGTTCATCAAGAATTTTTTTATAAATAATAACCAATTCATTAGGAAAATCGCCATTGTTTCTTACCTCAAGCAGATAATTAAATAGTGTTTGATCATCCAAATCTTCTTCCAAATAAACATTATTATCTAAATCTTTAGAAAATATCTCAGGTACAGCTATATTGTTTTTTTTAAAATGTTTTGAAAATTCAAGAAACGCTCTATTTTCTTCCCTGTCGTTATTTATTACACCAATTACTTTTCTACTATTCCCTAATATCCTGTAATATTCTCTATTTGAACCTGATGTTGGCATTTTATTAACAGATTGTGCCTTTTCGCCCGACCAATTTTCAAAAACTTTCTTAAGTAGTTCTAATTTTGTCTGTTTCAATATTTTAACTTTTAAAAATAAATCCCAAAATTATTAATATTCAATTAATTACTGCGATAACGTATTTTCATAAACACTTCTTGCGACAATTGACCTGCCCAGTGTTATTTCATCAATATATTCCAGCTCGTCGCCAATAGCAACACCACGTGCAATTACACTAAAAGTGACTTCGTATTTATTCAGTTTTTTAAATAAATAAAAATTGGTAGTGTCACCTTCCATTGTGGTTGGCAATGCAAAAATAATTTCTTCAATCTTATTTTCAAGTATTGATTTCTCAAGCAGGTCTATACTCAAATCATTTGGGCCGATTCCATCCATGGGAGAAATTATGCCGCCTAAAACATGGTACAACCCGTTAAACTGATGCGTGTTTTCAATGGCCATTACATCGCGTATGCTTTCTACAACACATATAATATTGCCAGCACGATTTGGATTAGTACAAATATTACATATTTCGGTATCGGAAATATTATTACATTTTTTACAATGTTTAATCTCTTTTTTTAACTGAATAATAGATTCGCCAAAATTACTTACATCTGCTTCGTCCTGATTTAATAAATGCAAAACAAGGCGTAAAGCTGTTTTTTTACCAATACCCGGCAATTTAGCAAATTCATTAACTGCTTTTTCTAATAAATGCGATGAGTAATTGTGCAATTCCATTTTATATTATTCACTATATTTTATGAATTCAAAAGTATGAAAAATAGTATAAAAATCACGTCTTCAATTTTATAACTTAAAACAAAAATGTAGATTTACTGCATTATTAATATTAAATGCATAAAATGTCTTCGCAACTTATAATAACAATTATTGCAGCTTATTTTTTAGTATTGCTGTTAATCTCATATTTTACAGGTAAAAATGCAGGCAATAAAGCTTTTTTTGTTGGAAATAAGCAGTCGCCATGGTATGTAGTTGCATTTGGCATGATTGGCGCTACACTTTCAGGCGTTACTTTTATCTCGGTGCCGGGCTGGGTTGTAACAAGCCAGTTTTCGTATATGCAAATGGTTATGGGTTATTTGTTTGGCTATTTTATTATTGCCAATGTATTAATGCCTTTGTATTACAAACTAAATTTAACTTCAATTTACACCTATTTAGAACAACGCTTTGGCTTTTACTCGTATAAAACCGGTGCTGCTTTTTTCCTTATTTCAAGAATTATTGGCTCGGCATTCAGGCTTTTTTTAGTGGCCAATGTACTGCAAATTACTATCTTCAATAGTTGGAATGTTCCTTTTGTTTATACTGTTGCCATTACCATTTTACTTATTTGGCTTTATACTTTCAGGGGGGGTATAAAAACCATTATCTGGACAGACAGCCTGCAAACCTTTTTTATGCTTTTGTCTGTAGGGTTAAGTGTGTACTTCATTTCTTCTGCTTTGGGTTATGATTTTAATGAAATGATAGCAGCAATTAAAAAAAGCAGTTTATCTAAAATTTTTATTTTTGACGATTGGCGAGATAAAAGATTCTTTTTTAAACAATTTATTAGTGGTGCTTTTATAGCTATTGTTATGACCGGATTAGACCAGGACATGATGCAAAAAAACCTGAGTTGCCGTAATATTAAAGATGCAAAAAAGAATATGTATTGGTTTAGTATTATACTTATACCTGTAAACTTGCTCTTTATGTCGCTGGGAGTCTTGCTTTATATTTACGCCGGTAAAAACGGAATTTCCATTCCTGAACAAACCGATGACTTATTTCCGCTGATTGCTACAGCCGGATACCTTCCTGTTATGGTTGGCATTAGTTTTATTCTCGGTTTAATTGCAGCCGCTTATTCAAGTGCCGATTCTGCCCTTACTGCATTAACCACTTCATTCACATTAGATATTTTAAATACGAAGAATTATTCCGATAAATCATTAAAAAAAACAAGAATACTGGTTCATATATTTATTTCACTGGCCTTGGGAATAGTTATAATGATATTTAAAGCTATTAATAATGAAAATGTAATAAGTGCAATTTTCAGGTTAGCCGGTTATACATACGGGCCATTACTTGGCTTATATTCTTTTGGCTTATTTACTAAATTTAAAGTAAAAGATAAATTAGTTCCCCTGATTGCCATTATTTCTCCATTAATCTGCTACTTCCTAAGCCTTTATTCTCAGCAATTATTTAATGGATATCAGGTTGGATTTGAATTATTAATTTTAAATGGAGCAATTACATTTGGCGGATTAATTCTAATAAGAAAAAAGTAAAAAATTCAGAATCCTTGTTCTTAAAAAATTAAAAGCAAGCTTTAAGGTATAAATCTAAAATTCAGAATTTGTAATCACAGCTTATTTTAAAATTGGAAATTTAAATCCGGGAAACAAAGTGCCTGGATCACCCGGAGGAGTTGACATCATTACCATTGATATATTTTTATCAATTTTAATTTTTTCTAATTTAGGCTTATTATAAGTTCTTTTGGAAATATTTTTTCTTTTCATTTTTGTAAAGTTTATATTATGTTTTGGATATTGGTATTAATTGCCAATAAATATTCTTTTTGTTTGAATACGGTTTTTTCTAAGAATTTTAACTAAGTAAAATCCGGTTGGCGATGATATTGAAAACTCAACATTATTTTCATTCTGAATATTTTTCGTTAGTATTATTTTCCCCAACATATCATAAATAATTACTGTTCCGCTTATTTTTTCATTATCATTTATATAAATATTGGTTCCATAAGAGTATATTCTGAGATTTTCATTATTTGTATTTACAATATTTGTTGTACCCGATTCTATAATATGTAATATAAACCGGTTGTTGTTATTTACCGGCTCAGAGTAAAAAGTATATGCGGTGTTACCTAAATCTACGAGATTTCCATGTTTTAAATCTTCAAGATAAATATTGATGCCGGCATCAATATTTTCAAAATCGCTTGCCTTTATTGTAAATTTACCATTAACTTCAGTTTTAAATCCTAATGGAATTACAAGATTTTCGTTGAAAGGGCTTAATCCGTTTACTGCTAATTTTTTATCATTAATATTAGTATATAACTGCGGATAATTTTCGTCAACGGCAAACCACTTTTCCGTATCATAGCTGTCAAAAGTATTTGTCGCTTTTTCAAAAAATCCAATAACTGTTTCATCAAAGTACTCACCCCTGTTCACAATAAGTTTAAGAATAGCATTATTGCTTTTATAAAAAGCTTGTGAGCTATGTACCCTACTGGCATTATTTGGTGTTAACGTACCTGTGCCTGCATCAACTTTCACCCAAAAAGCCTGCATAGCCGGAATATATCTTTGTCCGCCATTAGTGCTGGTACCTCCCGCACTGTTATAAGTTGCAAACGAACCGTCTTTTCTGTACCAGATAGATGTTCGCACGTTAGTTTGCGATGTCCATGTGTTGCCATTCAAACCCCAATCCAGAGCAGAAGGATACGGATTGCCTACAAGGTTGAATCCGTTATAATTTGGAGCATCGGCAGAATAACTAACACTTCTGGTTTGCTCGCCCGTTACAATAGTCCCGGTAAATTGAAGAGTTTTAGCAGCATCGGTATATTTACATGCAAATCCTTGCATAACATTATTAAGTGCAACACCTGTTGTTGCAATTGCAATCCACCCGTGTGTTCCGGTATTTGTTTCGTTCCACCAATAAAGTTTGTGCGTAGTAGAATTTGCATCAAAAACAGTACTTGATGAACTTGTAACCGGTGGTGTAACATACCACCACCTGTTTGCCGGCAGGTATAATTCTACAGTTGAAGTACCACCAACCGTAATTGTTCCTTTATCTACCAATGAACCTGTACCGGTTGCATCAGAATTAATGGTAAGATTTCCTGTAATAT
>JAADFW010000230.1 GCA_013152655.1 Chlorobiota bacterium
CCTCGCAGGATCGCTCTAAAAGTTCAGCCGAGAGACATACCTAAAACCAGAATAAACCAAAAACCTGCATGGTTTGGTTTTGATGCAATTGAATCGTAAAATACTACGTACAAAGCTAATACAATAATAAATTGCGAGATAATGCGTACAATTCCTTTTTTATTTCTCATAATATTAGATTTTAAATTTATAACTATAATTAAGACATTAGTAATTTAAAAATAAGAGGCAGTGAACCTACAACATTAGCCATAAAGTGTACAATAAACGCAAGAATAAGGCTGTTTGACTTTTCGCGGTAATAAGCCGCTAACGATCCAATAATTTTTGTAAAAAAACATAATTGTACAAACAAACCAAATCTGTTTAACCTTATTTTATTTATAAATAAAATAAAACCTATTGAATAAACCAATATAAAAATTCAAATTAAACATCTATCGAAAAATTTATTAATTTTATAGAAAAGAAGTTGTCAATTTATAATTCATAACTTGCTACTATGGAAATATCGAAAAGAATTGGGCTTGAAAAAGTTGGCTTAATGCCACAAGAAGAAATGTTAGATGTTAAGAAAAAAAGAAAAAAACTGATTATAGGAGTATTGAAAGAAAATAGCCCGGTTGAAAACAGGGTTGCATTAGCTCCTCATGCAGTTGAGCTTTTAGTAGATAACGGGCATGAAGTATTAATTGAAAAAGATGCAGGTAAAGCAGCTCATTTTAAAGATATGGAGTACAGTGAAGCAGGCGGCAAAATTGTTAAATCGTCAAGTTCAATATACAGTGCTGATATTATTATGAAAGTTTCTCCGTTGAAATGCGATGAAATTGACAATTTAAAAGGACGACAAATTATAATTTCAGCACTGCAAGCATCTACACAAAGTAAAGAATATATTGAAAAATTATTAGTTAAAAAAGTTACAGCCCTGGCATTTGAATATATTCGTGATGCTAATATGGCATATCCTGTTGTACGTTCAATGAGTGAAATTGCAGGAAGCACATCTATATTAATTGCAGCAGAATATTTAAGCAATGTAAACAACGGAAAAGGTGAAATGTTAGGTGGCATAACAGGCATTAGCCCAACAGAAGTTGTTATTATTGGAGCCGGAACAGCTGGTGAATTTGCCACCAGAACTGCCTTAGGATTGGGAGCCATGGTTAAGGTTTTTGACACTTCTGTATATCGTTTACGAAGATTACAAAACAATTTAGGAACGCGTATTTTTACATCAATTCTTCAGCCCAGAGTATTAAAAAAAGCAATGCGAACAGCTGATGTTGTAATTGGAGCCATACATTTAGAAGAAAATTTTCCTCAGTTTTTAGTTGCAGAAGATACGGTTGAAATAATGAAACCTATGTCGGTTATTGTTGATATAAGCATTGACCATGGAGGTTGTTTCGAAACATCAAGTGTTACAAGCCATGAAAATGCTGTATTTACAAAGCACAATGTGTTACACTATTGTGTGCCAAATATACCCTCGCGTGTGGCAAGGACAGCTTCATATGCTTTGTCAAATATTTTTGGATTAATTCTCTTACATTTAGGCGAATCAGGAGGAATAAACCAACTTATAAAAGTAGATACAGGATTACGCTCAGGAGTTTATATTTATGAAGGAATACTTACCAAAGAGCATATTGCTGATAAATTTGACCTTCCATTTCAAGATATTGATTTACTCATGGCTGCCTTTTAAAGTCTGGAGGCCATGCAAATAGATTAATTATCCGGTTAAGTATAACATTATCTCAATACTTGAACTTTTTGCGTAATTGTATTATTTTGGTTTACTAACCTAATATAATACACCCCTGTTTTTTGATTTGCTAAGTTTATTTGCAATTTATCTGTATTGCCGTTTGCAGTATTTAATCTTTTTACAATTCTGCCTGAAACATCATAAACCTCACAGGTATAATCTTTAAAATTATTATCATTAAAATAAACATTAAATAATCCGGATGAAGGATTTGGATAAATTAAAAGTTTGTCGTTTGTTTCTTTTACTAATTCTTCGGCTTCAACACTTGATTCCTGAATTTTTAAATCATCTACTACCCAGCCCCATGCATTCGTATTTTCATCGGCAAACAACCTAAATCGTATAACAACAGTATCTTGTGGAGAAAAAGTATTTAACATATTAATACGGTGATTCACAAACATATCTGAATTACCACTCTCATTATTATTATATGCAGTTAACCACTTAGTATCATATCTTGCATCATATCCATCTTCAAGAGGAAACCAATTTATTCCATCTTTTGATGCTTCAACAACCACATAATCCCAAAAATAAAAATCGCCATAAACAGTACCTTCTTCACCGGGTTCAACAATTACAACATCATTATATTCTATCATTGCAGAATCAGTATTTAAAATAATAGGAACGTTCAAATAAATTATTGATTCCGTATCATCCTGATATTTATGCCTGCTATGAATTGCTTTTCCAGTAAATCCGGGATAACTATTTATATATATTCCTTGTTGTGTAAAATCTGAAGAACCAGCATCAAAATCATTCATATATTTATGCTTTGAAGCCTGCAAGTGAATAATACTTGTTTTTCTTTTTCCTGAATAAAATGATTTTCCATTTTTAAATGCTTTCAGGTAAATACTTAATTCATCAGCATTATTATTTGTAAGAATTAAACTTCGGCTTAATTCCAATACATCATCATTAAAACCAATCGTTTCTAAATATTCATCATTGATAAATATTTGTGTTGAATCATAGCTATCTCTTAACTTAATATTTGCATTTAAAACAATTTGCTCACTAATTATTTGATATAAGTCTGTTACGGACGGTGCCAGTAAAGTTGCAGGTGGTTCATAACCTGACAGCTCAGGAATTGTTGCCGACCAAATTCCTCTCCCATGAGTTGCAAAAACAACCTGATCATCTACTATTTTCATCTGCCATATAGAAACAGCCGGCATTCCATTATTCACATATGCCCAATTATTACCATTATCAACAGATTCAAAAAGGCCAATATCGGTTCCTGCCCAAATAACTGAAGTATCGTAAGGCATAACTAATAAACTATATACAGCTACATTTGGAAAACCTGAACTTGTACTTGATTCATCAAATCCTGAAATATCTTCCCAGCTTTGGCCCAGGTTATAAGTTCTTAAAATTTTAGGTTGGCTATATACCGAAAATAATACAAATGCCTCTTTTTCATTTACCGGATGAGTTTCAACGGCAGTTACCGCACCAATTGGTTTAAAAATACTTGTTTCACTAAAACTGAGTCCACTATTTTGAGAAACAAAAACAGTACGCGATGAATTCATTAATGCACCAGCCCAAACTATTTGCGGATTTGCAATGGACACAGTAACGTCAGTATAAGACGAAAGTCCCCAGTTTGGAATATAAGTCATAACCCAGTCTTCAGCAAAATTGTCAGTCCGTCCAATGCCATTTGAAGTAACAGCAAATAATAATTCTCCATCGCTTTTTGAATCTGCTATTCTTGAAATAAAAGGGGCATCACCTTCTAATCCTTTAGTTGCAATTTCAAAACTTTCGCCACCGTTAATTGTTCGTTTAAACCCGTTATATTGGCTACCTCCAATAATATTTAAAGGATTGCTGTAACTCCATACACTTTCAAAGCCATCAGCCCAAAATGCTAATGTCCATTCCGAATTTTCAGTAGAATTAGCTGGTGAAATCCATGTGCCATTATCTTGTGTTCCGCCAACATAGGCCGATTCACCGGGTTTTTTATCAGCACCATAAAATTGTGAAGTATTGTATGTCATTCCGGCCATTGTCCAGCTATTATCAACAAAACCAGGATTAATGTCGTAATCAGACACAAAAACACCTCCGTCGCAACCTGTTAATAAGCAGAAAGTTGTGTCAGTATTTGCAATGGTTGTTATAAAATGCTGGTCAACATGCACATTATCGTTTTTACCGTCGTATTGGTGATAAGCATCAGTTAAATATTCCGAAACTTTATTTATTTCCGAATTATTACCAGCGGTTAAGCCATATACCGTAATTTTCCACAACTGAATTCCTCCTACATAAACAATGCTGTCGGTAAATGGATTTACTTCAATTGTATTATCATACCATCCTTGCGAACCTAACCATAAAACGTTATTTCCCGATTGTTCTTCCACAAGCTCCCAATTTTCACCCGCATTTAACGAAACATATAAATTTGAATTATTACCGGTTTCAGTACCTTCAACTGCTGCATATACTATTGAAGTATTTTGTTTTGCAACTGCCAATTCTATTCTCCTGGTTCCTAAAAAACCACTACTATATTTTGTCCATGTAAGGCCTCTGTCTGTTGATTTTAAAACGCCGGTACTGTTACTTGCTGCATATAAAATATTAAAATTTCCGGGTGTTGCTACTAAATCCTGAATTCTGCCGGATGTAAAGCTTTGAAAAACCGTATCCCAACTTTGCCCGCCATTATTACTTCTATAAATAGAAGCATAAGGAATAGCGCATGCAAGAACAACATTTTCATTTTCAGGGTCAACAATTAACCTGTTTACCGATTGAAAATAAAAATTATTGGTGCTTTCCAACAACTCCCAGGTATTTCCCCTGTCGGTGGTTTTAAAAATACCACCTCCGTCAATACCATCTGTATTTCCAAACCCGCCTTCACCCGTACCTGCATACATCACATTATGATTACTCTCTGCCATGGCCAGGCTTGTTACTGCAATATTTGGCATATCAAAAGTTAAATCAATCCAGGAGGCACCTCTGTCAGTAGTTTTCCAAACTCCGCCACCAACCGATCCGGCATACCATGTACTTTTTGTTGAATCGTCAGGATCAACCACAATAGTCCGGGTTCTTCCGGGAACATTGCCTGGCCCTCTTTCCTGCCATGAAATACTCTTTGATTTTGATGGCAAAGAAACTTTTTTTGCTTTTTGCAACTCTTTATACCTGTAGTTAATGGGATAACCCGGCTTTTCTTCATCTACACCGGTTCTTATTTCTTTTTCCAACTCATAGAATTTATCAGGAGAATCAAATTTATAGTTTTCCTTAGTGTTAGCTATAACTTCATTGTTTTTATTGCTTCCTGAATATTGCGTAATAACAAATAATGCCACTACCAATAGGGTTATTATTGAAGAAATAATAAATAAATTTTTCTTTTTCATGTTTTTCAAATTTTTAAATGACTATCCATAAATATCACCGGTTCAAAAATTGATTTTTAAGAAATAAACGGACATTCACATATCTTAATTACTTTTATTAACGAAAAGGTTCTACTTTCTCATTTTTAACATTATATAAATAGCCGGTTTTACCCGAAGTTCCTTCTTTAACCATTTCCGGTTTTGAAATAACTTTAATTACAAATGGCTCTATCCAATTAACTGAACCATTATAAAGTACATCTTCAAAAATTATTTTATTATTAAGCAAGTCAAAAACAAAAAACTGCAAGTTATTATTAGGGTTATACGCAGAAGTTTTATTTTGTTTATAACAAATAACATATGTATTTGTTTTATTGATTATGTACAGAACAGAGTTCCCGAATTTTTGAAAGGCTATGTTTTTGTAATTATTATTTACTGTATCAATTTGTTTACTTATTGTAGATTGTAATGAAGTAGTTTTTTTAATATGACACTGAATGAACGTTACAACAGAGATTAACACTATAAAATTCATTAAAATGAATTTTCTCATATTCTTAATCATTTAACAATTAAACAGTTTTACTAATAACAGTAAAATATTACAACTTTAGCTAATGAAATAGCTAAAATATAAATAATAGAAAGGTTTTATAAAAGCAACTGCTTTCTTTTAACAGTAATTTTGTTAATATCAGGATATGAAGCAGTTATTATTTTTAAAGAAAATAATAAGTTTTCTTCATTTTATACATATGGTTCGTATTTGAACAAAATAAATAAAGGATAAATGATAACAAAATAATTTATCAGACAGCCTCTTTCTGCAGAATAAAACTAAAAGAGCAAGTTCTGCTAACAGACTTGCTCAATTTATTTATAATTAATTATTTTATTGTGACCCAGGAAGGACTCGAACCCTCAACCCTCTGATCCGAAGTCAGATATTCTATCCAGTTGAACTACTGGGCCAAAACTAAAATCAAATTTATACTTTATAAGAACACATTTTTAAAATTCCCAATAAATGGTTTGCAAATTTAAAACATATTTGTTTCTGGTAAAAGCCTTTTAAGTATTTCTTTTCCGCAACCTGCTTTTTATATAATAAGACATATTTCATCTAAAAACTACAAAAATGTTTTATTATATTATACAAACAGTATCATTCAGGAAATAACAGATGGCAATATTACTAAATAATGTATTTGAGAAAACTCTCCATTTTTGTTATTTCCAATTTGATATTTGGCTATTTTAAAAAAGAACTACCTTTAGTCCAAACACTATTAAAAATTTTTGCTTAAACATTTGGAATAATACCAATAAAAAAACTGAAACAATGCAAGTAAGCTAATTTATAACAAGAATAAATAAAATGCCTTTTGCAAAAATGTTATTTATTTTATATAATTTCGCCTCCCTAAAAATAATTTTACACTAATCCTATAAACTTAATTTCTTATGAAAAAAACATTTAGATTTTCAGTATTAGCTTTATCAATTGTAATTGGTACAAGCTTTATTTTCACGTTTTGTTCTAAAGACGATGATACAAAAACAGATGCAGATGCAGATCAGATAGCGTATGATGCTGCTGACGGCATTAGAGGTGCACTCCTTTATGACCATGTATTGAACGAAAAACTTGTTGAAGACACAAAAATGACAGATCAACCTAACTTTTTCCGTTGTAAATCATGTCATGGTTGGGACTTAAAAGGTAGAACTGGTGTGCTTATTGACAAAGCCTCTTCTGAAACTTACCCGGAAGTTGCCGATGTAAATTTAGTTGAAGAAGTTCGTGTTAATGATGGTATTAGAGAAATTTTCGATGCTATTAAACATACTGATGGCCGTGATCCTAGTTCAGGTACTTATACTGCCACTATGCCTAATTTCTCTACTATTTTGACAGATGCTGATATTTGGGATCTTGTTAAATTTATCAAAGAAACCGCTCATCAAACTGATGATTTTTACACACTAACCACTACAGGTACTTATCCTAATGGAACTAAATCTTTCTCTGATATTGGAAAAGACGGTGATGCAGCAGCTGGTTTAGCTACTTACAATGCCAAATGTGTTAGTTGCCATGGTGCTGATGGTTCAAAAATTAATGTTTACTGTAAAGGTATATGGTTAGGTAACATGTTTAGAGACGATCCACACGAAATTCAGCATAAAGCTATCTGGGGAATGCCTCTTGACAGAGAACATATTGCTGGTGGTTGTACAGATGCTGGTGCTATGTCTCCTACCGGAATTACTGATGATGATGTTAGAAATTTAATGGTAATGGGACAAGATACTGTAGCTTTTCCTGATTATCACGAATAAATCATTATATTGACAAAAACATTTGTTAAAAATGTAAAAAAAGGCAACCCTTTCAGGTTGCCTTTTTTCTTTTATGCTGTTCTGAATTTTAAAAAACCGGCATTAATTTTTTAGCTTATTAACCCGGAAAATTTATTAATTTTCTACTTTGTGTTCTCTTCTTTTTTACCCGTTTTTAATAATAATATATCATTCACAACAACTTCTGTAATATATTTAGTATTTCCTTCTTTGTCTTCATACGTGCGCGAAGTAAGTTTTCCATCCATAGCAATTTCATTACCTTTTTTAAGGTATTTTTCAACAAATTTGGCTTTTGGCCCCCACGCAACAATATTATGCCATTGTGTTTCAGTTACTTTTTCACCATTCTCTTTTTTGTAAGTTTCTGATGTTGCTAATGAAAAACCTGCTTTAATTTTACCACTGTCAAAAGTTTTAATTTCCGGATTCCTACCTAAATTACCAATTAATTGTACCTTGTTTTTTAACGTGTTCATGATTCTAAAATTTAAGTTTAAAAATAAATTGATTTAAAATTTGAATTCATATTTTGAATTACTTCGACAAATGTAAAGTGAGTGAAAAAACTGATTCGGGAAAGAAACGGTTACTTCCGTTTAATATCCGATTATAACCGGTTAATTTATTTTTAATCGTATATAGTTCTGGTTTTCTTTTAATTACATGATAGTAATGAGATAAAATTATACTATTTTTATGAAGTAGCGGGGGGAAAGACCTAAGGGTCCGTTACACTTCACTTTCGGAATCTGTTCGACTATATATTTTTTATTCGTTTACAGCTTTTAAAAAAATTTGGGCTTTCTAACTTACATTCTTTTGGTTTTCTCAAGTTGAATTGGTGCATAGCAAGCCATACATTACAATTGAAGGGCTATAGGATACTATCTTTTAAAAAGATAGTATCCTGGAAAGCTCATTCGATTAAAATGCTAATCTACCATTACAAAATCCAATTGCTTTTTTGTCAGGTTGGCGTTTTTTATTTCAATTCTAACTTTATCTCCCATTTGGTAACGATTTTTAGTATGCCTTCCTATTAAGCTGTAATTTTCTTCATCGTAAAAGTAAAAATCGTCATCCAGCTCCCTTATTGAAACCATTCCCTCACATTTGTTTTCTATTATTTCAACGTATAAGCCCCATTCTGTAACACCTGAAATTATTCCTTCAAATTTCTCGCCTACATGACTTTGTAAAAATTCAACCTGCTTATACTTAACTGAAGCCCGCTCTGCTTCAGCTGCTTTTTGTTCCATTAATGACGAATGCTGGCACATTTTTTCATATTTTTTTTCTGAAACAGCCTTTCCTCCGTCTAAATAATGTTGTAAAAGCCGGTGTACCATCATATCAGGATAGCGACGAATAGGAGAAGTAAAATGTGTATAAAACGCAAAAGCTAAACCGTAATGTCCAATATTATGCACAGAATACTTTGCTTTAGCCATGGTTCGTATAGCGAGGTTTTCAACTACATCCTGTTCTTTCTTTCCCTCAACATCATCAAGCAATTTATTTATTGAACTGGCAATTTGTTTGTCGTTTTTTATTTCTATTTTGTATCCAAACCGTTTAATAAAATAAGCAAATGCGTTTAATTTTTTTCTGTCGGGTTTGTCATGTATTCTGTAAACAAATGTTTTTTTGTGCTTTTCCGTTTTTCCTTTACCGGCAATAAAAGATGCTACTGTTTTATTAGCCAATAACATAAATTCTTCAACCAATTGATTAGATAAACCGTGCTCCTTAAAAGCTATTCCTAAAGGTTTTCCTTTTTCGTCTAAATTGAATTTAATTTCAGTACGTTCAAAAGAAATAGCTCCGTTTTTAAATCTTTCATTCCTTAGCATTTGAGCTATTTCATTGAGTTTTATTAATTCCTTTGAGAACACTCCCTCCTGTTTATCAATGATTTCCTGGGCTTCGCCATAGTTAAACCGTTTGTCGGAATTAATAATGGTTCGTCCAATCCATGAGTTCTTAACCACTGCATTATTATCAATTTCAAAAACTACTGAAAAACAGAGTTTGTCAACATTGGGATTTAAAGAGCAAACATCATTCGATAATTTTTCAGGTAGCATTGGCACTACCCTGTCAACCAGATAAACCGAAGTTGCCCTGTTTAGAGCTTCTTTTTCAATAATAGAATTTAATCCAACATAGTGAGTAACATCAGCAATATGAACTCCTATTTCAAAATTTCCGTTTTTTAAAATTCGAAACGACAAAGCATCGTCAAAATCTTTAGCATCTACCGGGTCAATGGTAAAAGTATTTACTAAACGAAAATCTTTCCTGTTTGCTATCTCATTTTTTGAAATAGCGGATGAAATATCTTTAGCAGCCCGGTTTACTTTTTCCGGGAAATGATAAGGCAAGTCAAACTCAGCCAATATCGCATTCATTTCCACATTGTTGTCTCCAATATCGCCCAACACATCAACAATCTCCCCAATTGGGTTTTTAGCTTTTTCAGGCCATTCGGCAATTTTCACAACTGCTTTTTGTCCATTTTTAATGCCTTTTAATTTATTTCGGGGGATAAAAATATCATGCGGCATTTTTTTATTATCGGGTATTAGAAATGCAAAATTTTGCGATACTTCAACAACTCCCACAAAATTGGTTCTTGCTCTGTCAATAATTTCAACAACTTCGCCTTCAATGCGATAACTTCGCTTTCGTGCATAACAATAAACTTTAACCGTATCACCGTGCAGGGCTTTTTTAAGGTTCGACTGTGAAACAAAAACATCCTCTTCAATATCATCAGAAATAATATAAGCAGAACCGGTTGATGTCATGTCCACTTTCCCAAGTATGTACCCTCCTTTTGATTTAAGTTTAAATTTTCCGGTATAAATTTCTTCCAAAAATTCTTCTTCTGTCAACTGATGCAATACATCGGTAATTAACAGTTTTGTTGATGCATCTGATATTAGCAGTTGTTTTGCTAACTGTTTGTAATTTAATAATTTATTAGGATTGTTTGAAAATATTCCGGCAATTAGATTTACCAATTCTTTTTTGTTAGGCAATTGTCTTTTATTTCGCCTGTTTCTTTTTTTAGTCATAAGAATTCAAATATTGCTCATTAAATTTTAATACAAAAATATACGGAAGTATTTATGCATTTTTTATGATTTTAAAATTAGCTGCTAATTTGTCAATAATGTCCAATAATTATTACATCAAAGCACTAAAAAAAACCTTTATTTATTGACTTTCATAGCTTACAAACTACTGATTAGTTGCAATTTTTCATATTTACACTATAAATTCTATAAAAAAATAACTGTAAGTAATGTAAATACAACACCCACTCCAAATCCTGAATAAATTTCACTTGCTTTATGTTCTTCTAAATACAATCGTGTAGTTCCAATTATTCCGGCTGATAAAATAACAATCATCAATATGCCTGAAGTATTAAGAGCTAACCTGTAGGATAGTGCCAATAATGCCCCGGCTAATCCTCCAAGCCCAATCATGTGTGCACTGATTTTCCATCGTAATGAAACTAATATTGTAACACTTAAGGTTATTATTGAAGCTAAAATAAATGAAATTACAATTGAAGGAGCTCCTGCTCTTCTTAAAATATAATATGCAAAATAATAAAATACTAACGTCAAAATATAAGGAGCAACCCGTTCTTTTCTTGTTTTCATAGTAATTGACTTTATTAAGCCAATAAAAACAAAAAAAGGAATAAAACTCATAGGAAGAAGAATTGTACTAATTAATACAATTATATAGATTGCTTTTTGCCCTTCAAAAGGGTAATAAGTTAAATACGAACCTGAATGAAATAGTAAAAAAACACCTATTAAGGGCATTAACAAAGGATGAAAAATTATAGAAACAAACGTTGCTATTTTCTTTTTCATAACAATTCCGATTTTGGGATGAGTTTCATTAGAGTTCCTTTCTTAGCCTGGCAACCGGAATATTTAGCTGCTCTCTGTATTTGGCAACTGTTCTGCGTGCAATTTTATAGCCTTTTTCTTTTAAAATCTCGGTTAACCGGTCATCAGTTAATGGTTTCCGTTTATTTTCAGAATTTATACATTCTTGCAATATTTTTTTAATCTCGTGAGTAGATACCTCTTCTCCATTTTCTGTTTGCATACTCTCTGAGAAAAATGATTTTAAAGAAAAAATACCAAAATCAGTTTGAATATATTTGCTATTGGCAACTCTTGAAATTGTGGATATGTCCAAATTTGTTTTTTCAGCTATATCTTTTAGTATCATGGGTTTTAGCTTTTTTTCATCCCCATCTTCAAAATACTCACGCTGATATTCTATAATAGCATTCATGGTAAGCAATAGGGTATTTTGCCTTTGCTTAATTGCATCGATAAACCATTTTGCAGAATCAAGTTTTTGTTTTACAAAAGAAACAGCTTCTTTTTGCGATTTACTTTGGTTTTTTCTATTTACAGCATAATCCTGCAACATATTCTGGTACGTGCGGCTTACCCGTAACTCAGGTATGTTTCGTGAATTTAAGCTTAACTCTAATATACCGTCATTATTTTCTAAGGTAAAATCAGGAATAATCTGAAAAAACGATTTTGTCTGCTGGTCGCTGAAAGAATTTCCCGGTTTGGGGTTCAGTTTTAATATTTCTTCAATAGCTGCTTTTAAATCCTCTTCGGTAATTTTAAGCTTGGTAATTATTTTCTCGTAATGCTTTTTAGTAAATTCATTGAAATGATGACGCAGTACCTTTTCTGCCAACAATAATTCAGGAGTTGCTATTTTTCTTTCTATTTGTAACAATAAACACTCTTGTAAATCTGTTGCGCCAACACCCGGCGGGTCAAAATCCTGAATTATTTCCAATATTTCATCAAGTTCTTCCTCTTTAGCGGTAATGCCTTGCGTAAAAGCCAGATCGTCAACAATAGCTGACAGTTTTCTGCGTAAATAACCATCATCGTCAATATTTCCAATAATATATAATGCTAAATCTTGCTGTCTTTCTGTTAAAATTCTTAATCCTAATTGACTCTCAAGGTATTCATGAAATGAAGTTCCCCCGGAAAACGGAATTTCTTTCCTTTCATCATCTTTAGAATAGTTATTACTTGCTAATTTATAAGAAGGGATATCATCGTCATCTAAATAATCTTCAATTGAAAACTCATCCTGGTCATTTATTTCATTTTCTTCAACCTGATCTTCCATACCGGCTTCCATTTCGCTAAGTTCAGCTCCTTCTTCCAGTGCCGGGTTTTCTTCAATTTCTTTTTTAATGCGCTGTTCCAATTGCATAGTTGGAACTTCAAGCAACTTGATTAATTGAATCTGTTGCGGTGATAATTTCTGTAATAATTTTTGCTGTAATCTTTGCTTAAGCATTGAATCTCAATATAATATATTATTTGGGACACTCTTACATTATAATAGCAATTTATAAAAAATATTGAAGATTAAACAGCTTATTAAGCCCATTTATTACTCAAAAGATAATTTTCAGCATGAAACTATTAGTTTTCAGCTACATAACTTGTTAATAAATACAATTACTAAAAAGCTTAATATAACTGAGCTATTAAACTTGCAAGAAAACGCAGTTTCTGATATTGTAAATTACGTTCATTACCCTATTTTTTTATTCTGCTTTTTTAATTTACTTTGTATCGGCAATATAAGATATAAAGGTCTTAATATATTTTAAATAGCATTTCTTAGATTCCAACTTTAGAATAAATAACAGAATAAGTAAAAATCTTTTATCATAAATTAATTATAAACCAAAAATGTAAAAAAATGAAGAGAGTTAACATTACACTATTAGCAATTGTGTTCATAATAGGCATTTCATGCGAAAAAGAAATCACTAATCCCAATGACACAGACGACACATCAGCAAATTCATCCGGAGATATTGTTGGCCTTGAAAAATGGGTTAATGGCAACTCTAAGCAATTAGATATTCTTTTTGTTCAAGAATCGGGAGTAATAACAGAATTCTATTTACCAGACAATACAGCTACTACTTATTCATTTACTAAAGATGGAACTGTAGTAACCGAAATTAAACAAACGACAAACGGTAGTACAAAAACCATTAAAATAACTTATACCGGAGATGTGCTTACTAAAATTGAAGGAGGAACAGCTGAATTCACATTTGAATATGATGCAAATAACAGAATTGAACAAATTAATAAAGGTACTAACACGTTTTATGAATTTACATATACCGGAAATAACGTAACTGCAATAAAAAAAACGTACGGAACAACTGTTACAAATTATATACTTGAATATGATTCTGAGCCAAATCCTTTTTATAATGATATAAATATGAGAGTTTTTACAATTGAATTTTTATTTAATGTGGCACCTTATAATTGGGCACTGGATTACCTTTTAACTTTTAACGAAAATAATGTAACTAAAATCAGTTGGGATGGAAAGGATTATATAAATACCTTCTACAGAACAGGCTCAAGAATAGATAGCGTTATACAAGTCGCAAGTTGGAATACTTCAAGTTCTACTACATACATATTAAAATATTGATTTTACCAAAGTTGCTAAGCATCTGTGAGATGCTTAGCAACATACCCAATATTTCAGGCAGCCTCCTTTTGCTAAAACTCCGCATTTTTAGGGGTACGCGGAAATGGGATTACATCGCGGATATTTCCCATACCGGTAACAAAAAGCATCATTCTCTCAAAACCTAATCCGTAGCCGCTATGTACTACGGTTCCAAACTTACGGGTTTCAAGATACCACCACATTTCTTTTTCAGGAATATTCATTTCGCGCATTCTTTTTAATAAATAATCATAACGCTCTTCGCGTTGCGAACCGCCAATAATTTCGCCAATGCCCGGAAACAGAATATCCATAGCCCTTACAGTTTTTCCATCATCATTTTGTTTCATATAAAAAGCCTTTATGTCTTTTGGATAATCGGTTAAAATAACAGGCTTTTTAAAATGCTTTTCTACCAAATAACGTTCATGTTCCGATTGCAAATCGGCTCCCCATTCTTCAATAATGAAATTAAATTTTTTCTTTTTGTTAGGTTTCGAATTTTTTAATATTTTAATTGCTTCGGTATAAGTTGTTCTTACAAAATCATTTTCCAATACAAAGTTTAGTTTCTCAATTAATGCCATTTCAGAGCGTTGGTTTTGTGGCTTTGATTTTTCCTCGTCTATCAATCTTTTCTCTAAAAACTGTAAGTCATCTGCACAATTATCCAAAGCATATTTTACCAAATATTTAAGCATTTCTTCTGCTAAGTCCATATTATCATTAATGTCGTAAAATGCCATTTCCGGTTCAATCATCCAGAATTCAGCCAGGTGGCGTGAAGTATTTGAATTTTCAGCTCTAAATGTAGGGCCAAAAGTATATACATTCGACATTGCCAGTGCAGCTAATTCGCCCTCTAACTGGCCCGACACCGTAAGGTTAGTTTCTTTTCCGAAAAAATCTTCTGCATAATTAACAGAACCATCTTCATTTAGTGGCATATTTTCAGGATTAAAAACTGAAATATGAAACATTTCGCCGGCACCTTCAGCATCAGAACCGGTAATAATTGGCGTATGAATATTATAAAAGCCCTTATCATTAAAGAATTTATGAACTGCAAAAATCATGGCATGCCTTATCCGTGTAATTGCACCAAAAGTATTTGTCCTGAAGCGCAAGTGTGCTTTCTCGCGTAAAAATTCAAGCGAATGCCTTTTAGGCTGTAAAGGATATTCGTCAGGATTGGCTTCACCCAATACAATAATTGTTTCAGCAATTACTTCAACCGATTGCTCTGTACCTTTCGATTCAACCAATTCTCCTTTTACAGAAATTGCTGCTCCGGTATTTATTTTTACTAATATATCTTCCGAAATTATTTCTTTGTCGGCAACTATTTGAATATTCTTAATGGTTGATCCGTCGTTCAAAGCAATAAAAGCTACATTTTTACTTTCACGTTTTGTCCTCACCCAACCATTTACGGTAATTTTTTCACCCACTTTTGAGCTACTCAGCAATACAATAATTTTTGTTAATTCTTTCTGCATTATTCTTTTGTGTTAGATAAAAATAAGAATACAAAAATAAGATAATCCGCTCAATTAAAAATATTCTTTAGCTAAAGAAACAAAAATTTATACGTTTTATTTATTTATTACCCCCTATTAAAATTAAGATTAGAGAAATTTGTAATTCACGTTTTATGTACGTATATTTGTACAATTAAATGTACTAAATAAATACTGATATGTTAACAACATCAATTTCAGACTTCAGAAAGAATATAAAAAAATATCTGGATAATGTCATCGATAATTTTGAAACCTTAATTATTAATCGAGGTAAAGATTCTGGAGTAGTTGTAATTTCATTAGATGAATATAATTCATTAAATGCAACCCAACACGAATTATCATCAAGAATAAATGAAATAAGACTTGATTCAGCGATTGATAAATTGAAAAATAATTCTTCATTTGAAAAAGACCTCATAGATTCATGAAATATATATTTGTCGACGAATCATGGGAGGACTATTTGTATTGGCAA
>JAADFW010000231.1 GCA_013152655.1 Chlorobiota bacterium
TAAATCTTTAATAAATAATAAGATTAGATACTGCTGGTTCTTTTATTTGTTTTAAAATCATAGGTTTTTATTAGCTCTGTCTAATTAATAATTATTTGCTCATTATTTGCCAATAATATATTTATGTTTATATTTGGTTATTCTATTATAAGAAATTTTATGTTTGATTTTGGCGATAAAGTAGAGCGAAAATATAGTATGAGAAGGGAAATAGTTTTCCTTTTTTTATCGGGTTTATTTTTAGGCTCGCTTACAATGTTAAATATAATTGGCATTTCTCGTGTAATTGATCTCTCATTTACTGTTTTTGATGTTCATGTTCCATTTAAAATGTTTGTTGGTATTTTACCGTATCCAATGACATTTTTGGTTACAGACTTTGTAAGTGAACTTTATGGTAAAAAAAGAGCTAACTTATTAGTTTGGACGGGCTTATTCTTAAATATATGGGTGTTCTTCATAATGTGGCTGGGTGGAATTTTACCTCCAATTCCTCCTATTATTCCGGAAACAGGCTTGCCACCACACGAATTTCATGGAAGAGTATTTTTTGAAATCAGAAAATTAACTTTTGGAGCAATTACTGCTTCTATGATTGCCTATTTGACAGCCCAGTTTGTTGATGTTCATGTTTTTCATTTTTTAAAAAAGTTAACAAAAGGCAAAATGTTATGGCTTCGAAACAATGGTTCTACATTAACAAGCCAAATGGTTGATTCTGTATCTGTTGTTTTAGTTACTTATTATTTTGCTCATGCTATACCCATTGATCCTAATAAAGAAGTTTTTGAGCAGTTGATGGTTTTAATACTTTCCAGTTATGTGTTTAAAATGACAGCGGCTTTGTTAGATACAATTCCATTTTATATTGGAGTAAAACATTTATCAAAATATCTTCATATAGATATGACCTACCATGAAGATGGTGAGAAACATTAATTTATTCCTGTTCTTTACTTATCTTTTTATTGTAATGATTGGTATTTGTTATTGTTAATATAACATACTAACTAAAAACTATTTATAGTTTTTCTAATCTTTACAAGCCTTTTAAGAATATCTTCTACTTTATCTAATTTAATCATGTTTGCTCCATCAGATTTAGCAATTGCCGGATTTGGATGAGTCTCTAAAAACAAGCCATCAGTACCTACAGCTATACCTGCCCTGGCCATTGTTTCAATTAATTCAGGTTTGCCACCGGTAACTCCTGTTTTTTGATTTGGTTGTTGAAGAGAATGGGTTACATCAAGTACAACAGGAACTTTCAGTTTTTTCATTTCTGCTATTCCTCTGAAATCAATAATAAGATCTTGGTAACCAAACATATTGCCTCGTTCAGTAACCATAACTTTTACATTGCCTGTTTGTTTAACTTTGTCAACAGCAAATTGCATTGCTTCGGGAGATATAAACTGGCCTTTTTTTATATTTACCCATCTTCCGGTTTTTCCTGCTGAAATTAGTAAATCAGTTTGCCGGCACAAAAAAGCCGGTATTTGAAGAATGTCGGTAAATTTAGCTGCAAATTCAGTTTCCTGCGGTGTATGCACATCGGTAATAGTAGGTATTTTTAATGTATCACCTACACTTTTAATAATTTTTAAGGCTTTTTCATCACCAATTCCCTTAAAAGAGTCTAGTCTTGAACGGTTTGCTTTTCTGTATGATGCTTTAAAAATATAAGGTATTTTTAGTTTATCTGTTATAGCTACCAGTTTTTCAGCTATTTCAAAAGTTAGTTTTTCATTCTCAACCACACAGGGGCCAGCAATTAAAAAAAAGTTGCCTGATTCTCTATACTTTAGTTTTGTAATTCTTCCAATCATTATTATCAGTTTTATTTATAAAGATACAAAATAGTATAAATTTTACATTCTAATTATTTAAGTTTAATTTGATTATTTAAATATGGTTCTAAAAAATATAATCGGTATTAAAAGTTATACTTATCCTTCCAAAGGTATTTTAATCGAATTTTAAATTCCTTTTCTTTTTTATTTTCACCGCATTTATAAAGATTTTTACCTGCTATATTGTCGGGCAGGAAATCCATTTTAGCAAAATGATTATCGTAATTATGGGCATATTTATATTCTTCACCATAGCCAATTTCTTTCATCAACTTTGTGGGAGCATTTCTTAATTCTAGCGGAACAGGCAAATCGCCAGTTTCTTTTACAAGTTTTTGACTGTTTTTTATGGCCATGTAAGCAGAATTGCTTTTTTCAGAGTTAGCGAGATAAATAGCCGTTTCAGACAAAATAATTCGTGCTTCAGGAAAACCAATCGCATGAACAGATTGATAACAAGCATTTGCTAAAAGAAGTGCGTTGGGGTTAGCCAGGCCAATATCTTCGGCAGCCAGAATAATCAATCTTCGTGCAATAAACATAATGTCTTCGCCACCTTCAACCATTCTTGCCAACCAATAAACAGCCGCGTTGGGGTCGCTACCACGAATTGATTTTATAAAGGCAGATATAATATCGTAATGTTGTTCTCCTTTTTTATCGTAAACAGCCAGATTTTCCTGAACTATTTCTGTTACAACTTTATTGGTAATTTTAATATTGTTTTTATTTACTGTTGAAACTACTAATTCAATCAGGTTTAATAATTTGCGCGCATCACCACCTGAATATCTTAGTATTGCCCGGTCTTCTTTTATTTCAATTTTTTTTTCTTTCAGGTAAAAATCATTCTGAATAGCACTATTAAGTAAATCCAATAGTTCATTTTTATTTAAAGGCTTAAGTACATAAACCTGGCATCGCGAGAGCAAAGGTGAAATAACCTCAAAAGATGGGTTTTCAGTTGTAGCACCAATTAAAGTTACAATTCCTTGTTCAACAGCCCCTAAAAGAGAATCTTGCTGTGATTTACTAAAACGATGAATTTCATCAATGAATAAAATCGGATTAGGTTTATTGAAAAACTGTTGTTTTTTTGCTTTATCAATGGCTTCTCTTACATCTTTTACTCCTGAATTAATTGCACTTAAAGTGAAAAATGGCCGTTCAAGTTGGTTTGATATTATTTTAGCTAATGTGGTTTTGCCCACACCCGGCGGCCCCCAAAAGATCATTGAAGGCAAATTCCCCGATTCAATGGCATTTCGTAAGATTGCTTTTTTACCTACCAAATGTTCTTGTCCGAAGTAATCATCCAAAGATTTTGGCCTTACACGGTCGGCTAATGGTTGATTGGTTGCTTGCATGGTGTAAATTTTACGGCAATCTAAAAAAAAAGCTCCAAAAAAAGGAGCTTTATTCTATTTTGATTTCTGATTTTTATTTTTTTAAAACTTCAACCATTCTTTTTCCAATGTCTGCAGGCGATTCAACTACATGAATTCCACATTCACGCATTATTTTCATTTTTGCAGCTGCTGTATCGTCAGAACCACCAATAATTGCTCCTGCATGTCCCATTCTTCTGCCTTTTGGTGCTGTTTGCCCGGCAATGAATCCTACTACCGGCTTGGTTCCATTCTCTTTAATCCAGTTAGCAGCATCGGCTTCCATATTACCTCCTATTTCACCAATCATTATAATGCCTTTTGTTTCATCATCTTCCATTAATAATTTAATAGCATCAAGGGTTGTGGTTCCAATAATCGGGTCACCACCAATACCAATACAGGTTGTTTGTCCCAATCCTGCTTTTGTTATTTGGTCAACAGCTTCATAGGTTAAGGTACCTGAGCGGCTAACAATGCCAATTGATCCTTTTTTATGAATGAAACCTGGCATAATTCCCACTTTAGCTTCTTCAGGAGTTATTACACCCGGGCAGTTAGGGCCAACTAAACGGCAATCTTTGGTTTTTAAAAATTCTTTTACTTTTACCATATCGCTTGTTGGAATACCCTCAGTTATAGCAATAATAACTTTAATTCCTGCATCAGCAGCTTCCATAATAGCATCAGCTGCAAAGGCAGGAGGCACAAATATTACGGATGTGTCTGCCTGAACTTTTTTTACTGCATCTTCAACAGTATTAAAAACTGGTTTGTCAAGATGTTGCTGGCCACCTTTACCCGGCGTTACACCACCAACTACATTTGTTCCGTATTCAATCATTTGGGAGGCATGAAAAGAACCTTCGCTACCTGTAAATCCCTGGATAATTATTTTTGAATTTTTATTTACTAATACACTCATTTATTTATTTGTTTTAGATATATTATTTTAAGGTTTCAAATTTAGTTTTTTTGTATCATATAACAAACAATTATAGAAATATAGATATGTGGATTTGTGAACGATGAATTATGATAAGTAATTGGTAAACGTTAAGATGTGGGAGGTAAGCCCAACGGTTATATTAAACGAACGTAATGATTATAATTGGTGGCAAGGAGATATACTCTGTAAACCTATATGTTATTTCTAATTTGGTTTGCTGCTTATAACTCACAATTTACTATTTTATTAACCATTTTCGTTTATAACTGCTTATGGCAATGCCGGAAATTATGCTTATAATTTTCTATTTTTGCAGAAAATTTATGTTAAGATATTAGTATTCCCATTATTGTCAATCTTCATCTACTCAAAATTATGATTTTTTTCTTTGAAATATCCAACAAAAGTGTCATTGCAGTTCAATCATTACGAAAAATTCTACCTTCTGATATTGAAAAACTGAACTGGCTATTTGGCCGGTCAGAATTAATTGAAACTTCAGAATTAAAAGGATTTTTTGTTGGGCCGAGAAAAGAAATGATTACACCATGGAGCACTAATGCAGTAGAAATTACACAAAACATGGGAATTGCTGAAATAACAAGAATTGAGGAGTTTTTTAAGGTTAGTTCTGAAATAGCTGGTTACGATCCCATGTTACAGGTTCTTTATAAGGAATTAAATCAAGAAATATTTAGTATTGATAAAAAACCGGATTCCATTATTGAAGTTGAAGATATTAAGGCATATAATAAACAGGAAGGATTGGCATTGAATAACGAAGAGATTAGTTATTTAGAGAATTTGAGTAATAAACTAAACCGCAAACTTACCGATAGCGAAGTTTTTGGATTTTCACAGGTAAACTCAGAGCACTGTCGCCATAAAATTTTTAACGGGACTTTTATTATTGACGGAGAAAAAAAAGATTCAACCTTATTTCAATTAATAAAAAAAACTACCCTGCAAAATAAAAATAAAATTGTTTCGGCTTATAAAGATAACTGCTCATTTGCCACCGGGCCTAAAGTGGAACAATTTGCTCCGGCTACTCAGGATAAGCCTGATTTTTTTGTAACAAAAGAAATTGAAACCATTCTTTCATTAAAAGCAGAAACGCACAATTTTCCAACTACGGTTGAACCTTTTAACGGTGCTGCAACAGGAACCGGTGGAGAAATACGCGATAGAATTGCAGGAGGTAAAGGAGCTTTGCCTATTGCAGGAACTGCAGTTTATATGACTTCGTATCCGCGTTTAAACGGTGGAAGGCCGTGGGAAAAAAATATTGAAGCCCGTGAATGGCTTTATCAAACACCGGAAGATATTTTAATTAAAGCATCGAATGGTGCCAGTGATTTTGGCAATAAGTTTGGACAACCTCTAATTTGTGGGAGCCTGCTTACTTTTGAGCATGTTGAAAATAATAAAATACAAGGTTACGATAAAGTAGTAATGCTTGCAGGCGGTATTGGTTTTGGCAAAAAGCAAGACACAGAAAAAGATATTCCTGAAAAAGGTGATTTAATTATTGTAATGGGTGGCGATAATTACCGGATTGGAATGGGCGGCGGTGCTGTTTCATCTGTTGCCACGGGCGAATATAATAGTGGTATTGAACTGAATGCCGTGCAACGCGCTAATCCCGAAATGCAAAAACGCGTGTATAATGCTATTAGGGCTTTAGCCGAAGCTGATAAAAACCCGATAGTTTCCATCCACGATCATGGAGCAGGCGGACATTTAAATTGCTTATCGGAATTAGTTGAAGCAACAGGCGGAAAAATTTGTATTGATAAGCTGCCTGTTGGTGATTCTACCTTGTCAGCTAAGGAAATTATTGGCAATGAATCGCAAGAAAGAATGGGATTGGTGGTAAAAAAATCAAATATTGAAGAATTGAAAAGAATCTCTATACGCGAACGGGCACCACTTTATATTGTTGGAGAAGTAACTAAAGATTACCGTTTTGTATTTGAACATTCAAAAACCGGTGAAAAATGTATTGATTTACATTTGGCTGACATGTTTGGAAACCCGCCAAAAACTATTTTGACTGATAAGAATACTAAAGAAAATTATAAACCTGTAAAATACAATCAGCAGAAACTTGAGGAGTATATAGAACAAGTTTTACAATTGGAGTCAGTAGCCTGTAAAGACTGGTTAACTAACAAAGTTGACCGTTCAGTAACCGGAAGAATAGCTAAACAGCAATGTGCCGGGGAGATACAGCTTCCATTAAATAACTTGGGAGTTATTGCTCTTGACTACCGTGGGAAATACGGATTAGCAACTTCGCTTGGCCATGCGCCTGCAGTTGCCTTAATTGATGCTAAAGCAGGTTCGGTAAATGCTATTGCAGAAGCATTAACCAATATTATATGGGCACCGTTAAGCAACAAAATGAAAAGCGTTTCGCTTTCTGCAAACTGGATGTGGCCGGCAAAGAATGCAGGTGAAGATGCTCGCCTTTACAATGCTGTAAAAGCAGCTTCAGATTTTGCTCTTGAACTGGGTATTAACATTCCAACAGGAAAAGACTCGCTTTCAATGACACAAAAATATGATAATGATGTAGTGTATTCTCCCGGTACTGTTATTATTTCTGCATCGGCAGAAGTTAATAGTATTAAGAGAATTATAGAACCTGTTTTAAAAAATAACCTTAACTCAAAACTCTTATATATTGATTTTTCTAAAGATGAAAGAAAACTTGGAGGAAGCAGTTTTGGCCAAATCATGAATAAACTGGGAGATAATGTGCCAACAGTAAAAGATGGAGCTTATTTTAAAAAAGCCTTTAATATAATTCAGAATTTGATTAGCGAAGAAAAAATTCTGGCCGGACATGATATTTCAGCAGGAGGTATGATTACAACTTTGCTTGAAATGTGTTTTGCCACCGAAAACCTTGGTTTGAATATTGATTTAACCGGACTTGGTGAACCAGATAATGTGAAATTATTTTTTAGTGAAAACCCGGGAATTATTATCCAGGTTGAAAATGATTATGTTGAAAATTATTTAACTGAGAATAAAATTCATTTTACAGAAATTGGTAAGCCAAATGTCGGAAGGTTGATAGTTCTTAATAATTTCAATCAATCATTCAAATTCGATATTAATAAACTACGTGATATTTGGTTTAAAACATCTTACCTTTTAGATGATAAACAAACCGCTAAAAACCTGGCAAGAGTAAGATTTCAGAACTATAAAAACCAAAAAATAGAATTCCGGTTCAATAATTTTAAGGGAACTTTTAAATCGCTCGGAATTGATGCAAAACGGGAAAATAAAACCGGAATTAAAGCAGCAATTATTCGCGAAAAAGGAGTAAACGGAGATAGAGAAATGGCTTATGCAATGTATTTGGCCGGAATGGATGTGAAAGACGTACACATGACCGATTTAATTTCAGGGCGTGAAACTCTTGAAGATATAAAAATGATTGTTTTTGTTGGTGGTTTTTCAAATTCCGATGTTCTGGGCTCGGCCAAAGGATGGGCAGGCGCTTTTAAATATAACGAAAAGGCAAGAATTGCACTCGAAAACTTTTACAAACGTAACGACACTTTAAGCCTGGGCGTATGTAACGGCTGCCAATTGATGGTTGAATTGGATTTGGTTTATCCTGAACATAAACAAAAACCTAAAATGCTACATAACGACTCGGGTAAATTTGAATCGGCATTTTTAAGTGTTGAGATTTTAGAAAATAGTTCAGTTATGCTACAAAATATGAAAGGAATGAAACTGGGTATATGGGTAGCTCATGGCGAGGGCAAATTTAAACTTCCCAAAGCTGAAACAGATTATCATATTCCTCTGAAATATAGTTACGAACAGTATCCGGGAAACCCGAACGGTTCTGATTTTAAAACGGCAGCAATTTGTTCTGAAGATGGCCGCCATTTGGCAATGATGCCCCATTTAGAACGTGCATTTTTTCCCTGGCAATGTGCCAATTATCCTGAAGAGAGGCTAAAAGAAGATATAACCCCCTGGATGCAAGCTTTTGTAAATGCAAGGGAGTGGATGATGGATAAGATATAATTTATATTTGTCAAATCCGCTAATTAATTAACTTTGAATTTTAATACATCATTATAATCCTAAAAATCCTTTTAAGCTAATGCTTCTGATAGAAAGAATGCCAAAAGATAAAAGCATAATAGAACGAGCTAAGTTATATTTCAATATTAGCCTGGGAATATTTTTATTTATTCTTTTTTTTCAACCTTTTGTGATAGAGCTTGAATTTAATAATAAATTGGTATTTATTGCCGGGTTAAGCGCAATTACTTTTTTATTGTTAGTTACTATTAATTTGATTTTACCACAATTATTTCCAAAAACTTTTGACTTTAAAGAATGGAAAAACAACCCTAATGTATTGGTATATAGTACTATATTGATAGTTAACACTGCAGCTTATGTGTTTTATATCAGGTATGTAGGTAATGTTCAAATGTCATTTTTTCTCATCTTTAAAATTGCATTAATAAGTTTTGTTCCTATAGCTATTTTAAAGATTTACAAAGAATATAAAATATTGCTTCAACAAATAAATTTTCTAACTGAAGAGAATAAGAAATTAGCAAATTTATCTCCTGATAACAAGGATAATAAGAATGAAGAAGATATTGAAGAAACTTTTTTTTCAGATAGTAAAACCGAAAAACTGAAGGTAAAACTTAATGAAATACTCTTCATAAATTCAGCTGATAATTATGTTAAAATTGTCTTCATGGAAGAGGGTAAATTAAAGAACAAATTGCTACGCACTACTTTAAAAAATATTGAAGAGCAATTACATATTTATACCGATTTTTTTCGTTGCCACAGAACTTGTATTGTTAACCGGAAACATGTTGAAAATTTAAGCAGAAGTTACAAAGGATACAGGCTTACAATAAACAATTATAATGAAGAAATTCCTGTATCGCAACAGTACATTATTAAAGTAAAAGAAGCTATTGGCATGACTTAGTTGGCGAATAGCATTCGCCATATATCAATAGGTTTCGTCCAGAAAAACCGGATTTTATCCCTATTTCTGTAAAAATATCCCTTTTTTTTTACAGGTTACCTTATAACTTTTAACATTGTTGTTTAAAAAAAAGCAACATTCAACGTAATTGTATTAAAAAATTAGGCTGAAGTGTTACTATTCATAAACATAATATGTAAGAAAAATGATAAATGCACATTCTTTTCATATACCGGTTATGGGAATAGGATTTACAATTGATACTCCTTTAAAGGTTGCCCAATATGGTATAGATTCAACAATTTCATTAGTTGATGACAGTTTGCTTGAAAAACTCAGGAAAATGTATTGCGAAAAATATGATATTCCATATATTGAAATTACAAAAGAAAAAGAAGATTTTAGAGCTAAGAGAATTACTGCTTATCTTAATTTGATTAAAAACCTTACGGAACGGAAATTTGAACAATTAAAAAGAACGGCAACTTCAAAAGGTAATAATGCCAAAGAATATTTGAATATGCTGCCTGACGGTTCAAAAATTAAAGAAGATTTCAAACGCTTTACTCAAAGTAATCCAAACCTGAATGATATTGAAAGCTGGATAGAAAATAACTTGTCTGTTGGAAGTATTGATGTTAATATAATGACTAAAGTTGACAAGGTTAATTATCTGAAAAATGAAAAATTACCAACAGAATATAATGATGCACATGCAGCATTAAGAGGATATGCAAATAGTGACTTAAGTTCGTCTATCATACTTTCTGCCGGAATGAACCCTCGATTATATGGCTATATGGAGAATTTTCAGGATTTCTACCCTGATGAAAGCGGAAATATTAAAAAGAAAATTGTTCTGAAAGTTAGTGATTACCGCTCAGCTTTAATTCAAGGCAAATTTCTGGCAAAAAAAGGATTATGGATTTCTGAATATAGAATTGAATCGGGCTTAAATTGCGGTGGCCATGCCTTTGCAAGCGACGGTTATCTTATTGGGCCAATTTTGGAAGAGTTTAGAGATAAAAGATTAGAATTAATTCAAACTTTGCATGAAGTATTGGTTAATGCATTAACTCAGAAAAAGCATATTATTCCTAATAAAGTTTTACCTATTAAAATAACCGCACAAGGTGGTGTTGGTACTGCTGAAGAGCAGCAGTTTTTATTAAATCATTATAATTTAGATTCAATAGGTTGGGGAACTCCTTTCTTGTTAGTTCCGGAAGTAACCAATGTTGATAATTCTACATTAGAAAAATTGAAAAAAGCAAAAGAAGACGATTTATACTTAAGCAATATTTCACCCTTAGGTGTACCCTTTAACAGCTTAAGAGGCAATACAAAGGATATGGAAAAACTATCATTAGTTTCTATTGGTAAACCTGGGAGTAAGTGTCCTAAAAAATATGTTGCTTTAAACAGTGAATTCTCAGAAAAAAGTATTTGTACAGCTTCACGTCAATATCAGTACTTAAAACTAAAAGAACTTGATGAGAAAAATCTTTCTGCCGATAATTATGAGGCTGAGTACGAAAAAATTGTTGATAAATCATGTATCTGCGTTGGCTTAGGAACATCAGCACTGCTTGTTAATAATTTGAATACTAAAGTTGAAGGGGCGGGAGTTTCAGTTTGTCCGGGGCCTAATATGGCATATTTTTCAAAAAAGATAAGTATGAAAGAGATGATTAGTCATATTTATGGAAAACTAAATGTGATTACAAGAACAGACAGGCCTAATATGTTTGTAAAAGAATTAAATATTTATATAGATTTTATAAAATCGAAAATTAGTGAAACGACTGATTTGACGAATAATAAACAAATAAATTACCTGTTAACATTTGTACAAAACCTGAAAGAAGGAATTAGTTACTATATTGACTTATTTGAAAATATGGCCGGATTTTTTACTAAATCAAAATTTAAAATTATAAGTGAACTTAGATACAGCATGGAAATATTGAATAATATAACCATCGAAATAAAAGACTTTTCAAAAGAACCTTATCTGGTCTGTTAGTCATTTATTAAACTTTTTGGTTACCGGGAATAAGCCACGAATGTATAAATATTTTTATGCATTCGTGGCTTTTCTTTTAGGTATTTATTTGTATTTTTTTTTGAATTGAGTAATTTCTACTGTAAATTTAATCCTACAAAAATTATTACAGATCAATACTTTAAAAAATGAAAACAAAAATTAAATTAATTCTTTGCATTACATTTCTTTTCAACTTAACCATTGCAACTGCCCAGGTTAATTTTGATACTACCTCTTATAACGAGTTCCTGAATAGTACGAAAAACATGTTATTTGATGATTTGATAGAAATGTATCCTTTAAAACATCAATACTATAAGGGAATGGATAGAGAAATTAGCATTTGGGATCATTTATACCTTGATTCAATTGTTGAAAAATTTGAACTTACCGAAGATGAAATTACCAAACTTGAAACCAATTATTTTGTGGTAAGTGAAAGATTAAGTTACGGCCAGTTTGCTAATGCGTTAGACGATGTATATGTTAAAGATATGCCGGTTTTTTTATCTACCGATGCTATTTTACAAGCATTACATTCATCTTATGACAAATTGCTTCAAAATTTAGAACTTTATATTATGTCTCCAAATCTTGAACTTTTTATTGATTCATTATATTTTAATGTACCGGAATTACTTGAAAAATATAATAACGATACAACCATTCAAAAATCACTTGAAGACGTTGATTTATATACAACCATTGCTTATTCTCTTATAAATGACTCTCTTTATAATTCTCATTTAATTAATCAGGAAAAAGTTATTGAAATTTGGGATTATATTCAAAATGAAACCATGGTTTCAATATCACTTTTTGTTAATGATTCAATAACAAGGCTTATAGATTTTAGTCAATTTAAAGTACGTGGCCATTATGTTGATAATTGGGAAGTTTTAGAAGGGTGGAGAGCTTCTCTTGAACCTTATTTTAAGACTATGATGTGGCTCGGCAGAATTGATTTTCTTTTAACACAACCTCCTCAAACTCTGACATGGACAGACAATATGTTAAAACGTACAAATATATCTGCTTGTTTACTAAATGAACTTATTGAATTATCTGAAAACAAAGAATTACTACAGCAAAATAATAATATTATTAATTATTTAGTTGGTGAAAGCGATAATTTGACAAGTAATGAATTTGAAGATATATTAACAGAATTACATATTACCGATGCTACTCAAATTCTTAATGATTCGGTTTTTAATAACTTACAAACAACTCTGTTCAACTCATATGCAGAAAGTGGACAAAGAATTTTGTCAAGTATTTTTATTGTCAACCCATTTAGTTCTGAGCCTGATATTTTACCGGTTTCATACAAACTTTCAGGCCAACGGTTTATTCTTGATTCATATATTTTGTCTAATGTTGTTTACGACCGTATTATTTATGAAGATCATAAAGTGGTACGCTTGATGCCTGACCCGTTAGATGCTATGTTTGTACTGGGAAATGAAAATGCTTTGCCTCTTTTGGAAGATGAAATTAGCATTTATCCATATTCATCGCAATTGGCCGGCTTAAGGTACCTTGTTGATAGTTATACTGATGAATATTGGGAAACTAACTTATATTCAACATGGCTTGGTGCAATAAAAAAACTGGTTACGCCCAATGAGCTTACTAATTATCCTGTTTTTATGAAAACAGCAGCATGGCAACAAGAGAAATTAAATACACAACTTGCCTCATGGACACAATTACGGCATGACAATTTGTTATACGCCAAACCATCTTATACAGGAGTTGCCATGTGTAATTACCCTCATTCGTTTGTTGAGCCAAATCCTGAGTTTTATAACCTTATAGCTATTTTTGCTGATAATGCAGGTACTTTTTTTAATGATTTAGGAGGTAATTTCTCGCACGCAGGTAGCTTTTTTAGTAATTTTAAAGAAACAATGAATAAATTAAAAATTATCTCTGAAAAAGAATTGAATGGTGAAGCTTTTGATGAAACTGAAATTGATTTTTTAAAAAACATGTTGGTTGAAGGCAATGAAGATTGTTCTCCGCCTTATGAAGGTTGGTATCCTTATTTATATTATGATATGTATGAAATAGTGAATAAAAATTTTCTTATTGCCGATATACATACGCAGCCAAGTGATTCATCTGGCAATATGGTTGGTAAGGTTTTGCATGCAGCAGTCGGGAAAGTAAACCTTGGTATATTTCTGGCAAAATCACCATCGTACAATAATAGGCCAATGGCTTTTATTGGCCCGGTTATGTCATATTACGAAAAGATTACAGGTGGTTTTTATAGAATGACAGATGAAGAATGGAGTACTATGGTTGAATCAAATAATGTTCCTGCGCGTCCTGATTGGGTAAATATTTACCTTACTGATAAAAACGGCGATGCGTTGCCAAATGGAAGAGAATTACCAAGTATAGTTTATGTAAATAACGAGGAACCAAAAAATAATGTTAAACCTGTAGAAAATGTTTTAGTTTATCCAAATCCAACAAACAGAAACGCTAAAATTTTAATTAAACTACAAAAAGAAAGTCAGGTTACAATTAATGTTTTTGATAATCAGGGTAAGTTTATAAAAACCTTAAGTAACAAAAAAATCAACTCAGGAATACATTTATTAACACTAAAAATTGAAACTTTACCTAATGGAATATACTTATGTAAAATTAATACAAATCAGTTTTCGGTAACCAAAAAGATAGTAAAACTTGAGTAAAATAACTTCTTTTATTTTTACTGTTATTCAGCCACTTTAATTTAATGCCTGATCAATTTCACTTAATTCTTCATCTGTGAATGGAACAGAATTAATACATTTTAAATTGTCTGCCAATTGGGCTGTTGAACTTGCACCTACTAAAACCGATGTAATTCTTTTATCTTTTAAAATCCATGATAAAGCCATTTGAGCCAATGATTGTTCACGCCTGCTGGCAATATTGTTTAAAGCTTTTATTCTACTCAGTATTTCTGCTGTTATATCTTTTTCGTGTAAAAAACTATCTTTCTTTTTAGCTCTTGAATCATCAGGTATTCCGTTAAGATACCTGTTTGTTAAAATACCTTGTGCAAGTGGCGAAAAACAAATGCAACCTAACCCTTTTTCTTCCAGCATATCTAATAATTCATCTTCAACCCAGCGGTAAAGCATGGAATATTTTGGTTGATGAATGACAAACGGCGTATGCATCTTTTTTAATATTTCATAAGCTTTTATTGTATTTTCAACACTATAATTTGAAACACCTACATAAAGTGCTTTTCCTTGTTTTACTATCAAATCAAGTGTATGCATTGTTTCCTCCAGGGGTGTATTGGGGTCAAAACGGTGTGAATAAAAAATATCAACATAATCCAAATTAAGTCTTTTTAAGCTCTGGTTTACACTGGAAATTATATTTTTTTTTGAGCCCCATTCGCCGTAAGGCCCTTCCCACATATAATAACCTGCCTTTGTTGATACAATTATTTCATCTCTATAAGCAGCCAGTTGATTTTTTAAAATTTTTCCAAAATTACTTTCGGCTGAACCAGCCGGAGGGCCATAGTTGTTTGCCAGGTCAAAATGTGTTATTCCTTTATCAAAAGCAAATGTTACAATTTCTTCAGCTTTTTTAAAATCATCGACAAATCCGAAATTATGCCACAATCCCAGTGATACTGGAGGCAGAAGTAAGCCACTTTTCCCACATCGGTTGTATTCAAAATGAGAATATCTGTTTTTATCTGCTTTGTATTTCATTATTTTTTATTTTAATAAGTCTTTTCTGTAAATTATATAAGCTATAAACCGGTGAGTTGCCAAGCTGGTTAAATTGTATTATGAATTTATATCAAATAGATTTAGGCATTTCATAAATAAAATCGAGATGATCTGAAGTATCGTGTAATCTCTTAAGATAATTATTTATAATATCAATATATTCAATTCTGTAATCTTCATGTAGTTTTTTTGTTACCAATGTTATTAGCCGTTTTAATAATAAACCTGTTTTATAATCAAATTGAGTAAAACAAGTTCCAAAAAAATTATTCGGTAATGAAAAAGGGATATCAAGAACATAAAGTATTAAATCGGCTTCAAGATTTTTTTTCTTTGAGATTTTAGTGAATTCATTTATTCTTTTTACACAAGCACTTATTAAATTTGCCAATTGTAGTTGTTCCGAAAACCCTTTATATCTTTTAGCACGCAAACTGTCTATATCTATTTTGGCTTTTTCAAATAAATCTTGCTCTCCTTTTTCTTTATTAAGATAGTTTACAAGTACATAGTTGTAATTTTCTTTTTCTGTCATTAGTTTTATCACAATACTCTCTAATTCTTTTTTTGAAAGCATTTTAATTTGGCTTTTTTCTTCAATACTTAACCGAGGCATTTTATAACTGATTTTATTATCCCACTAATATAATAGTTTCTTTTGTTACAAATATTCTAAAATTAAAATTACTTTAATCAATCCCAATTCCTTTCGTAAAAGAAAAAGATTGCCAAATAGTTATATTGTTTTGTAACTCCTCTTAGCGATAGATTTAGAATCATTAACCCGCTATTCATGTAAAAGAGAAGTGAATTGTATGAATTTTCCGGGTTAAGCTTTTTTAGTTCTGCTATAATGAATAATTTTAAAGTTGGTACTTTTATTATTTCATTCCGTTAATTTATCTGTAATTGTAATATTTTGTTTTATAAATAGTTCAAATTGTTGTAAATTAATTTTTTTATCAAACTAAGTATACACCATATACTGTTAATAAATATGAGCTTTTCAACTTTTTTTTCAAATCTTCAAGAGGCCCCTTGGTATTGTGATTTTTTAAATCCTGTTATAAATGAAATAGACAATAGTTCAAGAATTTTAGA
>JAADFW010000232.1:0-16059 GCA_013152655.1 Chlorobiota bacterium
CCTTTCACCCTTTACTAAACTTCCAATTCTTTAAACAATTGCGCTGTTTTACGTTTATATATGCCTATTCCGGCTAACATGGTTCCTATTACAATTGAAAATATTCCGGGAATAAAGCCAATATAAAAAGCCGGTGGTGTAATTTTAGCTCTAATAACCGATTGCATCATAATGGTGTTGTTTTTCATCATGCCGCTAATATCAATTCCAATTTCCTGCATTAAGTAAGAAAAAAACAAGCCTAAGGCAGTACCAATTATTGAACCAATAATACCAATAAGGATTGATTCATAAATCATAGATTTATAAATATGTCCTTTTTCTTCGCCCATTGCCAGGCGAATGCCAACTTCGCCATAACGGCGTAAACCACCAATTAATCCTGTATTCCATAACACAATAGACATTATGATTATAAAAATTGTAATTACAATACCTTGCATTGCATCAACCATATCAAGATATGTTGCAAGGAAAGCCTGGTCTTTCAATCTTTTCATAATTGGTGAAAATTCATCATCCGGATTGCTGTACTTACTATTAAACTTATCAGTAACATTTTTGGCGGCTTCATCGTAATAAACTTCAGTATTTAAATAACCCAAAATCTCGCCACATGCATTTTCCATATCTAAAGCATTTTGAATTCCTCTTATGTCAGCAATTATCCCCCCCCTGTCAAGTACAGGAGAGCCAAATTTAATTGTTCCTGAAACAACAAAATTTTGAATTGACATTTCGCCATTCATTGTTGAAGTAATTAGTGTAACAGTTTGTCCTATTCCAATTTCCATTTTCTTAGCAAAATCATTACTTAAAAGAATCTCATCCGATTTTTCCGGAAACCGGCCACTAACTAATGCTTTGTTCAAATTTAAGCGTTTTATTTCTTCACTATTTTTTGTAAGTAAGTCAGCAGCTATTCCAAAAGCAGTTGCCTGAATCCGGGTTTCACCATTAGAATCAGGCACATCAATTAGTCCGCCGAATTTTATACGTTCAGCCCATTTCATATTTGGAAAATCATGATGTAAAGAATCAATAAGTTCTGATACATTCAACAGTGCGAGGTCATTTGGCATCTGGTCAACATTTTCAGCGTAAGCACGTGTCATTATTTTAACATGCCCGGTTGAAAAATTAGCATTAAAAGTAATCATATCTCCCATTACGCCAAGCAGATAACAATACAAAAACACAGTAAGCATTACACCAAGTGTTACCACAAGAATTGGCAAAGTACTTCTTCCGCGGTCTCTTAATAGTCCTTTAAATATAAATTTTATCATTGTATTTTTCCTTTTATAGCGTCAGTTGGGTTCATTTTTGAAATTTTCCTGGCCGGTAGATAACTAACGATGGTTGTTATTAGAAATACGATTATTATAGTAGAAATTACAAGCCCGAGGCCGTAAACAGGATAAATTGCTTTGCCAACAGCAATTCCCATATTGTCGGCACCTTCAGGTATTGGATAACCGTTAATGGCTTGCAGCATTAATAGCGGAATTCCGTAAACAGCACCAACAATTGCAGCTAAAATTGCATGAAAAGAACCTTCAACAGTAAACAGCCCAACTACCTGCGAGCGGGTCATTCCAAGTGCAATATAAGTTCCTATTTCTTTTTGCCGCCTGAATATTGATAAAACCTGTGTGTCGAAAATAGCTAACATAGCAAGTGCCATTATGATAATATAAAAGAATGAACTTCCAATTTTCTTGGTTTTAATTAACTTGGTAATATCTTCCAATAAAAAAGTATGGCCTTTAAATACCCAGTTATCATCATTAATTTTCTTATTAAATTCTTTAGATTTTACAATAATGGTAGCTTCATCAGGCATTTGTTTCATTTTTTGCATTTCTTTTAAAGGAATCCAAATCTGGCCCATATCAATTGTTGGAACATTGCTGTCGAAAATATTTACAATTTTAATTTCGGCAGCGTCAAATGTGCCTTGTGCATCCCGCCATCTGAGTGTAACAACATCGTCTTTTTTCAGTTTTGTATTAGCCGCCATTCTTTTACCTATTAAAGCAGGAATTTCTTCTGTTTCCACACTTAAAGATTGAGATGGAATTTTCAATACTTTTTGCTCAGTGCCAATTCCTTTTAATAAAACACTTTGTAATCGTCCGTCAGGATATATAGTTGCCTGTGAAATTAAGATTGGCGATAAAGTTCCTTTATTTACAGCATAATTTAAACTTTCAGGAATTATTCCATGCCCTTCTTCCAAAGTAAACGGGTCGTAAGCATTGTAGTTTTTATGCCAGTAAACGCCATCGCCAATTTCCCAAGCAATGGTATCGGTTTTTGCCTGTATGTTAAAACCATCCATTAAACCGTTAAAATAAATGATAAGAACATAAGAAAGAGACAACACAAAAACATTGAGCCAGGTTCGCAAGCCTGCGCCAATCAGGTTTCTATATGCTAATTTTATTGCTAACATAACACTCGTTTTATAAATTGTTTATTATTTCATCCGATACAACTTTACCATCTTCAAGGCGTATTTTGCGTTTCAGGTATTTTATGACCTTATCGTCATGGGTGGCAAAAATGAAAGTAGTTTTCAATTCATCGTTTAGTTTTTCCATTGTTTGCAATATATGATGTGAGTTTTCTGCATCCAAATTGGCAGTAGGTTCGTCGGCAAGAACTAATTCAGGCTTTTTCACCATTGCACGTGCAATGGCAACACGTTGGCTTTCGCCACCTGAGAGCTGTGCCGGACGCGACTTAATTTTGTCAGTTAATCCAACCCATTCCAGGGCATCTAAAACTGCTTTTTTTCTTTCCAAAGCCGGCATATTTAATAATAAAAGAGGAAATTCAATATTTTCAAACACCGTATAAACAGGCAGCAAATTATAGGTTTGAAAAATAAAGCCAAGATGTTTTCGGCGTAAAACAGCCGCTTTTTTTGTGCTAAGCTTGCTTACTTCCTCATTTAGCACTATTGCACTGCCAACGGTTGGCGAATCGAGAGAGCCAATAATATTTAAGAGTGTGGTTTTACCCGAACCACTTGGCCCTACAACACCTGCAAACTGGCCCTTATTAAATGTTAGGTTAATTCCATTCAGAGCCGTAAAAAAACTTTTCCCGACCGGAAAGCGTTTTACTAAATCTGAGATAGTGACAATTGAATTTTGTTCCATTATTTTACCTCCTTTATTTGTGATTTGTAAATCGTGATTAGCGAGTTTTGAGCTATGTATTTGAGTTATAATTTATTGCGACTCGTGAGCAGTGAAATGTAATCTGTGAGTTTAGTGTTTCGAGTTTTGTTGTCATATTTCTTGATTCTTCAAGTCTATCAATCTATCTATCAATGATTAAAAACTGCCATTAGCTGAAAACCGTAACCTGTATAAAGGCTTACTTCACCTAAATTACTATAAATCTGAAACTTATCAGGATTCCAAAAGGCAATGGCATAAAAGTTCCACTTATCGTATGTCCAGGAAAAGTTTAAAAATCTGTACAAATCATTGTTGACAAAATCGTAATAAAGTATTCCTGATACACTGTTTATAATATTAAAAGAATAATTTAACGATGTAGCCCAAAGCGAAAGTTGGTTTCCGGTTTCACTTATTTTATTTGAATTATCAAAACAGATAAACTCCGAAGTAATGCTAAGTCCCGTACCTACATTAAAAGTATAATCTAATCCGATGTTTATTGTTTTTGTAATAGCTAAAGTATCTATATTTTTCTGGTTTATAGTACCTTCAAACCATAATCCGACTAATTCATCTATTTTAAAGTCTAAAGCATACCGGTTTTCAGTAAATTTATCCTTGCCAAAATATCCTTTATAAATAGTATTGCTTTTGTCAATTTCCCTATGATGAAAACTACCGGCAATTTCCCCTGTAAAGAAAGGTATTTGTACTCTTCCGCCATATTCGGGCTTATTCTTGTTGCTTGGATAAAACTCCCACCCTTTTAATTCATCGTTTCCAAGCAAGCCCCAAAGCCATATATTGGCATTGTTCAAAAAATAATATTTCCCTAAAATTCCATAAACGCCTTCGGTTAATTGTAACGGGTCGCGCGGGTCAATTTTATCGAACCACATTAATGGACGTAATATCATAGCCGAACCGAAATTTATTTTTTGTAAGCCGGCACGTATTTCTAATTGTTCTGTTGAAAAGCGTATCCATATCCGGTATGGCTTTAATTTCTCATTAATTTGAATTGAATCATTATAATAAAGGCTTGTAATGTATGAGTTGACTGACAGCTCGCCATCGAAAGAATATTTTTTTTTAATTGGCTTTTTAAACGAAAATTCAGGAATATAACGAACTCCGGTTTGAATTTGAACCGGCTCTTTCGGGTTTATGGTTGTCCACAACGGAAGCTGTCCGCTAAAATCAAAAGTTTGTGCAAAAGATTCAACACTAAGTGACATTAATATTACAATATATTTTATTGCTTTTCTCATTAATTACTTTGTTCATTAATAGGAAGAATGCCATAAAACAAAAAGTTTAACGATTCCATAATTAAATCTTCAGGTTTTTCATAAACTTTCAATAATTCAGGATTTTCCATCATTTGTGTAACGCTATTCGTATAAGCAAGTATAAACTCAATGCGAACCTCTTTGCGTATAAGTTTTTTCTTTTTAGAATCTTCAAGAAAATCAATGAATATTTGCATTGATTCTTTTCCTATTTCTTCCATTTTAAGGTGCAAGCCTAAGTCCTTATTTTTATAAAGATCGTTAATAAACTCAAGGCTTATGTCTTTGGTTCCCTCTAATTTCATAACAAGCATTTGCTGAATCTTTTCCTGAAACGTTTTATCACTCTCAACTAATTCTCTAAATTCTTTTAACGATTTTCCAACTACTTTGTCAATAATAGCCTCAGCCAGTTTCTTTTTGTTTGAGAAGAATTTATAAAAAGTCATTTTGCTGACCTTAGCTTCCCTGCAAATTTCTTCAACAGTTACACGCTTAATGCCATATTTCCAGAATAATTCTTTTGCAGCAATCAGAATGTTTAACAGTTTTTTGTCTTCTATACTTTCCATGTAATAATATACGAAATATGTAATATATAACTTATTTCGTACAAATATACAGTAAATGTAAATATCAATCAATTTAATTTTACATTTTTTTAAACTTATTTATTTATTGAAATAGGAAGCTGCAATATATCGCATACAGTACAGTGAATAGTAGTTAATTATTGACTTATTAACAGCTATAAATACTCATAATTTTAGGCATATTAAGTACTTTTTGTAAGTTTGTTCATTTTTGAAACAATATGGTTAAAAAAATCCGAAATATTGCTGTCCTTGCTCATGTAGATGCTGGTAAAACAACAGTTACAGAAAATTTTCTTTATACTAGTGGCTCAATAAAATCATTAGGAAGTGTTGATAAAGGTACCTCGCAAACTGATTTTTTGCCGGTTGAAAAAGAAAGGGGAATTTCTATAAAATCTTCAAATTTCAGCTTTACTTATAAAGACATATTAATTAATTTAATTGATACGCCGGGACATGTAGATTTTTCTGCAGAAGTGGAAAGAACATTAAATATAATAGATGGAGCAATTTTAATAATTTCAGCTGTTGAAGGAGTTCAGGCACATACTGAAACTATTTGGAATGCTTTGCATGAAAAGAAAATACCAACTATTATATTTATTAATAAGGTTGACAGAATTGGAGCTGATATAGAAAATACTATACTTGAAATTAAAAGAGAATTATCAGATAATATTGTAGAATTAAATAAGGTGGAAAATGAAGGCCAGAATAACGTACAACTTGGCTTAAGATGGAATGACCCGCAATTTGTTGAAGAATTAACAGAAATTATAGCTAATACAAATGAGGAGATATTGGAAAAATATATTGCTAATAAACCAATATTAATTGAAGAGCTCAATAAACATCTGAATAAAACTGTACAAGAAGGAAATTTATTCCCGGTATTATTTGGATCAGCAAAGTTTTCACTTGGAATTGATGATTTGTTGGAGTCAATTGTACGATTTTTACCAGGGCCAAAAGGAAAAGAAAACTTACCTCTTTCAGCATATGTTTATAAAATTGAGTTTGATAAAAAAGCCGGTAAATTGGCATTTGTGAGATTTTATAATGGTTTAATAAAGAATCGTGATATTATAAGAAACTATAGTCAGGGCATAGATGAAAAAGTAACATTTATTAAAAAAACATATGGCAATAAAACAAAGGATATACCACAGGCTATTGCCGGAGATATAGCAATAATACAGGGATTTGCAAATGTTAAGGCAGGTGATATTTTAGGTAATAGCTGTGAAGAAATGCCTAAAGAAACCAGCCTTAAATCACCTTTACTAACTGTTAGAATTGAAGCAAATAATGAAAAAGATTATCCGGCCTTAGCCGAAGCAATGCAAATATTGTCATATGAAGACCCAACATTAAATTTTAACTGGTTAAAGGAAGAAAGAGAACTACACTTACAAATTATGGGATGGATGCAAATGGAAGTTCTTGAAAAAGTTATTGAAGACAGGTTTAAAATAATGGCAAAATTTAAAGAACCTACTGTTATTTATAAAGAAACACCGGCAACCAAAGGAGAAGGTTTTGTAAGGTACTGGATGCCTAAACCCTGTTGGGCAATTATGAAGTTTTTAATAGAACCGGGCGAAAGAGGAAGCGGAGTAGTTTATAAATCGAAAGTTGGCGTGAATGATATTCATCAAAAATACCAGAATGAAGTTGAAAGGACTATTAAACCTGCCTTAAAGCAAGGCATAAAAGGCTGGGAAGTAACAGACCTTAAAATTACTTTAGTTGAAGGAGAAGATCATGAGATGCATTCGCATCCCGGAGATTTTGTTGTAGCAACTCCCATGGGAATTATGAATGGGCTGGTAAATACAGGCACAAAATTCCTTGAACCAATAATTTCTTTTAAAATATCATCACCGGAAAATTTACTTGGAGCAATTACAAGTGACATCAACAAAATGCGTGGAAGTTTTGAAAGCCCGGAAATTAACGGCAATAGATTTGTCATACAGGGAGTATTGCCTGTTGCTACTTCATTAGATTTTCCTGTTCGATTAAATTCTCGCTCAGGCGGAAAAGCAAAAATCTCAACAAAATTTATTGGATACAGGGAATGTGCAGATGAATATGGCGTTGAAAGGAAATATAAAGGAATTAGCCCGCTTGAAACATCTAAATGGATATTAAAAGCACGTAAGGCGTTACAATAAATTTGAACGGACAAATTGTTTACAATAAGCAAATTTATCCGGTAAAAACAATTTTAAATATTGATTTAACGAATAATGCAAAAGGTGGTTACTTCATTAAAATAGCTAAAAGAGTTATAGTTGGAAAATTAATAATTAAATAAAACCTGATAGCAATTAGTAAATAGTAGTGTATATTAAATGGTTAACGCCAAGCAAAAAAAAATAACACACTGCATATTAAATAGTGCATTTATTAGTATAATTGTTGATTTTGTTGTGCATTTTCATATATTTGTAAATATAATAATTTATTAATACAATGAGAACACTTTATCAGAAATATGAAACACTTTTACAAAATACTACAACAGACTTTAAACGTTATTTGTATGAAAGAGTCTCGTGGAATAGTCGTATGATTGGGATTATAGGTGCTCGTGGAGTCGGTAAAACAACTATGATACTTCAATATATCAAGGAAAACCTTGACAGCAAAAAAACCTTATATGTATCGGCTGATGATATCTATTTTAGTGAAAACAAACTTGTTGACTTAGCTGATGATTTATATAAAAATGCCGGAGAATATTTGTTTATTGATGAAATACATAAGTATCTGGATTGGTCTCGTGAGTTAAAAAATATTTACGATTCATTCCCCGATTTAAAAGTTGTATTTACCGGTTCTTCAATCCTTGATATACTTAAAGGTTCTGCCGATTTAAGTCGTCGTGCTGTAATCTATAAATTACAAGGACTATCGTTTCGGGAATATTTGAATTTTTTTCATCATTACGACATAGATGTCTATTCGTTAAAACAAATAATCAATAACGAAGTAAAACTAAAAAACATAAAGCATCCACTTCCGTTATTTAATGATTATTTGCATCGCGGACACTATCCTTTCGGGCTCGAAAATGAAATGAATTTACGATTAGGGCAAATCATCGTTCAGACATTAGAAACAGATATTCCGCAATATGCAAATTTAAATATTGGAACAAGTCGTAAGCTGAAACGATTGCTTTCCATTATTGCAGAAAGCGTACCGTTTAAGCCTAATTTTTCGAAAATAGCAGAAATAATTAATGTTAGCAGAAATTCCTTAGACGACTATTTTTTATATATGGAAAAAGCTGGACTTATCGGACAATTACGCAACGAAACAAGCGGCATTCGTGGATTAGGAAAAGTTGATAAAGTTTATTTAGATAATACTAATATTATTTTTAACTTGGTTGGAGATAAATCAAATGTAGGAAATATACGAGAAACTTTCTTTTTCAATCAAATGCGTGTGAAAAATGATGTAATATCATCAAAAAAAGCTGATTTTGTCATTGATAATTATACGTTTGAAATTGGTGGAAAGAATAAGCAACAAAAACAAATTGAAAAAGACGGTAAATCATTTGTGGTAAAAGATGAGATTGAATTTGGTTACCGTAATGTAATACCATTATGGGCTTTTGGAATAAATTACTAAATTAAATGAGATAAAAATGCCGGGCATTAACAAACTAAGCATAACACGGTATTTTCATGCAAAAAAAGGCTGTTTCCTAATTTTAAAAACAGCCTTTTTTATTATATTTTATCTTTCAAATAAATTATCCCATAACGCTTCCTAAGCCAAACAATACCAAAATTGACATTAATACAACTATAGTTAAAGCATTAAAAACTTTTATAGTTTGTTTATTGGCATCAGTCTCATTAGATGCATCAATAAACAAATAAATACTAAAAAGTAGTAGAACGGCATGGCCAAAATATACTCCAATATTTGCACCGGGCCAATGCATAATTTTAAAAGTAAAGCCAATAAGAACCAAAATCATGGTTATTGCACCAAGTACCCCGTTAGTTCTTTCTTTTCCTTCATTTAAATTGGCAACATCGCCGAACAAGTACATAAATAAAAATACAATGCCTGCTAAAGCACCAATTATCATTAAAACAGAGGCTCCCGGCCAATGTTGTACTTTGAAATAATTCCCGAAAAAGAAAACTATGGCAGCAATTGCAGCCAGCCAAAAATTAAATTTCTTCATAATGTAAAATTTTAGGTTAATAAAAAAATATCAATTCCCTTAAAAGAATTATAAGCAAATTATGAAATAAAAAAACTAAAAAAAAATAAAAGTTTATTAAGTGATTTTCTTAACTGCTTTATATTAAATAAGTTTTAATATATACTTTCGGAGCATTATTGGTTAATTAACATAATGACCTGTTCTAAAAAATGCTTATTAATATTATCTGTTAAAAAGAATTAGTAACATTGCCAACACATGAAAAATGCTTTTTTAAAAAATAGTATAATTCTTACCTTAATCTTACTGGTCTTTTTTGTGCCAAAAGGAAATTGCCAGAAAGATGTGATTGTAACCGATTTTGAAATATGGAATAATTTCTCGGTTACAAAAATTCTTGGAGAAAAGTTTGAACTAAACCTTGAAGAAGAGTTTCGTTTTAACGAGAACGCAAGTAAATTAGACAAGCTGTTTACCGAACTTAATACTGAATATGAAATAATTAATAATTTAAAAATAGGAGCCGAATTCCGTTTTTACCGTAATACAAAAACCAAAGGTGGTTATAAATATCAAAAAAGATTAAGAGGAATGCTCAGTTATAGTTATAAAATTTACCGGTTTAACCTATCTTATAGACTTAGCTTTCAGGATAAAGATGAAAATATTTGGCTAAACGACAAACCTGGCCCTGAATCAGTATATAATTTAAGAAATAAGGTTTCTCTAAAATATGATGTACCCAATAGTAAACTAAAATCAAAATTATCAGGAGAGCTTTTCAGGGCGTATGAAAAAGATAAAAATCCTTTATTTAATAAATACAGAATTACTGCCGGAGCAACTTATCCTATATTTAAAAGCATAAAAATCAAACTGTTTTACAGGCTCGAAAAAAAAATAAACATAAATCCTCTAAATATATCTCATATTATCGGGATAAACTTAAATTATAGATTCTAAGAATTTAGTATTTGATAAAACCTACAAATTATTCATTATCCACCGGATATTCTTCATGTTTTGGCCAAACAATTGGTTTTTCTTCTATTACTTTAAGTAATACTTCAACAGCTTTCATTAATTGCGTATCTTTCCCTTTCGACAAATCAACAGAGTTTTGTTCCACTACAATATTGGGGTCAACACCATAATTTTCAACAATCCAATCTCCTTTGGCATTATAAATTCTGTAATCAGGAGCAGTAAGTTCGCCTCCGTCAATCAGTTTTATCGACATAGATACACCAACCAGCCCTCCCCAGGTTCTGGTTCCGATTACCGGGCCCATTTTCAACATTTTAAACTCATCGGGCAACATATCGCCACCCGATCCGGCATAACGATTTGTTAAACAGGCTAAATGTGCCCTAACAGCCATATTTGGCCCCATCTGGTCGTGCGAATACCTGCGTGTCCAATAACTTAACGGCTGTTTTCTCAAACGCTGTAAGAAAATACTTGGATCTAATCCGCCACCGTTAAATCTCCCGTCTAAAATCAAACCCTCTTTTCTTGATTGAGCATAAAAATATTTTGGAAAATCGGTTGCAGAACCCAGATAAGTATCGGGCATATAAATATATCCTATTTTACCTCCTGATGCTTTGTCAACTGCCAGCCTGTTTTGCTCTAACTGATACAAATAACGTAATCTTCCTTCACTATAAGCAGGTTTTACGGTTACTTCCCTGGCTCCGTCAAATGATGGCTTATTATTTACCAACAGAACAGTTTGCTTATTAGCTGTATTAATAAAATAGCGGTAAATGTTATTTGTTGATGTAACTTTTGTTCCGTTTACAGCTAATAAATAATCGCCTTCCTTTACATTAACACCGGGTTTTGCCAAAGGCGGATTTATTCCTCTCGACCAGCCGGGTACATTGTAAATTTTCCCAAACCGGTAAAGTTTATTAGTTGCATCTGTTTGCCAGTCAACACCTAACATTCCTGTATTTACATATTCTGCTTTACGCTCATAGTCGCCACCGTAAATATAGGTATGCGAAGTATTCAATTCACCTATAAGTTCGCCAATCACAAACCTTACATCTTGCCTGCAAGTTGCACGTTCCATTAACTTGCCGTATTTATCTTTCATTAAATTCCAATCCAGTCCGTGAATTTTTGGTTCATAATAATAATCGCGCTCCATTCGCCAGGCTTCATTAAACATTTGCATCCATTCTGCTTTGGGATACATCATCATTTTTAAACCGCTTAAATCAATCGAATTACCCTGAGAATTAGTTGCATCGGAACTAATAATTCCAACCTCTTTTCCTTTTTTGTAAATTATTTTTAACCCGTCAAAAGACAGTTTATATGCATCAATTTTTTCAATTACTATTTCTTCTTTTTTATCTTTATAGGAATAGCGATACAATGTTTGTGCTCCAAGGCTTCTAAATTCAAACCTGTTATAATCGCCATCTTCACCGTTAGTATAAAAAACATACGATTTATTTACAGTTAAATTACGATAATTGCCTCTTTCCAAAGGCAATGCCTCTATCCTATCAGCCAATCCGTCAAAATCAATAATCATCTTCATGCTATGTCCCTTCATAATAGTTGAATTATCTGAGCCTTCCTTGTCATTTTCAAAAGGAAGTATGGAACTTCCACTTTTTTGTAAACTCAAAGCATAAATTCCGGCCAGTTTTTTATAAACCATCTCCCACTCAACATCGCAAAAAGTTGGATTAAATCTTCTGTTTGAAATAAACAGTAAATAATTTCCGTCTTTGGCAAATACAGGGTTAAAATCACTGAACAGCCCATTACTGGCATTGTAAATCCGGGCAGTCTCCAGTTCATAAATATATACCTGATACAATAAATTCTCATTCATTTTTGAATAAGTAATATAACGGCTATCTGGCGACCATGAATAGTCAAACATTGGTTTTTTGTCTTGCGAGACATCAATATTTTCATATTCTGCCTTATCAACTTTTGTAATTTTCTTACTGTCAATATCTAAAACAAACAAGGTAAGTGTTTGGTCGGTAAAAGCTATTTTTTTACTATTTGGCGACCATTTTAACGTATGCCTGTATCCGGTTTCATAGTTAGTTAGCTTTATTGCTTGTTTATTGCCATTAGCGGTTTCAATATATATTTCATATTCACCGCTTGCATCAGATAAGTAAGCTATTGACTTTCCGTCAGGCGACCATATAGCATCTTTTTCTCTTGAGCCTGCACTCTTTGTAATATTTACGGTAACTCCCTCCTTTTCAGGAACGGTAAAAATTTCGCCTCTTGCCGTTAATAATGCTCTTTTGCCTGTTGGCGAAATATTTATTTGTGTAATATTTTCCTTTACATCTTTTAAATAAGGCCTCAACTCGGGGAAATCAGCTTTTATGGAAACCGGAACTTTATGATACTCTTTTGTTTTAATATTTAGTATCCAGATATCTCCACCATGCTCATACACTATATTTTCCTTGTCAAATCCCGGCCTTCTTACGTCATAATCAACATGATTGGTAATTTTTTCTATCTCTTTAGTGTTGGTATTATAAGCAAAAATATTAAGCACTCGTTCGCGGTCTGAAGTAAAATAAATTTTGTTGCCTATCCACATCGGGATTCTGTCAGTTCCATTAAAATTGGTAATATTTTCTTCAGTATTCGTATTAAAGTCATAAACGTAAACTTCTTGCGCTGTTCCGCCGGTATAACGTTTCCAGGTTCTGTTTTCACGCGCTATTTTATTATAAGCTATTTTTGTTTCGTCGGGAGAAAAACTGCCTTGCCCGGCATCATACATTATTAATTCTTCTAATCCTGTACCATTGGGTGAAATTAAAAACAGTTTTGAATAGCGATTACTACTGTTTCGTCTTGAACTGAAAATTATTTTATTTTTTTGTTCACTCCAACCCACCACCTGATCGTAACCGGGATGATAAGTAACTCTTTTAATATCGCCGCCAAAGCGATTCATCACATAAACATCAACATTTCCATCGTATTCGCCTGAAAAGGCTATTAAACTTCCATCGGGCGAAAATTTAGGAAAATGTTCCTGTCCGTCGTTAATGGTTAAACGTGTGGCAATACCGCCATTTACAGAAACTGACCAAATATCATCGCCTGAAACAAAAACTATGGTACTGTCATGCACATCTGGAAAACGCAATAAAGCTTCTTTATTATTAGCTTTAAGGGTTGAAAATTGAAAAGCAACAATAATAATAAGTACAAAAAAGAAATTGTATTTTGTCGGGGCAATTAATTTACGTTTCATAAGTTATTCGGATTAGGTGATAATGGCATGTTTTATTAAATTGAAATCAAAAGTACATTGTTAATTAGTAATATACAAACCTGTAATTCTTATTTTCTGTTCACAATTAAAAAAAGAAATTATTACCTTTCAAGCTTTTATTAATAAAAAGAAATTATGAAAAATAATAAGCGGCAACCAAAGCTTATTGAAGCATTAATACCTATAATATTTTTAATTATTCTCTTATCGTTTAACGTTTTGTTTTGGGACGACACCTTACAGGGGTCTAATCAGGTTGCATTAATGTCAGCCGCTACTTTAGCAGGAATATTCGGATTACGTATGGGTATTTCATGGACTGAAATGCGCGCTCAAATTGTAAAAACAATTGGTAGCGCCATGCCGGCCATATTAATACTTTTGTTAATTGGAGCACTGGCCGGAACATGGCTAATAAGCGGAGTTGTTCCCGCCTTAATTTATTACGGACTTAAAATATTACATCCAAAAATTTTCCTGTTTGCTGCTGTTGTTATTGCCGGAATTGTTTCACTGGCAACAGGCAGTTCATGGTCAACCATAGCCACCATTGGAGTTGCCTTGCTTGGCATAGGCGATGCGATGGGTTTTAATAAAGCTATTGTTGCCGGAGCAATTGTTTCGGGAGCATATTTTGGTGATAAAATGTCGCCTTTGTCTGATACCACCAACTTAGCTCCGGCAATGGCAGGAACAGATTTGTTTACTCATATTCGTTATATGATGTTTACAACTGTTCCCTCAATGACACTCACGCTAATTATCTTTTTAATAATAGGTTTTAATTTTGAAACAGCAAGTACTGACATTCATGGAGAAGCAGTACAAACAGCCATTTTAAATACTTTTAATATATCTCCGTGGCTATTTCTTGTGCCTGTAATATTGTTTATTGTTATTTTGAAAAAAATGCCACCTCTTCCAGCTTTAGGCGTTGGAGTTTTATTAGGAGCTGTTGCAGCAATAATTTTTCAACCTCAGGTAATTACAAACCTTAGCCATGTTAGTAGCAATTATGCAAAAGCTTCATACATTACAGTTATGGAATCAATGTACGGAAGTACATCCATTAATACCGGTGTTGAATCAATAAATGATTTGTTTTCAACGGGAGGCATGACAGGAATGCTGCAAACTATTTGGCTAATTTTATCGGCTATGATTTTTGGAGGTATTATGGAAGCGAATGGCATGCTCCGAAAAATTACCACTTCTGTTCTTAAATTGGTGAAATCAGATGGTTCTTTAATAACATCAACCGCAATTTCATGTGTATTTTTCAATATAACCGCTTCCGACCAGTATATTTCAATAGTTGTACCGGGTGAAATGTATAAAGAAGCATTTAAAGACAGGGGTTTGAAACCTGAAGTTTTAAGCCGTACACTTGAAGACTCAGGAACAGTAACTTCGGTACTTATTCCATGGAATACCGGTGGAGCAACCCAGGCAAGAGTCTTAGGCGTACCAACCATTGCCTATTTGCCATATGCATTTTTTAATATTATCAGTCCCTTAATGACTGTATTATTTGCATACCTTAATATTAAAATAAGAAGATTCAAAGATGATAATAAATGATATATTGATATATTATAATGAAGCAAACTTGTCAAAAAAAAAGGAATAAAATTATCTTATGCAAAAGACTAATTTAATGATGCTGAACAAGATTAAAAGAATTTTGCAACACTTTAAACGAACAAGGACATCAATGGATTTTAAGTAATTCGGACGTTAAAGGAAAAGACCCAAATAATAACTTTTTTGATGATTTATATGCTTCCTTTAGAATACTTCGCGTAAATGCACGAAGAAGTATAAATGCTAATCCAAATAAACGTGGTGAATTAACCGAATTATTGATTACAAATTAAGTTCTTCTAACGGTAAATCTTCAATGAAATATTTACATCCTACACTTTCAATATATTCAAAAACATCATTATTTTTCGGATTGTCACAAATCAATATCCTTAAATAAATCTTTCCATTCAGGATTAAATAACTTTATTAAATCTTCTTTTTTCTTTTTTGAACCTGCTTTTATTTGTTTTTCTCTGAAAATTGCCTCTTCAATATTTGTAAAACCTTCAAAATATACAAGTTTATTAATGTTGTATCGAAAAGTAAATGACTTTCTGTGAATTTTTTGTTTATGCTCTCATATTCTGTTTCTTAAATTACTTGTAACTCCGGTATAGAGAATAGTATTATTTTTATTGGTCATTATGTATAGGTATCCCCCTCGTTCCATTTTTTATTATTTGTGTTTATTGTGTAAATATGATTATAAAAAGGGAGTTGTTTATTGTCGTTCATTGCGAGCGATAGCAAAACAATCTGTTCATTTGAAAGAACAGCTATATTATTTTTGTCATTCCGAAGTGAGGCACGAACGAGGAATCTTTTGCTGTTTTGCAGGGGATTTCTCGCTATTGCTCGAAATGACAGGTGGTTGGCGAGAGATTGCTTCGTGCCTCGCTATGAC
>JAADFW010000232.1:16066-28278 GCA_013152655.1 Chlorobiota bacterium
GAACCGTGCATGTAGCTACACAGTTGCTCAGGATTTGTAATCCTGAGCTTTGCCTCATTACGGCTTGATGGAAATAGTAAAAACAGTATGAGAGGAAAACACAATAAGTAATGTGTTCGGGTTGCAAATTCCAAACAGCTGATTAATCCGGAAAATTCATGAATTTTCCGGGCTAATATTTATAAACAAACGAATTAATATTCATCCCTGCTCCTACTGAAGCAAATAATAAAATATCATTTTCATTAATATGATGTTCTTCAAAATTATCATTTCGCAACATATCTAATAAAGTAGGAATAGTAGCTACAGAACTATTTCCAAGTTTATGAATACTCATTGGCATAATATTTTCAGGTATTTCTCTCTTTCCATACAAGCGATAAAGTCTTTTTATCATTGCTTCATCCATTTTTTCATTTGCCTGATGAATAAGTATTTTTTTAACCTCGGAAATATCAATGCCGGCTTTGTCTAAAGCTTCTTTCATAGCCTTTGGAACATTAGAAATTGAGTATTCATATATTTTTCTGCCAAGCATCTTTAAATAACGAATATTCTCATCTGAATTTGGAAAATTAGACTTGCCTACAAATAAATAATAAGCTTCTTCTTTAGTATGAGATGCATTAGAGGATGATAAAAACCCTTTTATTTCGTTACTTTCAACAGCTTCAACAATTGAAGCACCTGCACCGTCAGAATATATCATCGAATCACGGTCATGCTTGTCTAAAACACGCGAAAGAGCCTCGTTTCCAATCACTAAACAACGTTTTGCAAGCCCTGATTTAATATAAGCATTTGCCTGAATAACTCCTTGAATCCAGCCGGGACAGCCAAATAAAATATCATAAGGAATACAAGCCGGATTTTCAATTTTTAAACGATGCTTAATTCGCGATGCTAAACTTGGAACAATATCCGTTTGAATTGTATTCTTTCTGACATCGCCAAAATTATGCGCTACAATTATCTGGTCAATTGTTTCCGGGTCAATTCCGGCATCTTTAATTGCTCTCTCAGCAGCAATAGCTCCAATATCCGAGGTATTAAGGTCATCAGACGCATATCTTCGCTCTTCAATACCGGTAATAGCTTTAAATTTTTCAATTATCTCTTTACCGGATGCTTCAATTCTTTGCCTTTTTTCATCATAAAATTTATTTTTTTCAAAATCACTGTTTTTAACTGTAACAGAAGGAATATAAGAGCCTGTACCGGTAATTATTGTATTTATATAACGCATATTGATTTATATTAGCTAATAAAATTAAAAAAAAGCGAAAGATAAACCTGTATATGACAATTAGCAAATTATTGCAATTAAAATAATATTAAAATTACATGCAATCGTTTGCATTAGTTTAGTAAAAAGCTGAAAATGCGAGAAAATGAATGAGTTATGAAAATAATTAATAATGGATGAATATGGGCTTTCATTTTTTATACGTCGTAAAACTATGTTTTTAAATAGCAAACTTTTTATCTTTATAGCTTTAATTAAATAGTATCAATCATGTCATTTTTAGATTTAGCAAAAAAACGATATTCTTCAAGAAAGTATAAAAAAATACCTGTTGAAGATAAAAAACTTATGTATATTTTAGAAGCAGCCAGAATTGCTCCGTCTGCATCAAATAAGCAGCCATGGTATTTTATTGTAATAAAAGAAAATGAAAATATTAAGAAAGTTAGTAGCTGTTACCACAGAGAATGGCTATATGATGCATCTGCAATAATTGTAGCTTGCGCCAATCACAACATTTCATGGAAACGGCCTGCTGACGGCAAAGACCATGCAGATATTGATGTTAGTATAGCAATTGACCATATGACTTTAGCTGCTACAGACATGGGTTTAGCAACATGTTGGATTTGCAATTTTGACGTTCCTGAATGCTGTAAAATATTGAATATACCTGAACATATTGAACCAATTGCTATACTGCCGGTAGCTTATCCTGAAGATAAAGTAAATGAAAACCGCCATACTTTTCAACGAAAAAAAATTGAGGAAATAATAAAGTGGGAAACGTTTAATTAATGGGTTTTTTACCTATTTCTTTTATCTTTAACTTTTTAATCCTAAAAAAATTCTGAAATGGCTCTAAATATTATTTGGGTAGCTTTCTTTCTTATCGCCTTTATCATTGCGTTAGTTCGCCTGATTGTTTATGGCGATACTCAAGTATTTCCTGATTTGATAAACAGTACATTTGAAATGTCAAGAACAGGGTTTGAATTGTCTCTGGGATTAACCGGTGTAATGACTTTGTGGTTGGGAATAATGCGAATTGGCGAAAAGGGAGGCGTAATTGAAATATTGTCAAGGGCTTTAAGTCCATTTTTCAGAAAACTGTTTCCTGATATTCCTAAAAATCACCCGGTAACAGGAAGCATTGTTATGAACTTAGCTGCCAATATGTTAGGATTGGATAATGCAGCTACTCCGTTAGGATTAAAAGCAATGACCCAATTGCAGGAGTTAAATAAGGAAAAAGATACTGCTTCAAATTCAATGATTATGTTCCTGGTTTTAAACACTTCCGGCTTAACAATTATACCGGTTAGTATAATGGTTTACCGGGCACAGCTTGGAGCTGCAAATCCTGCTGATATTTTTATGCCTATTTTAATATCTACTTTTTTTTCAACCATTGCCGGAATTATTACTGTTTCTATCATTCAAAAAATAAATTTATTCAATAAAGTAATTTTGGCCTATTTAGGAACATTTTCTCTGTTGGTAACTTTCATTATTTACTTTTTCACAAAATTACCACAGGAAAAAATTGAAATTTATTCAACCGTTGTCGGGAATGCAATACTTTTCAGCATCATTATTATATTTATTAGTATCGCATTTTTCAAAAAAGTAAACGTTTACGATGCATTTATTGAAGGTGCGAAAGACGGGTTTGTTATTGCCATAAAAATAATTCCATACTTAGTTGCTATCTTAGTAGCTATTGGTGTTTTTAGAACTTCAGGTGCCATGGATTATTTAGTGAATGGCATTGCTGATTTTTTTAAACTTTTTGGTATAAATACCGACTTTGTTGATGCATTGCCAACAGCCTTTATGAAACCACTTAGCGGAAGTGGTGCCAGGGGAATGATGATTGAAACCATGAAAACATATGGTGTAGATTCGTTTGCAGGAAGATTAGCTTGTACTGTACAAGGTGCAACAGATACTACTTTTTATATTATTGCTGTTTATTTTGGCTCAGTTGGAATTCGCAAAACCAGGCATGCTGTTACGGCCGGGTTAATAGCTGATTTTGCAGGAATTGTAGCAGCAGTTTTTGTAGCTTATCTGTTTTTTCATTAGTTAAAAAATATTCAAATTCAATTATTGAATCAGCTTGCCCGTCTGATTCACTTCATAAACAGATAGTTTATTCTGATTATAGTTTTCCCAAATTAAAAAACGGTTTTTATCTTCTAAATAAAACACCTTTTTGCCTTCTTTAGAATATCTTATTGACTCTGAATCTGAACTATCTGAAGTTGAAAAAAACATATTCCCTTCATTGTCAATCTCACCTATTAAAAGTTCATTAAAATACTCATATGGAATATAACCTGTTAAATAAGTATTTAAACCATGTTGGGTAAGTGCTACAATATGCTTTAAATTGTATTGCTTACTCCAAACCGAATCGAAATCAGAATTATATTTAATTATAAAAGAGTTATTTAAACCGGTATTGCCGTAACACAAAAATGAATTATCGTTATTTAAGTATAATTGTGACTTAACAGCTTTAAAAGGGAAAGAATAGGCCATATATAAAGATAAATCTTCTTTTATAATAAAAATAGAATTAGAACCGGAAATAAGATAATTATCAGATTTTTTAATTATTGAAAATCCGTTGCCAATATATATTCTGCCGGCAATTGAATCGCCTGAACTACTTATTTTTATAATAAAATTACTAATTGTTTGTTCTTCATAATAATTATAAGGAATCAGCTCGCCTGTGATAATATAGTTATTGTCAAGAGCTTCAATAATATCATTTCCTTTGCTTTTAAAATTTTGACTTTTAAAAAATTCTTTTTGCCATACAAATTCACCGTTATTGTTGATTTTTACAATTAATAAATTTGTTGAATCAGAATTATTTATTGCACTTGTGCCCACTGCAATATACCCATCACCTGTTTCAACTAACGATGTTCCTGATTGATTAAATTCTTTCTCATAAACATAGCTCCATTTCAGGTCATACTCAGTACTAAATTTACTGATTAATAAGTCTTTGCCATTGTTAATATTGTATTGCGAGCCTACAAGTGCGTAAGTACCGTCAGTATTTTTAATCACATTGTTACAAACAATATTATCATAATTTCTTACGGATTCTTTTAAACTGTTGTCTTCTTTGTTACACGAAAAAAACACCAGAATGACAAATATGTAAGATAGATTCTTAATTAATTTCATAAGGCTAATAATTGAATTATTTCAGGCTATTTAACCAAATGTACGATATAGTTTTTAATTCAACAATTCAATTTATAATTAACCGTACACTATATCATAAATTGATTATATTTTGATGCTAACATTTACTTTTAAGTATTATTCTTTTTGTGTAATGTTAAACTATACAAACTACTAACGTTATGATTAATAGTTTATCACTATAATATACGTGATTATAAATTTTGCAAAGGTTTATTTGAATGTTGAATTTATTAAAGAATTGAAGCTACTTACTTTTTTTTGTATCTTTTATACCAAAATGAAGTATATTTTAATACAATTATTATATCTAACAGCCTGCCTTATTCACTTCATAAACAGATAGTTTATTCTGATTATAGTTTTCCCAAATTAAAAAACGATTTTTATCGTGCATGGCTATGGGACGTTCCGCACCGACCTGCCTTATCTTTCTATTTTAATAATACGACTCTACCTTGACCTATAATTATAAAATCTTCTACTACAGAAATAAAATATGTACCAGAAGAAAATTCATTACCCATAATAACAAATTCTTTGCAGTTTTTTAGACTTTCTGTTTTTAATAGATTTCCTGAAATATCATATATATAAAGTTTAGCATCAACTACTTTTTTGCTCAAAACAATTGTGGCTGATGTATTAAATGGATTAGGATAAATTTTAATATCGGAAATGCCATTTTCATTGTAAACATTGATGCTTTGAGGCAGACACATTTTATTAGACAGCATATTTTTCAAATTGTGTTTTATAAATAAATTAGGCGTTTCAATAGATGCTAAAACAAAATCTAAGTACTGCTGAGAGAATGAAGAAAATAATGTACCAGTTTGTAACGAGGAAAGCATTTGTACAAATTCATTCGTATTATCTGTATAATAAAAGGCTTGTGTATTTGTAGTGCCTTTTATGTTTTTATAATTATAGTAGTTCCACGATAACGAAAGAGAATCCATAATACTAATCATATCTTCATCATAAATGAGGTATCCTTCAGCACTTGTCATTGCACCAAATTCACCCACATTGCAAGGAAGGTTAAGACTTTGAGCGTAATCTATTCTATCTTGAAGTGAGGTAGAAAGTGCATTTTTAGTAAAGTCAATTCCTGCATCGGGATATGTGCCAATACCATCTACTGCATAACTACTTGGTAAATAATAATGAATACTTAAAGCCAAGTTTGTATTGAGGTTTGGGTCAATCCAGTCTGTGTATTGAGCCCATAAATTTCCTTCTAAAAATATAATATGGTTAGTATCAATACTTCTTATAGAGTCAATAATACTTTGATAAACATTGTTTAAAGAAGTAGAATCTGGAGCTTCTGGTTCATTTAATAAATCATAACCAGCAATGATTGGCTCGTTGGCATATCTTTGAGCAATATTTCGCCATAAACTTGCTATTCTCTGTTGATAATTAGTATTGCTCCAAAGTTCGTTTAATCCTCCATTTCCAGAGTGTGGACTTGAGTTATGTCCGCCAGGAGATTGCCTCATACTAATAATTAAATAGATATTGTGATTCTTAGCCCATTGCACAACAGAATCCAGTTGTTGAAGATTGTTTTCTTTATAAGTAAAAGGTAATGTGTCATTTTCAAAATCTCTATAAGTAATTAATGATAAACGAATAGTATTAGCACACATATTTTTCACATCAACAAAATCTTCTTCAATAACAATATGTTTTAGCATATTGTCTAAAAATAGGCTTTGAGAAGAGTCACTTTGGTCAAAATACGATACATCTCCTCTTGCAGAACCAAATTCGAATTGTACTCCTTTTAATATAATTTCTGTTCCGATAGCATCTACAATTTCTCCATTTTCTACACTCAACAATGAAACTTGTGCAATAGAAATTGAGTCTATTATAATTAAAGAAAGTACTAAAAATATATATTTCATAATCTCAGTTTTTTAGTTTAGACCTTTATATCAAGAATAAGTTTAATAGTTTGTAGTTTTTTATTTTTTAGATTACTTGTTTTGACTTAACTCTAATAATTAGAGTATGAAGCATAACTTCTAAATAAAATACTTTTTTGTCCTGTTTTAATAAAGCTTCTATTTTGAACCTTTATTCCATATTAATTTGGCAATAATTATTCTCGTTCAATATACAACAACTCTAAACTTTTCTTTTCAAAGTAAATTTAACATATGCTTTATTAGCAATGCCAAGAAGATATCTCTATTGTTGTTAGCTATCAAGACTTATATGAACTTATAACTTCACATTACTCTTAAAACTACTATTCACTACCCACTACCCACTACCCACTACTCACTACTCACTACTCACCATTCACCATTCACTATTCACTTCTCACCATTCACTTCTCACCATTCACTTCTCACCAAAAACTACATTAAGCCCTGGTAACGTCCACCATCCATCCAAAATGTTGTTCCGGTAATGTAACCGGCTTTGTTTGAGCACATATATACAACAAGGCTGGCAAATTCATCCGGAGTGCCCATTCGTTTCATTGGTATTTTTTGCTCCCACATTTTTATGATATCCTTCTCATTGTTGCCGGTTCTTTCCGATTCATTTTTGCTTAATTGCTGAACTCTGTCGGTTAAAATATAACCCGGGCAAACAGAATTAACGGTAATGTTATATTCTGCTAATTCGTTTGATAGTGATTTTATTAACCCCGTAACACCGGCACGAATAGTATTTGATAAAATTAGGTTTTCAACCGGCGATTTTACAGATATAGAAGTAATAGCAATAATTTTTCCCTGCTTTTTTATTTTCATCGAAGGCACTGCCCTTCTTATGGAACGCACAACACTCATTAAGTTCTGCTCAAACGCATTAAGCCATTCTTTATCAGAAAAATCATCAAATTTGCCCGAAGGAGGCCCGCCGGCATTGGTTACTAAAATATCAACTGAATCAAATTCGCTTTCAACAAAATCAAAAAATGAGTCAATTTCATCAGGGTTAGAAACATCAACCGCTTTGCCAATAACTCTTGATTCGCTATTAAGATGCTCAAATTCCTTAATAGTATTCTGTACAGAACTTACTGACCTTGAACAAATGGCCACATTACAGCCTTCTGTATATAGCGTTTTTGCAATGGCTTTTCCTAAGCCTTTTGTTGAAGCTAAAACAACAGCATTCTTGTTTTTTAAACCTAAATTCATTTTGTAATATTTTTAAACATAGTTGACATTTTATTATTTTCTTATCTTATATAGCTTAATAAGTATGTATAAAACTGTAGCCGGTTGCTCAATTCCAGACTTTCAATTTATAAGCAAGTTGAAGCGGACTACAATCTTTGAATTTACTAAAGTCCCGGGTGTTATTCTTATACTTTGCTACCTGCTTGCATTCTTTCATTTTCAGCCTTTTATCTTTTCTATTAACCGTTTGCTCATTATAACTGCAAATTCATTTTCAATTTTCTTTTGTAGTTTATTATTCTTGGTTGCTGTGCAGTCAGAAACCATAATGCAATCAAATCCTTTGCTAATTAAACTATTTATTGTCTCTTTTATGCAATGGTCAGTCGTAAATCCACAAACAAAAATTGTTTTAATACCATTCTGTCTTAACAGTTGTTCTAAATCACTTCCTTCACAAGCATCAAATCCATATCTGCCTTGAACTACAATATCTGTTTTTTCATAAATTCCATCTGTAAATTCTACTTTCCAGGTTCCTTTTGTAAAACGTTTTAAAAGTCTTGCCGGAAAAGGTGTTTTTTTATAATTCTTATCTTGTTTATCCAAAATCAAAGGTGCTTGAATTACTGTAATTCCTTCTTTCCTTGCTTCTGTAATTATTTTTTTTGTATTACTAAGAACATTCCTTTGTTCGTATTCCTTCTTAATAATTTTGCGAAATATTCCTTTCTCTGTCCAAGTTTTTTGAAACTCAATCAATAAAATTGCTGTATTTTTTTTCTGAATGTTTTGCAAAAAAACTGTTTGTGTTAACACTACCATAATAATTATTCATTTTAATATATTCATACCATAAAAACTTATTCAGCAAAATTACTTATAGTATTTTTTACATCCATTTACATATGTTGATGATTATCCATTTTTTTTCTTAATCGGCTAAGTTGAGTTGGTGTAATTCCAAGATAACTCGCAATATGATAGTGTTGAATTTTGTTTTCCAAATCTGGATATGAATTTTTAAAAAACAAATAATTATTCATTGCTTCTTCCGAAAGCAAACTTATTTCTCTATCTTGTTTTTGTTCAAGGTAAGAAAAAGTCAGTTTTTGAATGAATGAACTAATTTCATTGTATTTATTTGATATTCTTACAATTTCAGAATAAGGAATACATAATATTGTTGTTTTTGTCAGTGCTTGAATATTCGTAATTGATTTTTTTTCGGGTGAGATACTTGAAGTAACAAAATCACTTTCTTGTAAAAAATGTTTATTCCACTCTTCACCTTTTTTGTTTAAGTAATATATTCTTAAAATTCCGTTGAAGATAAATCCTAAATCTTTTGTTAATTGACCTTCTTTTGAGAAATAGTCATTTTTGTCAAGTTCCTTTATGTAAATTAAAGGCTCTATTTCAGACCAACACTTACTTCCCAACTGATGGAATGCATCAATGGATTTTTTTAGTTCAATTTTATGTTTATCTGTCGGTTTCATATTCTTTTTCTCGTTTACTCTGCTTGCAGGTAACTACCTCCATTAATCAATAAATTTACAACTACTTAATATTATGTTACTTACCAGTAATTTCAATAGGTATTTACAAACGATTAAGTAATTTTAGGCTATTATTTACTGTCAAATTGTTTTTCTTGCTCAAACAAAACATGTACAATACCATCGGCTAATCCAAATTGTGGAACAAAAATAAAATCAATATCAGCCCATTTCATTACAGTTAAAAAAATCTCAGATGCCGGAATAATTACATCTGCCCTGTCACGTCTCATTTTCAGCACACGCAACCGCTCTTCAAACGAAAAATCGTTTAAATAATCAAATATTTCTTGCAATCTAACAAATGATAAAGGCGACCTATCCTTTAAATGTGCCATTCTGAATATTTTATTAATATTCCCGCCACTTCCTATGCCAAGCAAAGGCTGATAATTTTTAGTATTCTCTTTTATCCAGTGCTTTAGTTCTTTCCAAACAGACTTATCAACCAGATTGTTCAATAACCTTATAGTTCCCAAATTAAACGACTTGGAAATTACTTTTTGTTTTCGCGAAAAAAGGGTAATTTCGGTACTACCCCCACCCACATCAATATATAAGTATGATTTACTTTTATCTAAATATCTTTCAAAATGATTTGAAAATATGATTTCAGCTTCTTCGCTACCCGAAATAATTCGTAAGTCAATACCGGTTTGTTTTCTAATTTTCTCAGCTATTTCTTCGCCATTTTTTGCATCGCGCATGGCAGAGGTTGCACAGGCCATATAGCTTACAGGATTATAAGCTTTCAGCAGGTAAGAAAATGCCTGCATACTATTAATTAGCTTTCCTGCTTTTTTCTCCGAAATAGCTTTATTCTTAAAGGAATCGTCACCTAACCGTAAGGGAAATCTAATTAGTGACTCTTTTTTAAAAACCGGATTTCCGTTGTTTTCATAAACCCTTGACAGCAACAAGCGTATGGCATTTGAGCCAATATCAATGGCAGCAAATTTGGTGCTTTTAATTTTATCTTTAATCATTTATTAAACTTTTGTAATACAGCATGATTTTTATTGCAAATAATTACATTACACCAATAAACACAAAACAAAAGCCTTGTTTTTTTATTGCGAACGGAGTAAAGTAATCACAACACACTAAACTACAACTATATAGATTACTATGTTCCTCGCAATGACTTGTCCTTATTACCTTTTTATACCGGGCTCATTCATTTTTTAAATAGTCGAAAAAACACCATTGTGCTCTTGATTTTGCAGTTTCGCTGGTTTTTCTATATGAATTATTCATCTTCTTATTTATAATACGTGCTTTTACATTATCCATTAACTGACATTCAATAAACGCCTTTAATTCTTTCTGTATCTCAAGGCTGTAAATCGGGCATGTTACTTCAATCCGGCGGTCTAAATTTCTTGGCATTATGTCGGCTGATGAAATAAAGTACTTTTCCTTATTGTTATTACAGAAAATATAAATTCGGGAATGTTCTAAAAATTTATCTACAATGCTGAAAGCTTCAATATTTTCACTCATGCTTTTTATACCGGGAACAAGCGACATCATTCCTCTTACCAATAAAGTGATTTTAACACCAGCACGACTCGCATTATAAAGATTTTCAATAATTTGCCGGTCAACCAGGTTATTTAATTTTAAAATTATATAGGCTTTTTTACCGGCTTTTGCATTATTTATCTCTTTTTGAATAAAACTTACCAGTTTTTTCCTGGTGTTAAACGGAGAAACAATCAAATGTTTGTAATTGTAAGGTTTGTATATAGCATCAAAATAATCGAATAATTTACTTACTTCATTTGTAATTTTTTTATCAGCTGTAAATAAAGCATGGTCACTGTATATGTTTGCAGTATCTTCATTAAAATTACCCGTTCCTATAATGGCATAATTCATTTGCTTTGACTTTTTCTGGCGGGTAATTAAGCAAAGTTTTGAATGAACTTTAAGCCCGGGAATACCAAACATTACAGTAACGCCTTCATCTTTCAATTTATTCGACCAAAAAATATTAGCTTCTTCATCAAAGCGTGCCTGCAATTCCATTACAACTAACACCCTTTTCCCGTTTCTGGCAGCATTTATAAGTGCATTAATTACATTCGAGTTTTTACCAACACGGTATAATGTAATTTGAATACTTAAAACTTTTGGGTCAATAGCTGCCTCGCGCAGAAGGTCAATTACATAATCAAACGGTTGATAACAGAAATGCAGTAAAATATCTTTTTCTTCAATTTGTTTAAACAAGCTACTCTCTTTTTTTATATGTTTATGCAACTGCAATTCATATGGCACATATCTTAGCCGTTTTAGCCCAAAATTCGGAAAATCAATAAAGTCTTTAAAATTATGGTATTTTGTGCCTGCAATAAGGTCGTGGGCTTTATCCAAATTTAATTTGTCAATAAAAATATTAAGAAACGATTCAGGAATATTTTCATCATAAATAAAACGAACAGGGTTTCCCTCCTTACGATGTTTTAAACTCTTAGCCATTTTCTTAATTAAACTAGCCGAAAAATCATCGTAAAAATCTAATTCGGCATCGCGGGTAACCTTAATAGTAAATGCTTTAAAATTTGTAAAATTCAGAAACGAAAAAATATCTTTTAAGCCAAGCCTGATAACATCGTCTAAAAGAATAATATACCGGTTTTTGCCTATGGAAGGCAAAACCAGAAAACGTGACAATTGACCGGTAGGAACTTCTATTAATGCATGTGTTTCCTTATTGTCATCCTTGCTTTTAGCCATGGCAATAGCCAAATAAATTGCATGATCTTTTAAGTCGTGAAAATTCTCGAACTGGTTCATCATTAAAGGAATTAATTTTGGACGGACTTTATCGGTAAAATAGTCATGTACAAAAGTTTTTTGTTCCTTGCTCAGTTCATTCTCATTCAAAATATAAATTTGCTCAAGAGCTAATTCACGAAGAATATTCTGATATATTGCTTCAAATTGCTTAAGCTGTTTAACAACAATTTTTTGAATTTGTTTCAATATAATTTTGGGGTCTAACCCGAT
>JAADFW010000233.1 GCA_013152655.1 Chlorobiota bacterium
TAGCAGTCAAAACGCTCACTTCATTACCTGTTTTTTGCATACGAAAGGCTAAATCAGATATCCTGTTCTGTGGAGCTCCTGATTCAGGCGGATAATATTGAGTAAGAAATAAAACTTTCATTTTGCAACAAGCTTATTTATAATTTTAATGGCTAACGACAGATAAATTTTATTATTCGTTAACCTATAACTATTAAGAAGATATATTCCTTTTTGAGCTAATAAAACAGGATGAAAATGAAAATATAAGCTATCATTATATTTAAAAAGGGGATACTATCTTTGTCCGAATTTCTTAGAAAAGAACTAATTTTTCGCTCATTATTATCACTATAAATTAATTTTTCAATAGCTAATGAGTCTATATTAAACTTTCTAACGTTAAATGGTTCTTTGTTTTTATTAACAGAACACGAATTAAAAACAGATAATATTAAAAAGCAACCAAGCAGTAAATTTCTCATGGATTTATATATTTTCATAAAAATAAAAAAGATTTATTTTTTCTTTTTCCCAGTTATACAAATTAAGTACGGCATTTCTTCCATTATTCCCCATTTTTAGAGCTTTCTCAGGATTTTTCATTAAATAAACTACTGCTTCAGCTATTTCTTCACTACTTAGTGGATTAACGCAAATACCACATGCATTGCTTTCAATAATTTCTTTCCATTTAGGAAAGTTTGATGCAATAACCGGAATACCTGCTGACATATACTCAAATAATTTATTTGGCTGAGCATTTACATGATTTGGCAAAGGTAAATAAGTTATTATTCCAGCTATTGATTCTTGCATAATTTTCATTGTTATATCACGATTTACCCAACCATTTTCTACAACTTTTTCCCAACCTTTTTTTACTATTAACTCAGAACGATAATCTTCAGGATCAAAAATTCCTGCTATTTGTAAAATAATATTATCATTTATTCTTTCTAATGCATCAATTAATATAGTACTTCCTCTTATCGAGGAAATACCTCCTATATAGCAAATCTGGCTTTTCTTTTTGGGAACAGGCTTATTCTTTATTACTGCATCATTTAATATTGGATAATTATTTATTATTGTTGAATTTTTATTCAATTTTTTGAATCTATTGTTAATGGTTTGTGTTACAGTAATTATTCCATCAAGATTTTTAGCAACATAACTTTCAAAAAATATAATTAATAAACTAAAAACAAAACGTAATGGCTTTGGTATCCAGTATCTTCCATAAATAGACTTTGGCAAGTCCTCATGTACATCGTAAATAACTTTTTTACCTTTTCTTTTTAATTTTAACCCTATTGGCATTAATTCCGGATCATGAAAATGGTAAACATCTGCATTTATTTCTAATGCTTTTTTATAAATTTTTTTTGTGAACTTAAGCATTCTGTAAAAGCGTGAAGTATGTTTATTTTCAATGCCTATTATTTTAACACCACTATTTGTCTCATTTTTTACATTAGGGGCTATTAATGTTACATCATATCCGGCACTAACCAACGAAACGCATTCTTTGTGAAATATGCGAACATCATCAGCCGGATGCACTGAAGTTAAATGACATACTTTAGGTTTTAGCATTATTTTGTTTACTGTTTTTATCGGTGAGTAAAAGAAAAGTTACCAATTTCAAAGCACTTATTTACCAATTTACTACAATGATCAATAGAACTATAACGTTTGATTTTACAACTATTGAAGCAATTTTTTATATACATTCTCAGAAAAAATTATTTATTAAATTTCATTGAATTAATAACTTTTTCTAAATTCATTTTCTGTTCATTATTGATAAATGATATAATCACACTTAAACAAAATCCATTTTGAATTGTGGAGTAATATACTTGTTTAATGGATAGTCCCATATAATTAATAGAAGTATTCATTAAATAGAATTCTTGATTATTTATTACTTTTTTTGAAATTCTTCATCAATATAATCATACTGTATCTGTGATTGTTTCAGAAACCTACGAGATTGAAATAAATAATCACTTCCAGTTTTAATTCCTGGAGTATTTTTTAAATTTTCAGCAACTAACATAAGGTTTGGATTATAATCAACCACAGCTCCAACTTCATACTTAAAAACAGCTAATAAATTAGCAGAATTAATTTCGGATGCGTTAATTACTGCTTTCATATTTTCATCATCACCAGCAACCAATTCTTTACCCATCTTCGATAAGTTTTCCATTTGCTCTTTTGTTTGAACAACCCAGTTTGGTGGTAGTTCCATTTCAAATCCAAAAAATGAATTTATATATTTATTATTCTCAATTTTTCCATAATCAAATTTTATTGGTTTGCCATTCGGGCTGCAGCTTAATGTTAATACTGTCAGGAGTGTTATTCTAATAAAATTCAGGTTTATTTTCATTTCTTTCAAGTTTATTTTTATATCTGTTTTGTAATTTTTGCTAACAAAGATGCAAATAATTTTATTGTTTTATTGGCTGTCTATGTATAAAATGAATTATAGAAAATAGCTATAAATTCACAGATTATTCTTAATAATTATTTGAAGTATCGTTTTCATCTCTCCAAGATTGCGGATCATCCCAAACATAAGGATGAACTAAAAGTTCATATACACCCGGCATAATTAATCCAGGATTTTCCATCCATTCAGGACGTTCATTATCATGAATGATAGTAAGATGATTCTTTATAAGTGTGCAAAAAGTATCAAATTTATATAAACCACAATTTAATAAAACCCTCTGATTTAAGATACGCGTATTTCCTAATGCATGATTTAAAGCAATGGCACTGCCATGAGCCGCATATGATTCTACTTTTAAACCGGTTTCTTCTAACCATTTGTTATTATAAGCAGATAATAAGGATGGCAATTTTTGGTTCATTAATACAATATTTAATGAATCGAAACCGGAAATTAGAATATCAATACCATCGTTAAAATATTTATATGTATAATTATTTTCAACTAGTTTGGTAAGTTCATCAGCAGATAAATGTTCCCATGAAGGATGTATATTTGAAACATAAATATCGGCAGGTGAAATGTGAGGTTGTATATCTACATTCTTATCTTTTAAATAG
>JAADFW010000234.1 GCA_013152655.1 Chlorobiota bacterium
TTTTATAAGTATAATTATTTTATTTCTGCTGTTTACCAGAACACGATTAGAAAGCAGAAAATGGTAGTTTTTAAAATTTTAAGTAAGTGAATAGAAAAAAAATTAAACACCAGAATATAATACAGTTGCTTTTAGCTGTTTTAATTATAATTCTATTAAATTATATAAGCTCATTCATTTTTACAAGGTTTGACTTAACTGCAGAAAAAAGGTTTACACTTGCTCCTTCTACTGTTAAATTACTTAAGAATCTGGACGATATAGTTTTGGTAAAAGTGTATTTAGAAGATGAAGATCTTCCTATGGGTTTTAACCGTCTTCGTAAATCAACATTAGAGATGCTTGATGAATTTCGTGTTTATGCGGGTGATAATGTACAATATGAATTCATTGACCCATCAGATATGCCGGATAGGAAAGCACGAAACAAATTTCAAAGACAATTATTTGAAAAAGGTGTTTTGCCAACTACTTTAAAAATTAATGATGGCAAAGGAGGAACAAAACAAAAAATAATTTTTCCCGGAGCAGTTGTTTATTATCGGGAGCGTGAAGCAATTGTTTCACTTTTAAAGGATAATGCCGGAGCATCTAACGAAAATAAGCTTAATAATTCTGTTCAAGACCTTGAATATTCTTTAACAAATGCTATTCGTCAGCTAATAAGCGATAAACAACAAAGTATTGCATTTATTGAAGGACAAGGCGAATTAGACCAATATCAGGTTGGCGATATTGTAAAATCATTAGAAAAATTCTATACAGTTGACAGGGTTAGAATTAATAGCCAATTACATAGCTTAGACGATTATAATGTAATTGTTATTGCCAAACCCGATTCAATGTTCAGAGAAAAAGATAAATTTATAATTGACCAGTTTATAATGAAAGGAGGCAAAGCCCTGTGGTTAATTGACGGAGTAAAAGCAAATATGGACAGCCTGGCTTATACAAGTTCTACAATAGCATTAATTAACAACGTAAACTTAAACGATCAATTATTCAGGTATGGCGTACGTATTAATCCTAATTTAATACAAGATATTCAATGTGGTGCAATACCTGTTAATACTGCTATTGCTGGCGAACCTGCTAAATTTGCACCTGCACCCTGGCTATATTTTCCATTAATTGTATCAAATAACCTTCATCCAATAACAAAAAATCTGGATATGATTAAAACAGAATTTGTTAGTGTACTCGATACTGTAGGAGATAATTTTGATGTTAAAAAACAGATTCTATTAACAAGTTCTCCATATTCACGTTTTGTAAATGCTCCTGTACGAATTTCTTTAGAAATGATTAATGAAACTCCTGATGAAAGATATTTTAATAAACCTAACTTGCCAATAGCTGTTTTATTAGAAGGTACTTTTTCTTCAGTTTTCGAAAACAGGTTAACACCTGAAATTACTAACAATAAAGATATTGGGTTTAAAGCCAAAAGCAAAAAAACTAAAATGATAGTAGTTTCTGATGGCGATATTATTAGAAACTATGTAAGAAAAGCCGGCAAGAATTATTATCCGCTACCCTTGGGAAATGACAAGTGGTTTCGTGAATTATTTTATGGAGGAAATAAAGAATTTATTTTAAACTCTATCAATTATTTATGCGATGATGAAGGGTTTATGGAAGTTCGTTCAAGAGAGTTAAAACTGAGATTGCTTAATAAATCAAAAGTTATGAATGAACGTGTTTTTTGGCAAATTATCAATACTGTAATTCCAATACTTTTTGTCATATTATTTGGCCTTATTGTTATTTATTTAAGAAAAAGAAAGTATTCAAACATCTGATTTTAGTATTTTATATTTAAAACCCGGTTAATATGAAGAAGATCCGCTTTAATATAATTATTGTAATAGTTTTATTAATAATTGCAACTTATTTTTTTATAACTAAAAAAACAAGTACTATTCCCGCAAAACTTAAAGATTTTGCTATTGAAGATACTGCTTCTGTAAACAAAATATTTATGGTTAATAAAGAGAACCAGAAAGTATTGTTAGAGCGAAAAGATGGTTACTGGATAGTGAACAAGAAATTCCGTGTACGTAACGATGGTATAAGTATGCTGCTAAAAACCATGAAAAATCTGGATGTAAAAGCAATGGTTGGCAAGGCTGCATTTAAAACAATTGTGGAAAACCTGGCGGTTAAATCAATAAAGGTTGAAATTTACCAAAATGACAAACTTGCCAAAACTTATTATGTAGGAGGGCCTACCAAAGATCAATATGGGACTTATATGTTACTTGACAAGTCTTCACAACCTTTTATAATTCAAATAAAAGGCTTTAAAGGATATTTAACGCCAAGATATTTTATAGATGAGTACTTATGGAGAGACCGTACACTTTTTAATTACAAACCAAGCCAAATTAAGTCAGTAACAGTAATATTACCTAAAAATCCTGAAGCTTCCTTTAAATTATTTAATTTTGGCAATAATACATATGGATTAGAAAAAGGATTAAAACCTGAAAAAGCTGTTCAATTTGATACCTTAAAAGTAAAACAATATCTTGCCTCTTTCAGAAGAATTGGTTTTTTTGAATTTATTAAAGACATTAACGAAGAAGAAAAGGATTCAATTCTTGCCAGTAAGCCACATTACGAAATAACTATTGAAGATATAAACGGGATTACCAATAAAATTAAAACGTTCTATCGCCCAAATGATGGATTAGAGGATAGTGAAGGACTACCTTTAAAATATGATCCGGACCATGAATATGCTATTTGGGGAGAAAATAATGATATGATCCTTATTCAATATTTTGTTTTTGATCCTATTTTTAAAGAATTAAGCTATTTTAAACCTAAATTTAAGTCATAATAATTGCTTAAGATTTTTATATTTGTATGAACCATAGAATTTATGGTATTATTTTATAAATTTGGTTGTTTTTTACAGATGGTAAATTAATTTTATATCTTTAAAATAAACTTTTAATTATTTAACCAGAATTATTGCCAACAAAAACATATATATATGAATTTTATAGTATCAAGTACCGAGCTTTTAAGTCACCTACAGGCTGTAAATAAGGTAATTAGTTCTAAAACCACTTTACCAATTTTAAATAATTTTCTATTTAAGTTAGAGGGAAGTGAATTAACTATAACAGCTTCAGACCTTGAAACAACATTAGTGACAAAATTAACTTTAAATAATTCCACAGGAGAGGGAAGTATAGCTATTGAAGCAAAGCGGATTACAGAAGCCTTGAAAGAGTTTCCCGAGCAACCGCTAACTTTTAATATGAATACTGAAACAATGGCCGTTGAAGTTCTGTCTCAAAATGGAAAATTTAGCATGGTTGGATTTAACAGCGAAGATTTTCCAAATCTTCCGCAATTGAATGAAGAACAATCAATTTCAGTGAAATTAACTTCTGATATATTGTTGAATGGCGTTTCAAAAACAATTTTTGCAACAGCAGATGATGAGTTAAGGCCGGTAATGAACGGTATCTTCTTTGAGCTGAACCCTGAGAATCTTACTTTTGTTGCTTCTGATGCACATAAATTGGTTCGCTATAGAAGAGCAGACATAAAAAATGAAACTGAAGCATCGTTTATTCTGCCACATAAACCAGCTTCATTATTGAAAAATATATTAAATAGAGATGAAAGTATTGTAAATATTGATTTTGACAATCAAAATGCAGTTTTTTCATTTTCTGACTATAGAATGATTTGTAGGCTGGTTGAAGGAAAGTATCCAAGTTATGACTCTGTAATACCAACCAATAATCCAAATAAACTTACAATTGACCGTGTTGAGTTTTATAATACTATAAAAAGAGTTTCGTTTTTTTCTAACCAGGCAAGCAATTTAATTAAAATAAATGTTGCCGGGAATCAATTAACAATTTCTGCACAGGATATTGATTTTTCAATCTCAGCTTATGAGAGGTTAAACTGTCAGTACGATGGTGATGAGATGGAAATAGGTTTTAAATCAACTTTTTTACAAGAGATTTTAGCAAATTTATCATCAACTGATATTTTAATGGAGTTATCAGACCCTACCAGGGCAGGAATAATTTTTCCGTTAGAAAAGGATAACGATGATGAAGATGTACTCATGTTACTTATGCCCATGATGATAAGTGGATAGTACATTTTGTAAAAATATATTTATATTAGTATTTTTACTTTATATTATATAATACCAGTTATTAAAGCAATTATGATTATCAAAAATATCTTAAAAGTAAAATAGAATGTTTTTAAAAAATCAAAAAGGTATTTTACTTGTTCTAATATTAACCTGTATAAATTTACTCCTTTTCTCCTTCAATTCGTTTTCTCAAGGTGATATAAGTGTTGATTTAATAAAAAAATATGCTGAAAATAGTTTCAAAAATAAAGATTATGAATTTGCACTTGAAAATTATTCAAGGCTTTATTTGATAGATGAGAAAAACATTAACTATAATTACAGGCTCGGCATTTGTTATACCGAATCTAATCGCGATAAAGCTGCTGCTATTCCATATCTTGAGTATGTTATAAGTTTTAATAATTTTCCTGAAAAAGCACTTTATTATTTAGGCAGGGCTTATATGTATAATTATTTATTTACCGATGCTGTTGAAGTATTTTATGAATATAAGATTATTGGGAAAGATGAGAAAGTACTAAAAGAAGTTAACAGGCTTATTGAAATGTGTTATTATGCTTTGGAAATTATGAACAACCCCGTTCCTGTTACTTTTCAACTTTTAGATTCAACCATAAATACTCCTTTCGACGACTATAATCCTTTTATTACCGACGACGGTGAAAAAATGGTATTTACATCAAATAGAAAATATGTTAAGGAATATGAAGAATACTACAATAGTGGCTACATAGCTGAAAAAAAGAAATCAAAATGGGGTTCAGTAAAAGAATTATCATCTAATACTCTTGAAGATAAAGCAGAAACAGTTGGGTTTACTTATGAAGGGAATGACATATTATTGCATTTAGACGGATATAACTCCGATAATGATATAAAAGTAGCAAAAAAGAAAGGGCGTGAGTATTATTATGCTTTTGATGAATTGTCAAAAGCCATTAATACAGAATATATTGAAGATGGTGCTTGTATGACAGCAGACGAAAAAACCGTATATTTTGCAAGTGACAGGCCCGGTGGCTTTGGAGGAATGGACATATACGTTACTCACAAACAACAAAACGGAACATGGAGTAAGCCCGAAAATTTGGGTAATGTTATAAATACCGAATATGATGAAAATTTTCCTAATGTAACTTCAGATGGAAAAACTATGTATTTTTCTTCTAAAGGTTTTCAGGGAATTGGTGGCTATGATATATTTGAGTCGGCTTTTAGTTCAGAAACTCAGAAATGGCAAAGGCCAAGAAGTATTGGATTTCCGATTAATACACCTGATGACAATACTACTATAGCTATGAGTAGTGATAAAAAATATGCCTACATTGCTGCTAACCGGAAAGAAGGATTTGGGGGTTTAGATATTTATAAAATTACGCTTGATAAAGAAAATGTTACAGCTACAACTATTATTGCCGGAACAATATATATTGGCACAAAAGATAATTATGTTCCATATTCAGGTGATATTATGAAAGTTGGAGTAACTATATTAGATAAATATGGAAATATTTACGCTAAATATAAAGTTGACCCGGATGGTGGTACATTTTTTCCGTCATTAACTCCCGGAGAGTATAAACTGGTAATAGAAGGAGCCGGTTCAGAAGTAAAATATAGCGAAAATCTGGTTATTACCGGAGCTGAAGGTGACTTAATCATGAAAGAAGTTTATATCACTCGCTAATCAATAATTCTTTTTTATTTTTCATGTATCTTTTTTATAATAAATTTTCGCTTTTTATAATATTTATAAGCTTAACATTTTGTGTTTCAGCTCAGAATTTGGAAAAAGATGCAAATGCAAATTTTAAGAATTTAGCTTATGACCTGGCATTAGAGCAATATTTAGAATTATTGCCAAAAGATACTGCCAATATTGAATACAATTATAAAATTGGCATTTGCTATTTAAATCTTGATCTCAGCAGAGATAAAGCACTTCCATATTTGTTATATGCCAGTAAAAAAAATTATGATAAATCTGATTTATCAGCAGATGTAGGCGTAGCATATTTTTACAGTTACCAATTTGAAAAAGCCATTAATATTTTAAATTCTATTAAACAAAAAGAAAACATTAGCAAAGAAATAATTCAGTATGTTGATACCTATATTCAGTATGCTAAGAATGCGATTTCTTTAATGAAAAACCCTGAAAATGTAACTTTTAATAATTTGGGAAAATTTATTAATAGTGAAAAAAGTGACTTTAACCCATTTCTAAATAATAACGATAATATATTGTTTTATACCTCTAATAGAATATATAATTCATTATATAAAACATATACTAAAAATGTTTATTATAGTGTTTTTGATCGTAATAGCTGGAAGAGAAGTAAAACTATTGGAAGTGTAATTAATTCTTCTGAAGACGAAACAGTAACCGGTATATCATATAACAATGATCTATTATTTACACAACTAAGAAGATTTGATGTTTATGATGATATTTATGTTACACATATAAAAGGCACTCGTTTTAAAGGTTTAGAATCTTTAGGTAGTAATATTAATTCAAAAGCAGTTGAATCCGGTGTAACTATATCGTTAACAGGCGATACGCTAATATTTGCAAGTAACAGAGCAGGTGGCTTTGGCGGCTTAGATTTGTACCTGGCACATAGGCTACCTGACGGACAATGGAGCGAACCTCAAAATTTAGGAGCGAACATAAATACAAGGTTTGATGAAGATTATCCAATTTTTTCAACTAAGGGCAGCAAGTTATACTTTGCTTCAAAAGGATATAATACAATGGGCGGATATGATTTGTTTTACAGTTCTATAAATAGTAAATCGTTTAGTTATAATAAACCGGTTAATTTAGGATTTCCTATTAACTCAATATATGATGATAAAACAATTACTTTTAGTAAAGATGGACGATATGCCTTTAAAGCAGCCATAAGGCCTGAAGGATTAGGAAGTTACGATATTTATCAAATAGTATTCAATGACGTGGTTCCTAATTATACTATTTTTAAAGGAATTGTAAAAATTGAAAATTCTGATTCTACTTTTGCTGCTTGTTATTATAATAAAAACTTAACCATATTAGTTAACAAAGAAGGCACTGAAAATAATTTTGGAAAATATTCTGTTAACAATAAAACCGGTAGTTATTTAATTGCTTTGCCTCCGGGCAGATATAACGTAAAATTAAATGATACTTTGTTTAAAAATCAAATTCTTTTTACAATTCCTGAAATGAATGCTAATTCTTTTGTAATACAAAGAAATATTACTTTTAAGCTAAAGGAATAATATTAGAGTTGCTCTATTTGATATTCATAAAAGATTAAATTATTATTTTTGATTTTGTTGTAATTTTTAAAATTCGTAATAATTATTTACCTTTGACAATCAGTAATTTAGAAGCAAAATGATTGTATTTATTTTAGTTTCACGATTAGCATCAAAGAATTTTCTAAATATTAAAGAGCGCGACCGCTTTTAATCTTTCCCTTTTGGCTTTACGCCATTTTAATTTCTATTTATCACTATTTTTTAACTTTTAAAAATTAAGTTATGGAGTTACCATTTGCAGAATCATTTAAAATAAAAATGGTTGAAAAATTAAAAAGAAGCACCCAAAGAGAAAGAGAAGAGTGGATTAAAAATGCAAAATACAATTTATTTAATATAAAAAGCGAGCAGGTTTTTATTGATTTGCTAACCGATTCAGGAACCGGAGCTATGAGTGACAAACAATGGTCTGAATTAATGCTTGGCGATGAAAGTTATGCCGGTGCATCTTCCTATTATAAAATGAAAAGTGCAATAAAAAGTATTTTTAATTTCAATTATTTTTTGCCAACTCACCAGGGAAGAGCTGCTGAAAATGTGCTTTTTTCTGTTCTTATTAAAGAAGGTAATATTGTACCCGGAAATTCGCATTTTGACACTACAAAAGGACATATTGAATTTAGAAAGGCTACTGCTGTAGATTGTACAATTGACGAAGCTTTTAATACTACTCTAATACATCCTTTTAAAGGGAATGTTGATTTAGGAAAACTAGAAAAAGTATTAACAAGTAATCCTATTGAAAAAATACCTGTTATTATTGTTACAATTACATGCAATTCCTCTGGAGGACAGCCTGTTTCAATGCAAAATTTAAAAGAAGTATATACATTAGCGCAAAAATTCAAAGTACCTGTGTTTTTTGATTCAGCCAGGTTTGCTGAAAATGCCTATTTCATTAAACTACGCGAAAAAGGTTATGAAAATAAATCAATTAAGGAAATTGTCCGCGAAATGTTTAGCTATGCTGATGGGATGACCATGAGTAGCAAAAAAGATGCTATTGTAAATATGGGTGGTTTTATTGGTTTTAAAAATGAGCAATTGTTTAAAGATGCAAGCGTTTTCAATATTATGTTTGAAGGTTTTATAACATATGGCGGGATGTCGGGAAGGGATATGAATGCTTTGGCTCAAGGATTAGATGAAAGTACTGAATTTGATTATCTTGAAACACGTATTAAGCAAGTTGAATATCTTGGCAATAAACTAATTGAGTACAACATTCCGATACAACAACCCATAGGAGGACATGCTATTTTTATTGATGCTAAGCGCTTTTTACCAAATCTAAAAAAAGAAGATTATATAGCTCAAACACTTGCTGTTGAAATTTATATTGAAGGAGGAGTTAGAGGTGTTGAAATTGGAACAGTTATGGCAGATAGAGATCCGGTAACACACGAAAACCGTTATCCCGATTTGGAATTGGTACGATTGGCTATTCCTCGCAGGGTTTATACTAACAACCATATGAATTATGTTGCTGCTACAATAATAAATGTTTTTAACAGGCGCGAGTCAATTACAACCGGACTAAACATTACAAAAGAAGCTCCTATATTAAGGCATTTTACAGCAGAATTTGAACGTAAGTGAAGTTAATTATTATGACAAAGCTGTTTAATAAGCGTTATTAACAGTTCAGTTCTAATAAAATGAGAAATCTAAACACATTACCAATTTTGGCAGTAAGAATATAAAGATTTCTCCTATTCGGTAAAACAGGCACTTATTAGACAGCTTTCCCCAATTATTTACTATTTCTAACTTTTTAACACCTTACTCCAAACTCCCTACTTCTTTTTCAACCTCTTCTAATATTTCGCACGATTTAACCAATTTTTTCATAGCATTATGGTCGTTATAAAGAGGGCGGTCAACTTCCAGAAAATCAACATATTTCCTTACAATTTCTTTTGCTTTAGTTACTCCCTTGCCAAATTTATAATCTCTAAAATCAAGTGCCTGTGCAGCTGCCATAAATTCAATACCGAGAATACCATAAGCATTATCTAATATTTGAAAATTCTTTATGGCCGTGTTCATTCCCATCGATACAAAATCCTCCTGGTCGGCAGCAGCCGGGATTGACTGAATAGAAGCAGGAGCAGATAAAATTCTTTGTTCAACAATTTGCATATCAGCCGTATATTGACTTAACATTAATCCGGAAAAAAGCCCTGCTCCTTTTGTTAAAAATGCAGGCAAACCCACACTTAAAGCCGGATTATTTAAACGGTTCATTCTTCGTTCAGACATTACACTTACCATTGTAATAACCATTCCGGCCATATCCATTGGAACAGAAACAGGTGTTCCCTGGAAATTAGCTCCTGAAATTTGTAAATCTTCATCAGGAAAGAAAATCGGATTATCACCAACTCCATTCAATTCAATTTCTACTTGCGATTTTGCATAAGCCAGTGCATCATGTGCAGCTCCAACAACTTGTGGAGTTGATCGCATTGAATAAGCATCCTGCACTTTACATTCAACTTTATTCTCTTTTAAATCACCTCCGTTAACTAACTTATTTATAGCATTTGCACTTCTAATGGCACCTTTAAATCCACGTACTTCATGTAGCTTGCCGGTATATGGCTTCATATTGGCTTTTAGAGCTTCTAAAGACATGGCAGCAGCAATTTCTGCTTGTTTTAACCAGTTATTGGCATCATATAAAAACAAAGCACTCATAGCAGTTAAAACATTTGAGCCATTAATAGTTGCCAGCCCGTCGCGTGCTTTTAACCCGGGAACCGGAATACCGGCATTTTTCATAGCATCAACACCTTTTAATAACTCTCCTTTGTAAAATGCTTTCCCCTCTCCCATCAAAAGTAATGCAATTTGCGACATGGGAGCCAAATCACCTGATGCACCAACTGAACCTTTCTGACACACAAAAGGAGTAACCCCTTTGTTTAGCATTTCAATAAGAGTTAGAGTTATTTCCGGCCTTACACCCGAATTACCGTGAGCATGTACATTTATACGTCCTAACATAGCTCCACGAACATAATCTAAAGGCATAGCATCGCCAATTCCGGCAGCATGATTATATATCAGGTATTTCTGAAATTCCTGCACCTGGTTATCGTCTAAAACAACTTCCGAAAATTCACCAATTCCGGTATTTACGCCATACATAATTTCGTGCGCATCAATCTTGCGTTCTAACATGGCGCGGCATTTTTTAATTTTTTCTAATGCATCAGGATGTAGTTTAACTTTTTGATTGTTACGGGCAACATTTACAACATCTTCTATTGTAAGTCCAAATCCTTTTATAATAAGTGTCATAATAGTTATATTTTAAATTTAAAGGCTAAAATTAACCAAATGCACAAAGAAAAAAAATGTTTTACAATAGATGAATATTAAATGAGGGGAAAACAGAAAGTTGCAAGTAAGTGAATAAAGATAAAAAAAGGTTAGGTTTTTAGAAATCGTTTAAAACCAGTCATATCCTCGTTTGTTTTAGAAAAAATTCCTTTTTTGTGATCATCAAGTATTTTTTCGATTAAGCTTTTAAGGAGGCGAAATGAAATTTCATCTTTATGTATATAATCGTACGCACCATTTTGAAGTGCCATTAAAGCTATTTCTATCTCATCGCTTATGGTTAGCATAATAACATAAGTATGCGTATTATGCTTCTTTATTTTTCTCAATAATTCAATTCCATCAATATCATCTAAATGGTAATCCATTATAACAATATCAGGGTTATAGTAAAGTTCTTCAATACAATCTTTACCGGATGTAAATGATTTAGTATTCTTAAAATCATTTAGTTTTAGATGTTCTTCAATCATTTTAAGAAATAAAGTATCATCTTCAATAATAAAAATTAAGGGAAACTCGTTTGAAGCCATTAGCTGTTTTTATTTCACGCAAAATAAGGATTTAATTGCAAGATTTGCAAATATTTATGGTGCTTTTTAATGTTATATACATTGTGTATTACATTAAATGATATACATATAGTACTTGTTTGCAAATAAATTACATTTAATTAAATCCTAATTTTTTAAACATGTGAGTTTAGATTATCTTTGCAACCATTATATTTAAAAGTCTTAATAAGAAAAATTTTCCGGGTTTATGAGTTTTCTTAAATTTTTAATTTCCAAAATATTTTTAAAAAATTTATTCTTAGCTATTATTTCAATTTTTCTGGTTTTTTGGCTAACTTTTTTAGTTTTAAAGATTTACACACATCACGGACAGAAATTTCCGGTTCCTGACTTTAATGGGAAAAAAGCTCAGGAAGTAAATGACATTTGTGAAAAAAATGATTTACGATTTGAGATTATTGATTCAATATTTCTCGAAAATCAGCCTAAAGGAACAATAGTTGATCAAAACCCGAAAGCCGGTGTAATGGTAAAACAGAATAGAACAATTTTTTTAACTATTAATGCGTTTAACCAGTTAAAAGTAAAAATGCCTAATGTTGTTGGAGGTTCAATAAGACAAGCAAAAACAAGGTTTGAAGCTGTGGGCCTAAAAGTAGGAAGGTTAATTTATGTGCAAGATTTTGCAAGAAATAATATTCTTAAACAACAAATAGACGGAAAAGACATTAAAAAAAACACATTAGTTGAACGTGGCTCTTACATTAATTTAGTTGTTGGAAACGGTATGTCGAATAGTAAAACAGGAATGCCTAACTTAATAGGGTTGACTTATAAAGAAGCACGGGATGAAATTACTGATGCTTTCTTAAATTTTAATAAGTGCTATTATGATGAAACAATTTTAACTTTTCAGGATTCAGTAAATGCTAAAGTTTGGAAACAATATCCACAATATATTGAAGATAAAACAGTAAGGCTTGGCAGAAATGTGAATTTCTGGCTTACACTTGATGAAAATAAAATTTCTGTAATAGAAAAAGCTATTAGATAGTTTATAATTATGATTTTTCAAAAAAAAATAGTTTTAACATTTTTCTTATTAATTAATATAGCGCTTTTGTTTTCACAAGAGGTTTTATATGATTTATCAAATAATCCATCAATTATAAACTATAATAAAATTCATAAAAATAGCATAATAAAAAGTTCATTAATTAGTAAATCGTTGGAACTCCCTTTTATTGAAGATTTTTCTGATACATATATTTTTCCTGATACAAACTTATGGGCAGATATTAACCCAACTGTTTATATTAATTCAGAATATCCTGTAAATCCGCCATCAATAGGCGTAGCAACTTTTGATGCAATTGATTATAACGGCTGGGTTTACAGCCGCGCCTCGCAAGAACCATTTTTGGCAGACCAGCTAACCTCAAAACCAATCAATTTAGATTACCCGTTGGATTCAAACATTGTTTTTAGTTTTTTTTATCAGCCGCAAGGGCTTGGAAATGAACCTGAAAAAAATGATTCGCTTACATTAGATTTTTTTGCTCCTGAATTAGGTAAATGGAAACGCGTTTGGGATACTACCGGAAGTGCTTTGTATGATTTTAAGCAAATTATGATTTCTATTATTGATACCTCATTTTTAAAAGATGGCTTTAAATTCAGATTTAAAAACTATGCAAGCCTTGCAAACATTAACACACCTGGTTCTAATGCCAATGCCGACCAATGGCATATTGACTATATTCGCATTGATAAAAACAGGACATTAAACGACACAATATTAAAAGACATTGGTTTTATTTATCCAATTCAGAGTATTGTACCTGATTTTGAGGCTATTCCGTGGCAACATTTTTTAAATACTACATTTTCAGAATATCCAAAATTATATTTAAAGTATGCTAACAGAGATACAGCATTACGTAAAGTGTCAAGCTGGTTTAGTGTGAAAGATATGAATGGAAATACGCCAGATCAAAAATTTGAAGTTTGGGGTAGCAACCTGGAGTATAACCAAATAATAGAAGCCTGGTATAAAACCGGTAGTATTACATATGAAGATAATGGAAAAGATGAAGGTTTGTTTCTAGTAAAAGGATATTTAGATATTGATGAAGATTATGATTACAGAAAAAATGACACTACAATCTATTATCAACATTTTTCGAATTATTATGCATATGATGACGGCACAGCCGAAAATGGGTATGGATTACTATCGAAAAATGCCTTATTAGCATATAAGTTTACTACTATAAAAAGAGATTCGTTAAAAGCTATTCAAATACATTTCAATTCAACAAAAGATAATTATACTGCTTCAAAATATTTTTACTTAAATGTATGGAAAGATACAGTAGATGATGATGGAATACATATTCCGGGCGATACCATTTACCACGAAGTTGGGCTACAAGTTTTAATTGAGGATAGCCTTAATGATTTTAGCACCTACACGTTATCACGCGAAATTATATTGTCGGGAACTTTTTATATTGGATTAGAACAAACCACGTCAGATATGCTAAATATAGGCTTTGACTTGAATCGCAATGCAAAAGATAAGCTTTTCTACAATATAAATGGGATTTGGAGAAATACACGATTTGACGGTGCTTTAATGATGCGGCCTGTTTTCAGCAATACACGTATTTTGAGTTCTTCAACAAAAAAACAAATGATTGTTGAAATTAATCCTGTTCCTTCAAGTGATATAATAACTATAAACATTAACGGGAAACATTTAGATTCAAATAATAAGATTTATGTTTATGACCAATTTGGACGAATGGTAATGAGCAAAGTTTATATTAGTAGTACACTGAATATATCTCATTTACTTACGGGTATTTACATAATTAAAATTATTGATAATAATGGCAATACATCAACCGGTAAGTTTATTGTAATAAATTAAAATTTTAGTATTGAGTATGGCTGAGCCGGGAAAAACCAATGACGTTGAAGAACAGGAAGAACTTTTTGAACATTACCACTTTGAAGTTGATAAAGGGCAACAACTCCTTAGAATTGACAAGTTTCTGGTTAATCGTATAGAAAATATTTCACGCACAAAAATTCATGATGCTGCTACGGCAGGAAATATTTTGGTGAACAATAAAATTGTAAAGCCAAACTACCGCGTAAAGCCAAATGATGTTATTTCTATTGTAATGACACATCCTCCGCGTGAAATTGAGTTAATTCCACAGGATATTCCAATTAATATTGTTTATGAAGATAAAGATTTGGTAGTTGTAAACAAAAAACCGGGTATGGTAGTGCATCCAGGCTATGGCAATTATACCGGAACATTGGTAAATGCGTTAGCTTATCATTTTAAAAATTTACCTATGTTTCAGGTTGATGACTTAAGGCCAGGCCTGGTACATAGAATTGATAAAAATACTTCCGGCTTGTTGGTTGTTGCTAAAAATGAACTGGCAAAAAATAAACTGGCAAAACAATTTTACGATCATAGTATTCAGAGAAAATATATTGCATTGGTATGGGGTGTTCCTGATGCGGAAGGTGTAATTGAAGGACATATCGGACGAAGCCTTAAAAACAGGAAAAAAATGTTTGTTTTTCCTGCCGGAGAATATGGGAAACATGCCATAACCCATTATAAATTAATTGAAAAGTTAGGATATGTAAGTCTGGTTGAATGCCAATTAGAAACCGGAAGAACACACCAAATAAGGGTGCATTTTCAATATATTAAACATCCTTTGTTTAATGATGACTACTATGGTGGCGATCAAATCTTAAAGGGTACTACTTTTACAAAATACAAGCAATTTGTGCAAAATTGCTTTACAATGCTTCCACGGCATGCTTTACATGCAAAATCGCTTGGATTTATTCATCCGTTTAATGGTAAAAAAATGTTTTTTGATTCAGAACTACCGGAAGACATGACTTTAGTAATTGAAAAATGGAGAAATTATATTGAAAGTAGGAGTAATACGTAAGTTGTATTTTAATAGAGCTTAATACAAGTTCTTGATGGCGTAAATAAAATATTTAAAGTTAATTTGAAAACTAAATGTAAATGGAGATAAATATTAAACTTACAAGAAAAGATTATATTAATTTTAATAAATACTATTATTTAAAAAAGGCTATAAAAAAGAGAATAATAGTTGTTATAATTATGGCTTTTGGGTTACCATTAATTATGAATATAGGTAGTTCATTTTATTTATTTAATTATCTCTATAATGTTTTATTAGCAGGTATAATTTTTGGAGTTATATATTTATTGTTAGGATATTTATTAATGAATAGAACAGGAAAACTACCATCTGATAATGGCTCAATATTGGGGGAAAGGAGATTTATTATTACAGATGAAGGCTTAATAGAAGAAAGTAATACACATAGAAGTATTCAAGATTGGAAGGGAGTTAAATCAATTGAAGAGAACCATAATTATTTATTCATTTTTGTAGATAATATTGCTGCATATATATTACCAAAAAGATATTTTAGAACAAAAGAAAAATATACTGAATTTGTAAATGAAATTAATAAAAAAATGAAGCAAATATGAATTCGTATTAATATAAAATATACACACAAATTATTAAAAAATCATGGTAGAACGAATCGTTTCCACCTGTTTTTTTAATTTTGTAATTATTATATTTTCAAATAGTTACAAAATCTTAAACAAATGAAAGAG
>JAADFW010000235.1 GCA_013152655.1 Chlorobiota bacterium
TTTTATTGTATTACTTTTCAATTTACCAATATATTTTATTAAGGTACAATCACTTTATTTACAATTAATTGCGGCATGAAGTATAGCCGATGTTGTGCCGTCGTTAGTTATTCTTATTTATTAAATTCACAATTACTTTTACCATCGTTTCTTTTTCATCTGGTTTACTTACTGCTATCATCAAAGTAAGAGCCACTAATGCATTATCAGCAATTCTCTTCTTTCCGGTTTCTGAAAATAGTAATCCGTTTTTTTCAAGAAAATACAGAAATAAAAATGCAGCGATTCTTTTATTTCCGTCCGAAAACGAATGATTTTTCACTATGAAATATAAAAAGTTTGCAGCTTTTTCTTCTACGCTTGGATATAAATCAACTCCACCAAATGTTTGATAAATTGTTGCAACTGAACTTTTGAAAGAATCATCTTTTTCATGTCCGAATAATTCACTGTTTCCGTAAGTTTTCTTTACCAATTCAATTTGTTTTATTGCTTCCTCGTATGTCAGTAGATAAACTTCTTTTCCGGAAGTATTTTCAATTTTTAAAGTTTGGTAATCATATTGGTCAAGGATTTCAAGCGCATAAGAATAGTCGGAAATAATTTTTAATAGTCCTTTACTTTCATCATTGGTAAGCTCTTTGTATTCAAGAGTATCTCCTAGTATTTTTAATGTTTCTTTTAATTCGTTAAGTTGTTCTGCTTGTTTTTGTAAGCGTTGTTGATTAATAGCATAGCCTTTTATTAAATAGTCTTTCAATAATTTGGTTGCCCATTTTCTAAATAAAACGCCTCGTTTAGAGTTTACTCTATATCCAACTGATATTATTGCATCAAGATTGTAAAATTTAATTTGTCTTTTAACCTTTCTTTTACCTTCCTGACGAACTACCGAGTATTTCTCGGTAATTGAAATTTCTTCTAATTCACCTGATTTATAGATGTTTTTTAAATGCAATCCAATGGTATCACTATCTTTATCAAAAAGCTCAGCCATTTGTTTTTGTGATAACCAAACGGTTTCCTTTTCAAGTTTAACTTCAATTGAAGTTTTCCCATCAGGCGTTTTATATATCTTAATTTCAGACTTTTCCATTTATCAAAAATACAATCCTTTATTATATTTTGGAAACTTTTATTTTAATGCGGCACAACTACTGTATATATATACCCCCCATGAACTATATTTGTATAATACGAATACTTGTTTTATCATTAAAGTTTTGATTGTCAGAGTAAAACCGTGTGTTGATAATTGTTTTCATTGGTATAGTATTGTTACCTTTCGGTTACAACCTTTAAAGGTAAACTAATTTTTTGATACTCGGGCTGAAATCACAAAAAACAAAAGTTAAATCTCAAATAAATTCCAAAACACAATATTCAAATTTCAAAACTTCTGAACAATCAAATTTAGACCTCCGATGTTTGGTTTTTCTTATTTTGAACAATGAGATTTATTTGTTTTTTGGTACTTGAGTTTTGAGAATTATAACCTGTACTGATCAACATAGAACCGGAATATCCGGGCACTGATATCCCGAAACGGGTGGCACTCATAGACCGAAATAGCCAATCCGGGAAAAAACGCTGAGATCATTTTATGAAGTGAAATATCCACCCCAAAATACCCGAAATAAAAATTCTTACGTTCAGATTTGGCTGTCCCAACCATCAGAACGCTAATTGTTGTCTGCTGGCTTTCTATCATTTATTCTAATTTCTTTAATATTTCTATTGCTTTCATATCAAATCTTGAAAACCCAAACCATTTCTTTCCCAAATCTTTTAAACTTGCTCCAAAATGATAAATTTCGTTATTGTCTATTATCAAAAATCTATCGTGCGCTTGATTGAATTGTTTTATTTCAATCGGTTTGTATTGAGTATTGTATTTTTCTAAATCCAATTTAAGTTGTTTGGTAATGTTTTTTGTATAAATCTTTACATCTATTTTCTGATTTTTACTAAACAATATCAATACTGTTTCGTCAACATAATTATCAATTAATACAATCGACTTTTTTGCTCCTTTAATCAGTTCTGTTACAAATTTATAAGCATCAAATATTTGTCCATCGTAGAAAATTCCTTGTTTTGGTTTTAAGCTACTATTTTCAAGAGCTTTAAATATTTTTTCTATTTTTTCATCCGCCTCTATTTGTTTCATTTCAACATTTTCAAGCCTTTGAAATATTGCAGCATTGTTAGAAATAAACTTTTTCATTTCTACGAATGCTCTCATTATTTGTATGCTTGCTGTTATTGCTATTTCACTTCTCAAAACAGTGGATAACATAGCAACACCCTGCTCTGTAAATGCATACGGATTTACACTTGAATGTTTTAATTTTACAAACCGGTCACAATTTGTGACCAGTTCATTCTTTTCATTTTCAGATAATTGAAATCGAAAATCGTCAGGAAACCGTTCAATATTTCTTTTTACAGCTTGATTTAGCACTTTTGTTTCAACACCGTAAAGTTTTGCTAAATCTCTATCAATCATTACTTGCAACCCACGAAATGAAAATATCATATTTTTGATATTCTCAACTGAAACTATTTTATTCTTATCATTCATTCTTACAATCTATAAACCAATTTACAAATATACCCTTAATAAGTAAAAAAAATAAAGACAGGGGCAGCATGCTTGTGCCAATGGGGTTCATTATGTTACTTAGCTTTGGGGAGCTAAGGGGACTTTTTCAGACAGCGTTTTGACATACATCCTCATCTTGCAGGGTCTTTTGAAGTGGCACTAATAGACCGAAATATCCACAAAAATGCGAAGCAGCAATAATTCAATAATGTATTCAACTCGCTGTACTGGGGTTCCTGCCGGACGCAATTTATTTTTCAACTTAAAAAACCACGTCCTATGGGCGTGGTAATGTACAGAGGGCTATGCCAGGAATTTAGTAGTTTTGTAACATGGCCAAATACAGGAAACAGTCGCATGTAGTTTATTAATCATACTCTATAAATTGGCAGTAATTTAGCTTTTGCTGCCGTAACTTTGAATTGTGTTTAAATATTTCTGAAAGCTTTCTTTTCTTTCTTTTTTTCCTCTTCTGCTTACATAACGAAGCATCCTGCTTTGGTTAACTGAATATTTTGCAAGTGCTTCCTTGAAAATGGCTCGCATTTCAGCACCTTGTTGAGCGGAAAAAACCACATCGTCACAAAAGATGTCAACTAATAACTTTTCTATTGAAATTGTATCAATCCCATTTACATTTTGAACAGGAGATTCAGACACTAAAGGTTTAATAATTATTGCTTCTTTATCCACAGGTGAGAACTTGTTTAACAATTCATTTTTAGGTTCAAAAAAGACGGGTTGGTAATATTCTTTTAGAAAATAAAATACAGATATTGTAGCATCTTTATCAACTTCAACAATTAAATAGAAACGTCCCGGTTGATGAACCATGAATTCATTTAAGCTTGATGAATTCCAAATACAAGTTTCTATATATGGAAATTCCTTTTTAAGTTTTTTGAAAATGGTTCTCATTTTGGAAGAAGTCTCAGGAATATAAATCTTTGACATCCCAAGTCTGAATTTTCCCCTTCCTACACGACTAATAGTCCCTGATTGCACAAGCTTGTAAATACGCCAGTTAATCGTAGTAGGTTTTACATTTGGGTCAATAGCTAAATAGAAAGCCTGAATATCCTTTGCCGTAAATATGGGCGTGCCTGTAAATTCAGACTTAAATTTGTCGATATGTAGTTTATTTGTCGCGATAATTTTTACGATTTAATTGCAAATATACAAAACTATATTATGGCAGTAAACTAAAAATATTGCCGATAATTAGTGTATGGGGAGTAAAATTGCATTCTTTTGAAGTCTTGTTGAGATGGTTTTTCTCAGGAAGGCTGG
>JAADFW010000236.1 GCA_013152655.1 Chlorobiota bacterium
TTTAATTAAATTGAAATTATATGAAACTGAAAACAGTTTAAAAACAAGAATACTTGAATGCTTTTTAAAAAAACATTACTTTGACAAACAAAAAAATTTAATTTAAAGTATGGACATAGCAATTGGAATAGATATAGGAGGAACAAATACTGTTTTTGGCATAGTTGACAAAACGGGGAAAATATATGCCGAAGGGATTATAAAAACAAAAGGATATTCTGTAAATAACTATATTGAGTTGCTTTCTTCGGAAATAAAAAAATTATTAGACACCCTTAAAGTAAACTATACTTTAACAGGAATTGGCATTGGAGCACCTAACGGAAATTTCTATAAAGGCACTATTGATGAAGCCCCCAACCTGGAATGGAAAGGAACAATTCATTTAGCCGATATTATTCAAAAACAATTTGCTGTTCCTGCCTGGTTAACCAATGATGCTAATGCAGCAGCATTGGGTGAAATGATATATGGCGGAGCACAAAATATGAAAGATTTTCTGTTTATAACCCTGGGAACGGGTTTAGGAAGTGGCATAGTTTCAAACGGAAAATTAATATACGGGCATGATGGTTTTGCCGGCGAGCTTGGACATACAATAGTAGTTGAGAATGGCAGGAGATGTGGTTGTGGAAGAAACGGATGCCTTGAAACTTATGCATCAGCAACCGGAATAAAACGTACTGCTGAAGAATTGTTAAAAAAAGATGTATCTCATAGTGTTTTACAACAATATTCAAAAGAAAAACTCGACTCAAAATTAATTTACGAAGCTGCTAAAAAAGGAGATAATTTAGCACTTGAATGCTTTGATTTTACAGTTGATATTTTAGGTAAAGCATTGGCTAATGCTGTTGCTTACACCAATCCGGAAGCTATTTTTATTTTCGGGGGGCTTGCAATGGCCGAAGATTTATTGTTAAAGCCTTTGAAAATAAAAATGGAAGAAAACTTACTTTACATTTATAAAAACAAAATTAAAATTTTACCTTCACAATTAAAAAATGGAGAAGTTGCTATTCTCGGTGCCAGTGCTCTTGTCTGGAGTGAAAAATAAAATTATTAAACATTATAGTAAATAGTATTTCTAAAATAGTTTTAAAATGTTCACTAAATATTTATTCCGGCTGTTAATTATTATGTTAATGTCCAGTTTTCTTTTTGAATCATGCGATTCGCCCTTATCAGATGTAGAATTTGACGATCCCTCAGTTATTAATCCTTATATTAGGGTTTTTAGAGATGAAACAACATCAGGAATTAACTCAGGAATTTGGGTTTATCTTCATGATAAAAATTTTCAGTTAATTGAGCTTAAAAATGGAAAAGTTACAGCTAACAATATAGAATTAATAACTGATACAGTTGATTTACCTCAACCTTTTGACTCTATATTTGAAAATGGTAAAATTTATATAACTCCTGAAAATTTTTCCGATGTAATTCCAAATTCAAATTATACAATTGATATTACTCTGAATGCTGACAAAACATATTCTTCTAATATTACAACCCAAAATAAATACGTTTTTTTTAACGTTCCTGTTTATCATTTTCAATCAACCGACATGAATATTAACTGGGAAATAGACAACCAATTCGAAACAACAATAAAAATAAGTTACACGTATATTTCGAATACAGGTAATAAAAAAGAATATATAAATAGTTTTAAAATTACCGGTAATGATTTAACATCCGGTACTTTTACAATAGATAAATCGAATTTTAAAGTGTCTTCTGAACCTTATGATGCTATAATTGGAATTGAAAACGACAAGCCCGGTCAAATAAATACTAATTTTGGCGAAAAAAGTATTTTTCATTCAGTTTTTGGAATAGAAAAAATATCTCACATTAATTCCTTATAAAAATTAAATGTCAGGTGAGCATTTTTTTTACAATACTTGAAATGGTTTTACCGTCGGTTTTGCCGGCTAATTTTTTTGTAGCAATCCCCATAATTTTCCCCATTGCCTTAATTGAAAATGCATTTTCTTGTTCTACAATTGTTTTAATCTCTTTCCAAACTTCTTCTTCACTTAATTGTTTTGGAAGATACGAGGCAATAATTTCTGCTTCGGCTATTTCATTTTTGTACAATTCTTCGCGCCCGTTATCTTTATAAATTTCTGCACTATCCTTTCTTTGTTTTACAAGCTTTTGCAAAATTTTTAATTCTACATCTGCCGGAATTTCATCCTTCCCTCCTTTTGAGGTTTTTTCTAATAAAAAAGCTGATTTTACTGCCCTTAATGCCGAAAGTTTTGTTTTCTCTTTAGCAAGCATTGCTTTTTTAATGTCTTGATTAATAGTTTCTGAAATACTCATGAACAAGAATAATTTAATAATTAATAAATAGCGAAGTTAAAACTAAAAAACGTAATAACTAATCAACATTATCATGTAAATATTTATTTTCTTCACTAATTCTTATTTTTTTTTCTTCATCTTCAGAGAGTGTAAATTTAGATAATTCATTATTTTCTTTTGAAGACAGTTCTGATTCTTCAAGATTAATCTTTTTTCTTAAATAAGCAGGCTCTTGTTCAAGTTCATTAATATTTTTCGATTTTCTGGTTTTATAACTTATTCTTTTAAGCTCTTCAAGCTTCTTGTTACGGTTAGGTATTTTTTCTGTTTTTTTATTTCCGTTTACCACTTCACTTTTTTCAGCAGGCGAAGTAGTTTCTTCTTCTTCAAGTTCAAATAGTTCAGGAGTATTATTAGTACCTTCAAATTCAATAGTACGTTGCGAAGCAAAAATATCTATTTCAGGGCTCGTAACTTCGGTTATAGGTGGTTTTGGAGTAATTATATCATCAGAAAAGCTATCGGGCAGCCGAACAATATCTTTCTCCATTTTTTCAGCAACAGCAATTTCAGGAATACTATTTACATTAAACCCGGTTGCAATAATGGTAATATTAATTTTTTCTTCTAACGATTCGTCTATTCCTATTCCCCAAATTATATTTGCTTTTTGGCCACTGGCTTCTTGCACATAATCAGTAATTTGGCCTACCTCATCCATGCGAATTTCATCTTTTCCTGACGTCAGGTTTAATAAAATGTTGCTCGCTCCATGAATATCGTTATTATTAAGAAGCGGAGAGCTCAATGCATCCTGAATGGCAGTAATTGCCCTGTTCTCGCCCTCTGCAATTCCTGAGCCCATAATTGCCACACCGCTATTTGACATAACTGTTTCCACATCGGCAAAATCAACATTTACACTTCCGTGAACCGTAATTATTTCTGCTATTCCTTTTGCTGCAATAGTTAATACATTATCGGCCCTGGCAAATGCATCGGATACTTTTAAATCACCATACATTTCGCGCAAGCGCTCATTGTGTATTACCAAAAGTGAATCAACCGATTTTTTAATTTCTTTTATTCCTTCAATGGCTTGTTCCATTCTTCTTCTACCTTCAAATTTAAAAGGCATTGTAAGAATAGCAACCGTTAATATGCCCATTTTCTTTGCTTCTTCCGCTATAATTGGAGCTGCGCCGGTACCTGTTCCACCGCCCATTCCGGCAGTAATAAAAACCATATTAGTGTTATGTTGCAATAATTCGGAAACTGTATTCAAACTTTCAATAGCTGCTTCACGGCCAATTTCAGGTTTGTTTCCGGCTCCGCGTCCTTCGGTTAATGATTCGCCCAATTGAATTTTTACAGGAACCGAACTATTTTGTAATGCCTGGGCATCAGTATTACACAACACAAAATCAACGTTGGTAATACCCTGGCGAAACATATGATTTACTGCATTTCCACCACCACCGCCTACTCCAATTACTTTGATAATTGAAGATTTACTTTTAGGAAGGTCAAAACTTATTAAGTCGTCTTTCATGTTTTTAAGTTTTAAATACTTTCATTAATTATTGCTGTTTGTTAAATAAAAACCGGAGTTACATTTTTGTATCATCTACTTCAAAAAATCCTCCGAAACGTTCTAAAATATCTTCAAAAAACTTTTTCTTTTCTTTAGGTTTCTTTTCATTATTTACGTTTTCTTCCATTTCATCTATCCCTGATTCTTCCATTTCAAAATTTAAATTTCGTTTTATAATATCCTGATATCCTTTTAAAATAAGGCCAATACTGGTTGAATACATAGGTTGATTTATCTCTTCAATTATTTCGCTGACTAAAAACTCATTGGGATAGCCTATACGTACATCCTGTCCGGTTTTCCATGAAACCAATTGTGGCAGGTTTCTCAATAATGACCCACCTCCGGTAAGAACAATTCCGGCTCCTAATTTATCACTTAAATTAGAAGATTCAATTTCAAAATATATTTCATCAATTATTTCTTCCATTCTTGATTGAATAATATGTGCAAGGCTTTTAAATGAAATTTCTTTGGGAGGCCTGCCACTAATTCCGGGAATAGTAACTACTTTATTTTCCTGTGCAGTATCGGCCAAAGCAGAACCAAATTGGATTTTTAGCGATTCAGCTTGTCGTTCTAATATTGAGCAACCGGTTTTAATATCGTTTGTAACAATATTGCCACCAAAAGGAATTACGGCTGTATGGTGAATAATTCCATCATAATAAACTGCCACATCAGTGGTTCCTCCACCAATATCAACCAATGCAACACCAACTTCTTTTTCATCATCGGTTAATACAGCGTCAGAGGAAGCCAATGGTTCTAATATTAATTTATTAACTCCAAGTCCGGCACGTTTAACGCATTTTTTAATATTATTTACCGCACCAATATTTCCAATTACAATATGAAAATTAGCTTCTAATCGTTTACCCGACATTCCTACAGGATTTTTTATACCTGTTTCGTTATCAACAATGTAACTTTGTGGAATTACGTGTATAATTTCCTCGCCCACGTCAATTGGAATTTTATGCATATCGGTAATTAATGCATTTACATCATCTTTTGTAATTTCATCATCGTATGAATCACGATTTATATAACCCCTGTTCCTGATGCTTTTTATATGTTGTCCGGCAATTCCAACATAAACAGAAGTTGCTTTTAACCCTGCATGTTCCTCTGCTTTTTCCATTGCAGTTTTAATAGAGTTAATTGTTTCTTCAATATTTAGGACAACGCCTCGTTTAACACCGTTTGAAGTGGTTCGGCCATAACCTAATATTTCAAAACGCCCATTTTCGTTTCGTTTTCCTATAACGGCAACAATTTTCGTTGTTCCAATATCAATTGCAGCAATAATGTTGTTTGAAGAGTTCATACTTATGTGGTTTATTTAGTTAATTTGTTTACTTCTATTGTTATATATTTTAGTTTTAAATTCATTTTTTTGTACAAACAACCTGATTTTTATATTTCAGGTTGATTAACCTGTATTTATTCCATCCTTTTTCTTTAAAGCCATATTCATAGACTGCTTTAAGTTTCCTGAATTTAGTTTTATAATTGTTTATATCGCCAAAAAGTATAATTTGTGCCCCAACTCTGGGTACTAATTCAATTTCTTTATTTTTATTAAAATATATTTGTTCAATTTGAGCATTCCAGAATTTATGATTTGTAATAAATTGTGCCAATAAATATATTTTCCTCAATACAAGTGAAGGTTTTACTATGCTATCATCCTGATTCATAATATTGTATTTAAAAAAGTTATGATAAGGCTCGGTTATATTCCCACTGGCAATTAATACCCTTGCCGTATATTTATCTGATAGTGGCATTAAGAATCCTTCTTCATCAATGTAATAGCTTTCTTCATTCTTATTTATTACCCTAACAATAGGGTTCCTTTGAATTATATCAATATTTAATATTCCATATTTATTGAAATAAACTTCAGAGTTTTTTATAGTTGGATACTCATCAATAATATTTTCTAAATTTGCACGATTTATCTGAGCAACCCTTTCACCAATCAAATTAGCTCCTTTGTTGTTTAATAGAGAAATAACTTCATTTTTTTGTATAAAATGATTCTCCGATTTATCAACTACCGAAACATTAATTGACTTACAAACCTCCTTCTCGTTTTCGCGGTTTATAAATCCATAAACCACAACTAAATAAGCTATAAGTACAACTAAAATTATTATTTGCTTCGCTCTCTTCATCAAAATTTACTTTATCTTATCTAACAATTGCTCTTTTATAGGAATCACCATTTTATCAATATCACCGGCACCCAATGTTAATAGTACTTCATAATTCTGTTTTGGAAAAATTTTCCAGAACTCTTCTTTTGTAGTTAATATTTTGCTTTTTACCGAAACCTTGTCAAAAATTAATTTTGAACTAACACCTTTAACAGGTTGTTCGCGAGCCGGGTAAATATCTAATAATATAAGTTCATCAAGCAATGACAAGCTTTTTGCAAAATCATCGGCAAAATCGTTTGTCCTGCTATACAAATGAGGTTGAAAAATACCGGTAATTTTCTTTTCCCTGTATAATTCCCGGACTGAGCTGATACATGCTTCCAATTCAACCGGATGGTGTGCATAATCATCAATAAAAACCAGATTATTCGTTCTGATAATATATTCAAAGCGCCTGTTCACACCCTTATACCCAGCCATTGCTGCTTTTATAGAATTACTTTCAATTCCTTCTAAAATTGCAACAGCCATTGCAGCAACAGCATTTTCAATATTTAAAATTCCAGGAATACCTATTTGAATATCTTTAATTATTCCAAAAGGGGAAGCTAAAGTTACAACATAATGTCCTTCACTAATTTTATACTCTCTAATATAAAAATCTGATTTTTCGTTAATAGAATAAGTGTATTTTAAAATATCACTACGAACGTTTATTTCTCCTGAAACCTTTTTATTAATTAATAATTTTCCATTAGGACTAATTTGTGAAGCAAAACTATTGAAAGATTTTACCAACTCTTTTCTGGTTCCATATATATCCAAATGGTCGGCATCAATTGATGTAATAACAACAAATTCGGGTGATAGTTGTAAAAAAGAGCGGTCGAATTCATCTGCTTCAACAACTACATAATTGCTTTTGTTATTCGTAATAAAATTAGTATTATAATTGGATGCAATTCCTCCTAAAAAAGCATTACATCCTAATTTTGAATTGTTAAAAATGTGTGCAATCATGCTCGAAACAGTTGTTTTGCCATGAGTTCCTGCAACCGCAATTCCATTCTTTCCATGAATAATGGAACCCAGTACTTCACTTCTTTTAACAACTTCAAATTTATTATTTATAAAGTAATTTAATTCAGTATTCTTTTTTGAAACAGCCGGAGTATAAATTACTAAAACATTTTTTTTATCAGTCTTAAATTCATTGGAAATAAGAGCTGTATTATCACTATAATGGATATTTATTTCTTCATTTTCAAGTGTTTCAGTTAATTTTGTATGAGTACGGTCATAGCCGGCAACATTTTTACCTAAATGCTTAAAATAGCGAGCCAGGGCACTCATGCCAATTCCACCAATACCTATAAAGTAAATATTATATGTTTTTTCAATATCCATATTATTTTGTTGCAATATTTATAATTTCATCAGCAATTCTCTCATCTGAATTCATGTAAGCCATGTTTCTAATATTACTTCTTAATGAACTGAGTTTATGCTCATTCTTTAAAAGTGCTATAGCTTTATTAATTAAAACTTTAGGAGCATCATTATCGGTTACTAATACAGCAGCTTCGTTTTTAACCAAAGCATCAGCATTTTTAGTTTGATGGTCGTCGGCTACATTTGGTGAAGGAATTAAAATTACTGGTTTTGCTGCCAGACATAATTCAGAAATTGTTCCGGCACCGGCTCTTGATATAACTACATCAGCAATTCTATATGCATAATCCATTCTTTTAATAAATTCTTTAACAAACAATAGTTTAGAATTCTTTTGCCTGCTAATTTCATTTGCTTCTTTTATAAAATACTTACCCGTTTGCCATAAAACCTGAACTCCATTTTCTATTAATTTATCAACACCCTCGGCAATACTTGTATTAATTGTTTTTGCCCCCAGACTGCCGCCAATAACCAAAATTGTTTTATTAGTAGGATTTAAATTAAAATATTTAAAAGCTTCAGTAGCAGTTATTTTTTGCAGAATATCTTTACGCACAGGATTTCCTGTTACAATAATCTTTTCAGCAGGAAAATACTTGTCCATTTCCTGATATGCCACGCAAATTTTTTGTGCATATTTTGCCAAATATTTATTTGCTTTTCCAGCGTATGAATTTTGTTCCTGAATTAAAACCGGTATTTTTTTTCTTCCGGCCATATATAAAACCGGGGCACTTGCAAATCCGCCAACACCTACTACAACATTCGGCTTAAAGTTGTTTAATATTCTTCCTGCTTTCACCAGGCTAATAATTAATTTATTAATAAGGCCAAAATTCTTTAACGAAATCTTTTTGTGCATACCTTTTACAGGCAAGCCGATAATTTTATATCCAGCTTCGGGAACTTTTTGCATTTCCATCCGGTGCTTTGCCCCAATAAATAAAATTTCGCATTGGGGAATTTTATTCTCCAATGCCTGTGCTATTGAAATAGCAGGAAAAATATGTCCGCCGGTACCACCGCCGCTAATAATTATTTTCATTTTCTGATTCATTTTCAATAGTATTTTCTTCCATTTTTAGCCTGGCTTCTTCCTCGGCCTGTAATTTTTCTTCTTTTACTGTTCTACTCACACTTAAAATTATTCCAAAAGCAATACTGGTAAACAAAATAGACGATCCGCCCATACTAACTAACGGTAGCGTTTGTCCGGTAACCGGGAATATGTTAACAGCTACTGCCATATTTATCATTGCTTGTAAAACAAGGCTTATCATTAAGCCAATTACTAAAAATGCGGGATATGTCCTACTGCTTTGCCTCACTATGGCTCCTGCATGATAAAGCAGAAAAAGATATAATAAAAGTATTATTACACCTCCAATTAAACCATATTCTTCAATAATAATTGCATAAATAAAATCGGAATAAGGATGTGGCAAAAAATTTCTCTGGGTACTGTTTCCCGGCCCTTTACCAAACAAACCACCTGTTACAATGGCAATTTTTGCCTGTTCAACCTGATAATTTCCTTCCTGATCATCTTCCATAAAATTAGTAATTCTGTTTTTCCATGTTCCTATTCTTCCAGTATTTCCTGAGGTAATACCGATTACAACGAAAATGGAAACCAAAACAACACCAACCAGAACTAATCCGCCTAAATGGCGAATATTTATTCTTCCGATAAACATTAATATTAATGAAGTTAAAAATAGTAATGCAGCAGTTGAAAAGTCAGCTTTTATGATTAAGCCACATACAACCACAATAGCAATCATAATAGGTAAAAAAGTTTCATTAAATTCTTTAATTCTATCTTGTTTTTTTGATAACTGCTGTGCTATATACATTATCAAAGCCAGTTTTGCTAAATCTGAAGTTTGAAAAGTTAACCCGATAACCGGCAGAGTAATCCACCTTGATGCTTCATTTAAGCTTGTTCCTAACATTAAGGTTAACAGTAAAAGCGGAATTGATATAATGAGTAATAAAGATGAAATTTTATAAAAAAATTTGTAATGAATAAGATGAGTTGTATAGGTAATGCCTAATCCAATTAACAATAAAATTGCTTGTTTTAAGAAAAAGTAAAAGGTATTTCCCCCATGATATTTATATGCCAATGTTCCTGTTGAACTATAAACAGCCAGCATTGACAAAACGGACAAAAATATTATGACCATCCAAATAACAAGGTTTCCTTGTAAATATTTTGATATTTTTTCTACCATCTTCTATTATAAATTCCTAACTGCAGTTTTAAATTGTCTTCCACGGTCTTCATAATTGTCAAATAAATCGAAACTGGCACATGCAGGGCTTAGTAATACAATGTCACCTTTATTAGCTAATTTATACGATTGCTTTACGGCTTCAATCATTGAACCCGTTTCAACAATATTTTCGACAGACTCGCCAAAATATTTAAAAAATTTAGTGTTATTTTCACCGAGACAGACAATCGCTTTTACTTTTTCTTTAACCAAATCGGTTAACATAGAATAATCGTTGCCTTTATCAATTCCACCAACAATCCAAACTACCTTTTTCGACATACTTTCTAAAGCATACCAGGTTGAATTCACATTAGTGGCTTTTGAATCGTTGATGAAGTCAATTCCATGTACTCTTACAACCGGTTCTAATCTATGTTCAACACCCTGAAAATCAGATAGCGATTCGCGTATATCCTCTTTTCTAATAGAAAGCACATGGGCTGCTATTCCGGCTGCCATTGAATTGTATGCATTATGCTTGCCTTGTAAGGCTAGTTCAAATAAATTCATATTAAAAATTTGATTTTTATATATTATGCTCATTTGATTATTTTCAACGTATGCTCCCTGCTTTTGCTTTTTAGTAAGCGAGAAGGGTAGTTTTTCCGACTTTATTTTCCTGTTTTCCAATTCTTTATTTATCACCGGGTCATCAGTACAATAAATGAACTTATCGTCGGCTTGCTGGTTATTAATTATTCTAAATTTTGAATTGATATAGTTCCTGAAATTATTATGGTAACGGTCTAAATGATCAGGTGTAATATTCATAAGTACAGCTATATCAGCTTTAAATTCAAACATTCCGTCTAACTGAAAACTGCTTATTTCAAGCACATAATAATCGTAATTATTTAAGGCAACTTGCAAAGCAAAACTTTTACCGATATTTCCGGCTAAGCCGGCATTTAATCCTGCTTTTTGTAAAATATCATAAATCATTGAACAAGTAGTTGTTTTTCCATTGCTACCGGTTACACAAATTTTATATGCTTGCGTATATTTTGCAGCAAATTCAAGTTCAGAAATAATTAGTTTTTTAAGTTTTTTCAATTTTTTAATAACTGCTACTTCATCACTAATACCCGGACTTTTAATAATTAGTTCAGCATTTGTAATTTTTTCAATTGTATGTTTTCCTTCTTCATATAGAATATTGTACTCTAAAAGTGATTTCTTATAATTGTCCCGTATTGCTCCAAAATCAGAAACAAAAACATCAAAACCTTGCTTTTTAGCAAGTATAGCAGCTCCTACACCACTTTCGCCAGCACCCAGAATAACAATTCTGCTTACCTTTTTTGTTTTGTTTTGACGTTTTATTTTTTCAATTTCCATTTATCTAATTTTAAGCGTAACAATAGTAATTACAGCTAATAAGATTCCAACAATCCAAAACCTTGTGACAATTTTTGGTTCGGAATATCCTTTTTTTTGATAATGATGATGCAAAGGCGACATCAGAAAAATTCTTCTTCCTTCGCCATACTTTTTACGTGTATATTTAAAATAACTTACCTGCATTACAACCGACAGATTTTCAGCAAGAAAAATTCCGCACAGAATGGGAATTAAAAGTTCTTTCCTGATTATGATGGCAAAAACAGCAATTATTCCACCAATTGCCAAGCTTCCGGTATCGCCCATAAAAACTTGTGCCGGGTATGAATTATACCATAAAAAACCAATGGTTGCACCAATAAATGCACTACTGAAAATTACTAATTCGCCTGTGTACGGAATGTACATTATATTCAAATAATCGGCATAAATCAGGTTACCCGAAACATAAGCCAATACAGCTAATGTAACTCCATTTATAGCAGAAACTCCTGTAGCTAATCCATCTAAACCATCGGTCATATTAGCCCCGTTTGATACGGCAGTTAAAATGAAAATAATAGCGAGAACTAAAACAAACCAGGCAGCTTTTTTGCTGTTTTCACCCAAAAAGCCAACTAAATAAGCATAATCAAACTCATTGTTTTTAAAGAATGGAATGGTTGTTTTTGTAGATTTACTATCCTTTATAACATAATTTTGCGAAATTAACGGTACATTACTTTCAGTTAGTTCAGTATTGTTTTCTTTTAGATTTATTTTTTCGCGTATAACCACATTGTTGTTCATGTACAATGTAAGGCCCACAATAATACCCAGTAAAATTTGTCCGATAATTTTAAATTTACCTGCCAATCCTCTTTTATCCTTTTTAAAAACTTTAATATAATCATCAATAAATCCTATAAACCCAAGCCAGACAGTAGTAATTATCATTAAAATAATATATACATTTTCCAAATTGGCAAACAATAAAGTGGGAACTAATATTGAAGCAAGAATAATGATTCCTCCCATTGTAGGAGTTCCTTCTTTACTTTTCTCCCCTGCTAACCCTAAATCTCTTACTTCGTCGCCAATTTGGTACTTTTTAAGTAAATGAATTATTCTTTTTCCATAAACTAAAGAAATTAATAATGAAGTAATTACAGCCATTGCAGACCTGAATGAAATATATTGAAACATACCTGCACCAGGCACATTCAATTTATCGAGATACTCAAAAAGATAGATTAACATTTAAAATTAATTTAAACAGTCATTCAAAATTTCTTTGTCATTAAAAGGATATTTCACTCCCTTTATTTCCTGGTACGTTTCATGTCCTTTCCCTGCAACTAATATGATATCGCCAGGTTTTGCAAATACACAAGCCGTTTTAATGGCTTGTTTGCGGTCAACAATTACAGTTACTTTACTTATCAAAGAATCAATTCCTTTTTCCATATCTTTCAAAATGGCTTCAGGGTCCTCGTCCCGGGGATTATCAGAAGTAAGAATCAAAATATCGGATAATTTACCGGCATTTTTTGCCATTACCGGCCTTTTTGCTTTATCTCTGTTTCCTCCGGCACCAACAACTGTAATAATTTGCTGGCCTTTTTTCTTAACTTTATTTAAACTTGTAAGTACATTTTGCAAAGCATCGGGTGTATGAGCATAATCAACTAAAGCAATTATTCCGCTACTGTTTTTAACCAAATCGAGCCTTCCGGTTACCGGTTTTAACTTACTTAACCCTGTTAAAGCCAAATCTTCATTAATACCTGTTAACTGCGAAACTGCAAAAACTGCAAGTAAATTTGAAGCATTAAAATCACCTATAAATTGCACCCAAACTTCAGTTTTATTAATTTGAAGCAGCATTCCGCTTGGGTGATTTTCAATAATTTTACAACTATAATCAGCTAATGACTTAAGTGCATAATTTTTAATAGTTGCATTTGTATTTTGCACCATTATTTTTGCATTTCTATCGTCGTTATTAATTAATGCAAAAGCTGATTTATCCAAATTATCAAATAGTGATTTTTTAGCGTCTATATAATTGTTAAATGTTTTGTGATAATCTAAATGGTCATGAGTAATATTGGTAAAAACAGCCCCATCAAACTGCAAAGCTTCAATCCTTTTTTGGTCAATTGCATGTGAGCTTACCTCCATAAAACAGTACTCACAACCATCATCAACCATTTGTCTTAACAATGAATTAATTTGTAAACTGTCAGGTGTGGTATGTGTTGCCTCTACCCTTTTGTTTCCAATATAATTTTCCACTGTAGAAAGTAAGCCTGACTTATACCCCAACCCAGTAAACAAATGATATAGTAATGTTGCAACGGTAGTTTTACCATTGGTTCCGGTTATTCCGACAAGCTTTATCAGGCGTGACGGGTTTGAATAAAAATTAGAAGCAATAATACCCAGTGCTTTATGCGAATCATCAACCTGTATATAGGTTATATTTTTACTTATTTTTTCAGGAATTTGCTGACAAACAATAACATTTGCACCCTTATCAACAGCATTATTAATATACTTATGCCCATCGTTTTGTGTTCCCTTAACAGCAACAAAAAGTGTATTTTTTTCGACTTCTTTTGAATTAAAAGACACCTTACTAACAGTCTGGTTCAATTCTCCAAAAAATTGAGAAATTTTTATATTCGTTAATATGTCATTTAATTCTATCACGCTTAATTTAAATAAGTTGTAAAACTATTTCTTCTCCTTTTCTTATTTTTGTTCCCGGAGAAATTGATTGAGAAATAATAGACCCACGCCCCTTTGACACTACATATAAACCTTGCATTTCTAAAATAGGAATAGCATCTTTTAAGCCCATTCCCTTTACATTTGGAACTATACCGGTTTTAACAAACCTATTATTTAACTCAATAACACTATCTTTAGCTGTTGTTACTACTAAAGGTGATTTTATATTTTTTGTTTCTGCCCTTAAACCTAAATCTGTTATTACTTCTTTTAAATCATTCAAATATCCATTTTTAGAATATGGAGCCATTACTTTTATATTTTGTCCTTTGTTTCCGGTTTCAAACAAATCAAGGCTTGTAGCATAAACTTTATCAGAAATTTCTTTAAACACAGGGCCGGCAACCCTATTACCATAATATTCCTGATTTGACGGGGCATTTACTACAACAATACAAGAATATTTTGGTTTATTGGCAGGGAAATATCCTACAAAAGAGGCCTGGTAAGTAATTTTATTCTTATACCTGTAACCATGTTTTTTATTTGCAATTTGAGCTGTACCGGTTTTTCCGGCAATTTTATAATGACTATTTTTTAAATTCATGGCAGTTCCGTTCTCCACAACGCCCTCAAGCAATTCTTTAACTTTTTTAATGGTTGATCTTGAACATATTGAAGGATTAATAATTTCAGTTTTAAACCTTTTAATAATTTCACCATGAAAACGAATTGCTTTTACAAACTTTGGTTTTACCATTTTACCATTGTTGGCAACAGCATTATAAAAAGTAAGAATTTGCAAAGGTGTTAATTGTACCTCATATCCATAAGCCATTTGTGGTAATGTAATTCCCGACCACAATGTATCATCAGGATATTTTATGTACGGCTTGCCTTCTCCAACAAGCTCAACACCAAGTCTTTGATTTAAGTTCATTCGGTAAAGGCGGTCAACAAATTTTTTCTCTTTATCGTAATAATACTTTGTAATTAATTTAGCCATTGCCACATTTGAAGAAACCTCAAATGCTTGTCTTACTGTTATTTTACCATGCCCTCCCCTTTTGTAATTACTGTCTTTTATTAAATGTCCGTAAAATTTTACCGAACCGTTACCTGTATCAATACTATCATTCAAATCAATATATTTATCTTCAAGAGCAACCATTATAGTGGCTAATTTAAAAGTTGACCCGGGCTCGGTACTTTCACCAATTGCATAATTATAATCTTCAATGTAATGCCCGTTTTTATCAAGTGCCAGATTAGCAATTGCCTTAATTTCGCCGGTTTCTACTTCCATTAAGACTACAGTTCCGTGACTGGCATTGTGATCTCTTAATTGTTTTTCAAGTGCTGTTTGAGCAACATCCTGTAGATTTACATCAATAGTTGTTATAATATCTTTACCATGTTGAGGATCAATCTCATTGCCATCGCTAACCGGAATCCAAATATTGCCCGACAATTTTTGCATGCGCCTGACTCCTTGAACACCATTTAATTCATCGTTATAGGCACCTTCAATTCCAACAATATTACCTGATTTATTTAAATTGCCAATTGTACGATAAGCCAGGCTCATAAATGGATGGATACGTTTATGTTCTTCTTTATAAATAAAACCACCCTTATACTGTCCTAACCGGAAAATAGGAAATTTTTTAAGTTCTTTTAATTGCAAGTAATTTACATTTCTTCTTATCAGATGATAGCGGCTTCCTCTATACCTGGCACTAAGCAAATCGCGCTTATAATCTTGTTTTGATTTATCATGAAATAAATTTGACAAGTTATAAGCAAGTGAATCAATATTTTCATTAAAAATATCGTCTGTTAAAGCTTCCGTTTTCATGTCCATTCTTATTTCATAATAAGGAATTGACGTAGCCAATAACGTCCATCTTCAGCACAAATATCACCACGATTAGGTGGTATAATTATTTCACTGGTAGTTAATGTATTAGCTTTATTCCATTTATCCCGCTCGAAATATTGCAGGTAAATAATTCTACCAATAATAATTAACCCCAACAGAACAATACTGAAGTATAGTACACCAATTCTCCACAATATGTCTGTTTTAACATTCATGTAATTTTTTATTCTTTATTCATAACAATTTTAACCGGTGGTGTAGTAGATTCTTCAAGATCAAGGCCTCTTTTTTTCACTTCTTTAGCAACTTCTGATTGTTTACTCATAAACATTAATTGTGATTTTGTAGTAATTGATTCAGCACGTAAATCCTTTTGCTCTTTTTGCAGCTTAGCAATTCTTCTTTTTAGTTTTTCAGCATGATACCTGTTGCCTATATATATAAATGCCAGAAACGCCAGGAAAAACAAATATGGAAACTGCTTTACTACATTCTCGCGAATAAGCAATCTGCCATCAAGTACCTCTTTAAAAGTGTTTTTCTTACTATTCTTTGTCGATTCCTGTATGTCAATAAATTCTTTATTGCTCATTTGTATATTATTTTTCTGCTATTCTTAGTTTTGCGCTACGTGCCCGATTATTAACTTTTATTTCTTCTTCTGATGGCACAATTACTTTTCTGTTAACTGCCTGTAGCGGAGCTATTTTATTACCATAAAAATCTTTTTCAATTTTACCTTCAAAATTTCCTGCTTTTATATAATTCTTAACCAACCTGTCCTCCAGTGAATGATAAGTAAGAACTACCAAACGGCCACCTTTTTTAAGTACTTTTCCGGTTTGTAACAACGTTTCTTTCAATACATTAATTTCATCATTCACTTCAATACGTAAAGCCTGAAAAACTTTGGCCAAATATTTATATTCAGAATATTTTGGAATTAAACCTTTTATAATTTCTTTAAAATGTTCTATAGAATTAATTGGCTGAATTTCCCTGTTTTCAATAATAGTTTTAACCAATCGATATGCATTTTTAATTTCGCCAAACCGGTTAAAAACATTTAACAATTCTTCGCTACTGTATGTGTTAAGAATTTTTTCGGCTGTTAATTCCGCGTTTTGATCCATACGCATATCAAGGTTTCCGTTAAAACGGAAAGAAAACCCCCTGTCTGCCTGGTCAAAATGATGTGAAGAAACCCCAAGGTCAGCTAAAATTCCATCAACCTGATTAATTTTATGATACCTTAAAAAATTGCGAAAGAACTTAAAATTACTATTTATGAAAAGAAAATTATTGCTCTTAATTTTATTCTGTTCAGCTTCTTCGTCCTGGTCGAAAGCAATTAATAATCCCTTTCTTAATTTCTTTAATATTTCAATAGAATGCCCGCCACCACCAAATGTTAAATCCACATAAATACCATCCGGCTTAATATTTAAACCGTCAATACTTTCTTTTAAAAGCACAGGTATATGATATTCCATTACTCACTAATTTCATTTATCGATCCATCCATGATTTTTTCCGTTAACTTAGCCAATTCATCATCACTTTCAATAATATGGGCATACAGCTCTTTTGCCCAAACTTCAATTTTCCCGTCTTGTCCGGCTAAAACAACCTCTTTAGTAATTCCAACCTGCTCTAATAATCTTTTCGGAATTAACATCCTGTTATTATTATCGAGAACAATTTCTGCCGTACCTTTATAAAAACCACGTAAAAATCGATTATGTTCTTTATTATATGGATTTATTTTACTGCGGATTATTTTGTTCTGCCTTTCCCATTCGTCAATTGGATATAGTACAAGGCATTTTTCAAACAAATCTTTTTTAATCACAAATCTTTCATTGGCAGATGAAGCCATCTGTCTTTTAAAAGCAGAAGGGAAAAGAATTCTTCCCTTTGCATCTGCTTTACAATTATAATCTCCAATGAATGAATTCATAGTATTAATTTGATTGAATTTGTAAAAATATAGAAAAAATTCCCACATTCAACCACTTTTACCCACTTTTTACCACTTTGTTGAAAACTTTTTATGAAAAGCACTATTCTAATAATTCTTGAAAGTAAACAGATAATTCATTGAAAATTATCTGTTTTTATTGATTGTAAATACTTTAATCAACGTTTAATACCGATTGAATATCAGAATTAGCCCACTGCCTGGCCTATAACATCTATCTCTTTGACATTATAATATTTGGCCTGGATTAAAATGCTTCATTTGGGGTTAATGCTTATAGTATTAACCCGCTTAATTGGCTTCGCCGGGCACTTCGTGGTTCATACAAGAACGGAGTGAATTGAATGAATTTCAAAAAATAAAAACAGGTAGTGGAAAGCCAAATAAGAACCTAACGAAGCGTACTCACAAAGTAAACCCCAATTCGATAGCAATAATCGTATTAGACACACGAAAAATGTGGGTATAGCCTTTATTTAAAAAAACGGGACAGGCTGTAGTAAATTGATAAATTTCCCGAATTATTTACTTAAAATCAGCGTATAGTTATTGAAAGCTATCTGCAACTATTAATTCTTTAGTACCATGAGTCCAGTTATAAAATCCCTCGCCAGACTTTACGCCTAAATTTCCGGCATTCACCATATTTACCAAAAGCGGACAAGGAGCATATTTGTCTTTTCCCAACCCTTTGTATAAAACATTCATAATAGACAAACAAACGTCAAGGCCAATAAAATCAGCTAATTGTAAGGGGCCCATCGGATGTGCCATTCCCAGCTTCATAACTGTGTCAATTTCAGCAACTCCGGCTACTCCTTCAGATAGAGTAATAATGGCTTCATTTATCATTGGCATTAAAACACGATTAGCAACAAAACCCGGATAATCATTAACTTCAACAGGTACTTTTTTCAGATTTTTAGCCAATTCCATAATATTTTTTGTCACCTCATCGGAAGTTTTATACCCCCTGATAATTTCAACTAACTTCATTACCGGAACAGGGTTCATAAAATGCATACCAATTACTTTATCAGGCCTTTGGGTTACTGCTCCAATTTTAGTAATTGAAATAGATGAAGTATTTGATGCCAAAATTGTATCGGATTTGCATAATTGGCCTAATTGTTTAAAAATAGATAATTTTAAATCAGTATTTTCAGTGGCAGCTTCTACAACTAAATCGGCATTTTTTACTCCTTCTTCTAATTTTGTAAAAGTGGTTAAATTAGCAAGAGTATTTTTTTTATCTGCTTCGGTAATTTTTTCTTTTTTTATTTGCCGGTCTAAATTTTTTGCAATGGTTGCTATTGCTTTTTCCAATGCTTTTTCGCTTATATCAATTAACGAAACTTTATATCCGTTTTGTGCAAAAACATGTGCAATACCATTTCCCATGGTACCGGATCCTACTACTGATATATTCTTCATTTTTATTTAGGTTTTTCGGTTATAGTGTAATTTATATTTTGCTTTTAATTTCTTTTGTCAGCTTATAAACTGCCTCGCTGCAAGCAAACGAGGTATTGAAGCGAAATGATTTTCTTTTTTATTCTTTTGCAACGCTAAAAAATATAGTCTCACTGATTTAATCGTTTCATAATTTCCCTTACTACATTTTCAGCACCTTCACCAATCTGGTCAATTGTGGCATCTAACATATAGCAGGGTGAAGTAAAAACATTATAGTTTTCATCTATCACAACATCGCCATGATTAGTTGCAATGTATTCAGCACCTAACTTTTTGGCTGCCAGAGCCGAAGGATCACTTTCAGTACCCAAAGTAATTTTAGCATTATCTAAAACTTTTGATAGAATAATAGGCGAAATACATAGAGCTCCTAAGGGTTTTTTACTTGAAACTGTTTCTTTAATTACTCTTTCAACTTCGGTATTTACTTTAAAATTTTCGCCATCGAAAGCAAAAGTTGATAAATTCTTGGCAGCTCCGAAACCACCCGGAAAAACTACTGCATCGTAATCTGCTACTTTTAATTCTTTTAAAGGCTTAATATTTCCACGTGCTATTCTGGCCGACTCAACCAAAACATTTCTTTTCTCATTCATTTCTTCACCGGTAAGGTGATTAACCACATGATGCTGCATGATATCGGGTGCAAAAATCTGGTATTGTGCCCCAGCTTTTGCAATAGCATACATAGTAAGTGTAGCTTCATGAATTTCAGCACCATCGTAAACACCACATCCTGAAAGTATAACAGCAAATTTTTTATTTGTACTCATAACTCTACAATTTATAATTTAACAACGTTCTAAGTTAAGGAATTTTTATTTTTTTTCTTATTTTCATTGACACAAAATATTTGAAATTATGAAGAGAGTTTTTATTGCAATAAAAATAGATTTAGAACACAATGTACTCTCAGCACTTCAAAATATAAAAACAACATTGGGAAATGAAAAAATAAGGTGGGTGAATTATGCTAATATGCATTTAACTTTAAAATTTTTAGGCGATACGGAAGAAGAAACAATCATAGATATTTATGAAGCAATGCAAAATTCAGAGATTTCACAAATTCCTGCATTTAAACTTGAATTGGAATCAATTGGCTTGTTTAAAAGCATATACAAGCCTCGAGTAATTTGGATTGGAATTAAGTCTTCCGATTATCTTGAAAAAATTTTTAAAGAATTGCAAAATGCTCTGCAAAACTTAAATATAAAGAGAGAGGAAAAGAAATTTTCGCCACATTTAACTATTGGGAGAATGAAATATATTTATAATACCCAAGTGTTACAATCGGTTTTAAACGACTATAAAAAAACCGTGTTTCAGGTAACAGAAATAAATAAAATTATTGTTTATGAAAGTATTTTGCAAAAAACCGGGCCTGTGTACAATGAGCTATACCATATAAATCTGGCTTAATCTTTATCTAAATTTTCCGGCAAATTGTTAATTATCCAATGTGCCCTGTTTGTGGTGATTCCGTCAACACCCAGTTTTAGAAAATATTCTGCTTGCCGTATATCATCAATTGTCCATAAGTAAACTTTGTATCCGGCTTGCTTTATTATTTCAACAAATTTTTTTGTCACAATTTTTCCTGCCCAGCAATCTACTCCATTTAAATTATGGACTTTTAAAGTTTTTAAAATATTATTAGTATCCGGGATATGCCTGCTTGTTTCCAGGTTATAATCTAAATCTAATAGCCAAAGTGACACGAACGCCGACAATTCTTTTTTAATGCTGCTTATTACTTCGAGGTTAAAACTGATAAACTCAATTTGTTCTTTTTGCAATTTAGAATATAGAATATCTCTTTTTAAAAAAGGTATTATCTGTATATCTGATTTTATTTCAATAATTAGCTTTTTACCGGAAGGAATGGTATTTAAAACTTCATTTAAAGTAGGTATTTTTTCGCCTCTGAATTTAATATTTTTAAAATTGCCTGCATCCAATAATTTTAATTCTGCAAGAGTCTGGCTTTCAATTCTTTTATCAACTCCACAAATTCGTTTTGTATTGTAATCGTGAAAAACAACTATTTTGTTGTCTTTTGTAAGTTGAATATCTATTTCAACAGCATCGTCATTTTTCTCCCATGCTAAATTTATAGCAGCCAGCGTATTTTCAGGTGCATCAAACGACTCGCCCCTGTGTGCAATTATTAACGGTTTTTGCATAGTTCAAGTGTTAGTGAGTTCTGAGTTAGTGCCGGAGTGATTATAAAGAAAACATATAACTGTTTTATTTTATAACTACCATCTTTTTAGTTACTTCAGTTTGATTTGTTTTTATTGTATAATAATAAATCCCTGAATTAATATTTGAAATGTCTAAGTTAATAACATGTGTTCCTGCCGGTACATTTTCAGATTTTTTTACAAAAACTAATTTCCCCGTAATTTCATAAACTTTAAAATCAATATTTTCAGATTTATCATTACTATATTTAATAACTGTTTTTGCAGAGGCAGGGTTAGGATAATTCTGATGTAAAATCAGCCCTTTTGCATTGCTGTTTTTTGTCTCTTCAACACCCACACCATCGTTACCTGTCCAGTTTTCGGCTGCAATAATTAGTTGGATAGATGGATTCCTCTTTATCCATCCCCATGAATTATCAACCCATAAAAAGGCAATTCCTCGTGTTGGTTGAGGAATACTTAAATCTTCACCAATATAAAAGCCAACAGGATAATCTTCTCCCGTACCTACCCCTGTACCTGTTTCAATAAAAGCCAGGTAACTACCTTGTTCTAAAAACTCCGAAGAACCATTTTTTTCAAACGGAGTAAATATCCATTTGCCGGTATCGGATAATTCAATAGTATATTCTAACGAAGATATAATTGGAGTTGTTTGCCAATCACAAAAATGATAAACAGAATCGCAAGATGTAGCTGCAAATAATTTACAAGTATATTTAAAACTTCCTTGATTAATTAATTCGAAAAATTGAGCATTTTTCTTGCTGAAATACCAACGAATGCCTTCTACTTCAGTGCTATTATGTATTGAAAACATAACACCAATTCCATTTCCGTCATTACCTCCTCCTATGTAATTCCTTGTTGCTATTGAACTTGTAATGCTATCAGAAACTCTTGAATATGTAGAATCATTAACTATAAAGTGGAAACTATCGGTATTGTCTTCCGGATATTCGTCAGTACTATCCATTTCAATAGTATGTTGAATAGTATAATAGCCCAATTTGTCCGGTATGTAATTTACAAAGGATTCTAAAGTGTCAATATGAAAAGGAGGTATGTTATTTTGTTCGCTAAATGACTGAAAAACAACAGAATCATTACTGTTTAGTAATGGTGTGTATATAATTTCTGTTTTAAGTTTTGCATTTATTTGTTCATTTGTACTTTCGTTTTTAACATAAGATATAAACCCAACAAATGCTTGAGTTTGATTCTTTGGTATTTGATAGAATAACCCGCCATATAATATATTATGTTCAAAAAATATTGTATCCCATTCATATAAGTTCAACGTTTGTAAGTTTACCAAATTATTATGTAATAATTCACTAATTTTAATATCATCAACACACCAATAGTGATGAGTACTATTAAAAGCATGAAATCGCAATGTTAAAGCTCCCTGTGTGATATAATCTCCCAATAATTCAAATTTCATCGTTTTATCAATCGTACTCTCTCCTGAGCTTTCTTCCCAATTACAAGTATAATATATCCAATTGGCTTCATCAGGATTCTGAGGATTATAATCATTAGATATTTCTAAATAGAAGTGCATTCCCCAAAAAGAAACATATTGTTGATGAAACTGGATAATAACACCATTAGTATAATTTGTTAAATCAATGGGAGAAGTTTGGATATAAGAATCTACATCTATCAAAGTATCAGCTAATTCACCATCAGGGTCAAATTGGGGAACTGTATTATAACCATCTGCATTCATGGCTATAAATCCGTTCTCTGCAGTTTCCGAATTAATATATCCATGTGCATAAGCACCATATATTGAATCTGTTGTCCATATCCATGGCATATCATATCCCGAGCTGTCAACAATAGTCCACCCTTCGGGTAAACCGCCGTTAAAATCTTCCCACCATATTACCTCTTCGCCTGTTTTTACCGGTGTGTTATTATAATACTGAATATTTTTTTTATTCCTTAAGGTCTGATTTTTCTGTGCAAAACTAAAACTTACTTGTGCTTTATATCCAAAAATAAAGCAACAAAACGCTAATAATAATATCGGTTTTTTCATAATAATCTTTATTCCTAATAAAGTAGTTAGCCTTAAAATTAATAAAAAAAAACAAATTGATTAATTTTTCTTTTTAATAAACAAATTATTAAAAACCGATAGCAAAATATAAAATATAATAATCAGGGGAAGCGCAACATATTTAAAAATAAGAATAAGCAGAACGGCAAATCCTATAAATACAAAACGTATAACATTATGCCTGGGGTCTAAGTTTTTAAATTTTAATGAAAACATTGGTATTTCGGCAACCAGCAAATAAGAACCTACAAAAACAACCAACAGTAAAAAATAAATATTTAAAATAATATCTTTAAAAAAAGTAAATTCGGCATTAAAAAGAATTAACGGCAAAGCGGCAATAAATAGTGCATTAGCCGGCACCGGCAAGCCAATAAATGATTCTGACTGGCGACTATCAAGGTTAAATTTTGCCAACCTAAGAGCTGAAAATACCGCAATAATAAAAGACGACATTAAAACGATAATTTCGAAATATCTTGGATATTCAATATTAAACAGCAAGCCTTCGGTTCGCAAAGTTAGTTTTAAAAGCTGGTAAATAATTACAGAGGGTGCAATACCAAAACTAACAATATCGGCTAATGAGTCCAACTCTTTGCCAATTCTGGTATAAGCATGCAATAAACGAGCTGTCATTCCATCGAAAAAATCAAAAATTGCAGCTAATCCGATAAAATAAGAAGCCAGAATTAAATTTCCTTCAAAAGCCAACACCAAACTCAAACATCCTGAAACAATATTTAAGGAAGTTATCGTATTAGGAATGGCTGTTTTTATATAAAAAAAATAATTATGTTTCAACAGAATGGGTTTTAAACAATAATTTTAGCAAAAATAAGTTAAAAATGGTAGTTTATTCCAATAATTTAGAATAAGATATTAAAATTGCATAATTTTATAGATAAAGCTACAGAGAATTTAATATAATCACAATAAATAATATAAATCTATGTCGGGATTTAAAAACATACTACTAACTTTTTTATTATTTGTGTCTGCCACTCAACTTTTTAGCCAGGCACCAAAATACAGTAATGAGTTTTTATCAATAGGCGTTGGGGCACGTTCGCTGGCTATGTCAAATTCAACTGTTGCCAGTGTTAATGACGTTACTTCTACTTACTGGAATCCGGCCGGAATCATGCATATTTCAAACAGTATGCAACTGGGTGTAATGCATAACGAGTATTTTGCAGGTATTGCAAATTACGATTACGGAGCTTTGGCTGCACGCATTGACGAAAAAAGCGCTTTTGGCTTTTCCATTTATCGCTTTGGGGTTGACAATATACCCAATACGCTTGAACTTATTGATAACGACGGAAATTTAAGATACGACCGTATAAGGTCTTTTTCGGTTGCCGATTATGCATTTATGGCCTCTTATGCCCGAAAATCGTCAACTTACGAAGGTTTGTTTTATGGTGCAAACATTAAGGTAATAAGAAGAATAGCAGGCGACTTTGCCTCAGCCGTAGGTTTTGGGCTTGATTTTGGGGCACAATATTTTTACAACAACTGGAAATTTGGGATTATGGGTAGGGATATTACTTCAACATTTAATTTTTGGAGTTTTAACAATTCACAATTGGAAGAAGTTTTTTTAGCCACCAATAACGAAATTCCGGAAAACTCGCTAGAGATTACTTTGCCAAAATTTATTTTAGGAGCTTCGCGAACATTTACCATTAATGATAAATTTGAAGCTCTTGCAGAAATAAACGCTGACCTTACTACCGACGGGAAACGCAATGTTTTAATAAGAACTAACAGCATAAGCTTAGACCCGCATTTAGGTGGCGAAATAAATTATAAAAAATTAGTGTTTTTTCGTTTGGGTTTTGGCAATTTTCAGTCGATACCTGATTTTGACAAAAATGACTTTACTTTTCAACCCAATATTGGGCTTGGAATTAAATTAAACCGCTTAAGTTTAAATTATGCCTTAACAGATATTGGAAATCAATCTATTGCACTCTATTCCAATGTTTTTTCACTACAATTTGCTATTGACAAAAATTCAGTAATGAATTAAACTTCTTTCATTCTATTGAAAAATAAACTTGGCGAAATTAAGTTTTCCATTAATTTTGTTTAATAATATTCATCAATAGTTACATTCTATGAATAACATTGCAGTTTTTCCGGGCTCTTTCGATCCATTTACAACAGGACACGAATCAATTGTTAAAAGAGCCTTGCCTCTTTTTGATAAAATAATTATTGCCATTGGCTTTAATACCAATAAAAAAGATTTTTTTCCGTTAGTTGTAAGAGAAAACTGGATTAAAAAGGTTTTCGTAACTTATGAGAATGTGGAAGTTGTATCATTTGAAGGATTAACCATTGACTTCTGTAAAAAAACAGGTGCAAAATACTTGCTTCGCGGATTAAGAACCGCAATGGATTTTGAATATGAACGCTCCATAGCACAAATGAATAAATATATGTCATCTGGTATTGAATCGGTTTTTTTGTTAACTACTCCTGAATTAACACCGGTAAATTCCACAATTGTTCGCGATATCATTCGACATGGCGGCGATGCTTCTCAATTTTTACCCAAAGAAATAAATCTTGAAGATTATAAAATCTAAGTATTATTAATAAATTATGAACAGATTTCTGATAACAATTATTCTACTGTTTGTTTATTTACTACCTCAGAGTCAAAATATTACTATTAAAGGAACTGAAAAATCTTATGCCGGCAATAAACTTGTTTTTTATTCTTATACAGATTTGATCACCAATTCTGAAAAAGAATTGGTGAAATGCCCTGTTGATTCTTCGGGCAATTTTGAATGTAGTTTTAAAATTAATAATACAGTTTTAGCTTATGTTTATCTCGGAGTTTATAAAGGCTTCATTTTTTTAGAACCCGATTCTGCATATATTATAAAACTACCACCCTATACCCCTAAAACATTTGGCGATAAAATAAACCCATATTTTAAAGAAGATGAGCTATACCTTGGAATAGTCAATACTTCGCCAAACGAATTGAATTATTTAATTAAAAAATTTGATAATGACTATAATACATATGTAGATAATAATTTCAACATGCTTAGTTACAGGGGAACCAGTAAGGTTGATACCATGATTAATAAATTAGATGAAAAGTATAATTCGTTTGAAAACCCATATTTTCAGAACTACCTTTATTATAAATTAACAGCTTTAAGGCATTTATCATATTTAAAAAACAATAATCTGGTTGTTCACAACTATTTCCTCAACAGGCCTATATTATATAACAATATAGCCTACATGGATTTGTTTAACCAATTGTTCAATAATTATTTTTACCTATACAGCAAAACAAAAAACGGGGAACGCATTTTTTCAGACGTAGCCTATGCTAAAAGTGTTTTCAGGATTAAAGAAACTTTAGATAATAATCTGGCACTTGCTAACGACACTTTAAAGGAACTAATTATTTTAAAAGCCTGTTACGATGAATGTTACCAAAACAATTTTCCTTTCACATCTATTATTCAAACCCTTGATTCACTCATAATTTTAAGTAAAATTCCAGAACATATTGACATAGCTAAAAACATTATTAAAAAAACCGAACATTTACGAGTTGGTTATAATGCCCCCGACTTTGAACTTTATGATTCATTACATAATGTAGTAAGCCTAAAAGATTTCAGAAGTCGTTATTTATACATCAACTTTTGTACTAATTGGAGTTATACGTGTAAAGAAGAATTTAGCTTATTGAAAAACATAGTAAAAAACCATAGCGATAAATTAACAGCCATAAGTATAGTGTCACATTCCGATTTTAAAGAAATGTCTGCTTATTTTAATGCCAATGGTTATAACTGGCCACTATATTATTACAAAGGAGATAGTATGCCAAAACAATATAACGTAAAAGTTTACCCTACCTATTATTTGATTGATCCGTATGGAAAATTAGTGATGTCGCCGGCCCCATCGCCCAATGAGAATTTTGAATGGCGTTTTTTCAAGGTTTTACAATCAAGAAAATAGTAAAAAAAGGTAATTCTGAAAACATCGAAGGATAGTTTGCTTAATTTATACCAATTTACAGGCAAGTTTTTATTCCCCTTACCACAAATAAAATAAGAAAAAATTCAAGAAGTAATAAGGGCTGCAATCTTTTTTCCTTTCAATATGTTTTAGTAGTTTTATATTGTTAAATTATACAGGTTTACCTGTTTTACTTTTTAAAGAATACCTAATTATAATTTATTTCTGTTAATTAACTGATACTGTAAAATGAAAAAAATCTTAATTCTTTTATTACTTCTATGCGAAGTGGCAGTTTCTCAAAACATTACAGTTTTGTCAAATAAAAAAATCCTGAGTTCCGATTTAGAATTTTATTATCCGCATTTTAGCCCTGACGGAAAAAAAATTGCTTATACAAACCAAAACTTTATTGGATTATATATTCTGAATTTAAAAAATAAAAAAACAGTACAAATTACGGATAAACAAGGTGCCGGGTACAATCCGGCTTTTTCAAATGACGGTTCTACAATATATTTCAGGTGGAATGAGTATGACGGATTAAAGAAATATTCCTCTATTTATTCAAAAAATTTGAAAAATAACCAAATATCTGTTATTGAGAGCAAAAGAAAAAATCTTTCGCCTCCACGAATTATTAATAACAAGCTGGCTTATACCATTAATAATAATGAAATAAAGAAGCAAATAACAAAAGCTGACAACTCTGTTCCGGAAAAGGATATTTGGGCATGTATAGAAAAACAACAAATAGTAATTTACGAAAATGGCAATAAAAAAGTTTTAGCTCCAAAAGGAAACGGTAATTATATATGGCCTGAATTATCGCCCGACAAAACAAAAATCCTTTTTACTTTTGCCGGACACGGAACCTTTATTTCAGATCTTTCAGGAAATACAATTGCCGATTTAGGCTATTTAAATGCTTCAAAATGGTTAAATAACAACTGGGTAGTTGGAATGAAAGACCACGACAATGGAAAAATTGTTACAGATTCTGATATTTATATGGTGAGTGCAGACGGGCAAAAGTCAATTCAATTAACACACACCGATAATATAATAGAAATGTACCCCGATTGCTTAACTAATAATTCAAAAATAGTATATCACACTATTGATGGCAATATTTACTTAATGACATTAAAAATTGATTAGGATGAAAAAAATATTTACAATTATAATAGCTTTTTTGTTAGCCCTTCAGCTTTTCTCGCAAGACTTTACCGGTATAAGTATTTGTATTAATCCGGGGCATGGCGGGCATGATGGCGATGACAGGTATATAGAAGAAACAGGCTTCTGGGAGTCGGAAGGAAACCTGACAAAAGGATTATACCTAAGAGATATTCTGGAAAGTTATGGTGCAACAATAGTAATGTCAAGGGTAACAAATACTACAGCTGACGATTTGCCTTTATCACAAATAAGCCAGATAGCAAACGATAATAATGTTGATTTTTTTCAAGCTATTCACAGCAACGGTTTCGATGGAGTAAGCAACTACCCGCTTATGCTGTTTCGAGGCTATGATAATGCTCCAATATTCCCTGAAGCAAAAGAAATGGGGCATATCATGTGGAATATGCTGTGGAATAATGGCAATGGATGGACTCAGGGAGGCGAAAAAAACCGGGGAGACTGGAGTTTTTATCCACAATGGGGCACACAAGGATTAGGAGTTTTAAGGGGGCTGGAAATGCCGGGAGTATTATCAGAAGGTTCGTTTCACGATTATATTCCTGAATCGTGGAGATTGCAAAACTTAGACTACAGAAAACATGAGTCGTGGGTTTTTGCAAGATCGTTTGTTAAATATTTTACTCTGGATACTTTTAATATTGGAAATGTTGCAGGAATAATAAGAGATCCTTTTACAGCACCCGACTATTATTCCGACCCAAATACATTAGATGCAGATGCGCCAATAGATACTGTAACTGTTACACTAAACCCGGGGAATCTTGTTTATCAGGTTGATACTATGCACAACGGCTATTTCTTTTTTGACAGTATTGCTCCGGGCGACTATATGTTAACTTATAATGCCCGAAATTTCTATTTCGACAGCACAATGATTACTGTGTTTCCAAACCAAACTTCTTTTGACAATAAATATTTGCAAATTGATACAACAATAGCACCACAGGTTTTATATCATTCTCCGGTTAGCTCAGAAGGCGATAGTGTTGCGCTTAACCAGGTATTTAAGATTTATTTCAATTACACAATGGATGAAAGCTCGGTAGATAGTGCTATTTCAATAAACCCTGATGCAAATCTGGAATTTTCATGGGATAACGAATCAAGAGTATTGGCCATTAAGCCACAAACAATTTATATTGATGGCATGCACTATACCATTACAATTTCTACTGCTGCAATGCAAATATGGAATGTACCCATGCAAACTCCTTATGTTTTTGATTTTTACACCAAAAAACGCACTCACCTTGTTTTAGAAGATACATATCCTAAAGAAGGGCTGGAAGAGGTAAGTCCAGGTTTACAATTCCGTTTATACTTTGATGCACCTTTGGACGAATCAACAATAGCCGGCAATATTGTGCTTTACAATGCAAACAATGACATAGTAACTACTGCGGGTGAAATTATATCTGAAGAAAACGGTAAAGGGTACTACTTTTTTGAACCTGAAAGCGAACTTGAACTTAACTCTTATTATAAACTTGCAATATCTGAATCCCTAACTGACGCATACGGAATTACATTAAATAATAACAAGGAAATTAATTTTAAAACAATAGCAGAACCATATGAAACAGGAACCGTTTTTATTGATTTTGAAAATATTAGCTCATGGTGGGACCCTGATGGAAGCGGAAGCACAACAGGTACTCTCGATGAATTTACAACTTTCACAAGTTCATCAGATTATGTTATTGGTGGCTCCTATTCTGCAAAACTGAATTATGCTTTTGAAAATGAAAGCGGAGGAGTTGTAAGAACACACAATACAGCAACTCCCTCAGTAGGCTCAAATCAAAATTCAAAAATAGGATTTTGGGTTTTTGGCGATATGAGCTATAATATTCTAGAATACTGGTTCTACCCTTCATCCGGATATTCACCGGTATATGTTGACACAATAAATTGGGCTGGCTGGGAATTAAAATATATTCCGTTTTCTGACATAACAGGTTCGGGGCCTGCACGTTTTACCAGCCTTGTGGTAATTCAAACAGAAAAAGGAGCAAAAACAGGAACCATGTATTTTGACAACGGACAAATATTATCACCCGTTGGAATTGCAGAAAACACACAACCTGAATTATTTATGAAACCTAATTATCCTAATCCTTTTAATACATTTACAACATTTAATTATAATTTACCTTACAGCGCACAAGTAAATTTATTGGTTTACAACCTATTAGGGCAACCCGTGGCAGTTCTAATTAACAAAAAAATGATTAAGGGAAACCATAATTACGTTTGGAATGCTAAAGGCAATAACGGTGAAAATTTAAAACCCGGGATATACATTTATAAATTTGAAACTATTCCATTAAATGACAAGTCAAACATAAAGATAGAAACCGGTAATTGCGTATTAATGAAATGATAGTTAAAATAATTTTTTTATTAATTAAATCGAGGCTTACGTTTCTTCTTTATAATATTTGCAACTTTTAAGATATCAATTATTGAAAGGTAAGTGTTTTCTGTAATTACATGAAAATCGTTAACATCAAACCATTTGGCAAAAGTTATTCCTTCTTCTGCTTGTGGTATTAATTCTACATCTTCATCATTATACATGGTAAACCAGTGAGTTTTTTTTAAATAATTTACTTCATTTTTTACATATGTATGATAAGTTGAAATAAGTGAATTTTTAATAGTAATATTTTCAATTCCACACTCTTCTTTCACTTCTCTTTTAGCAGCATTTTCTATTGTTTCATTCTTTTCAATTTTCCCTTTTGGCAAATCCCACTTTCCAAAACGCTTAATAGATAGAAACTGTCCTTTCTTATTAAACACCAATCCTACCTTACCACACTCTACCATGCTCTACCATACTCTACCATACTC
>JAADFW010000237.1 GCA_013152655.1 Chlorobiota bacterium
ACTAAACTAAGTTGACGTATTTAAAGATAAATAATCTTTCCACTAAAGAATTACCAAGAACAAAATTCTATTCAATTCTTGATTCAATTCCTATTAATGAGAAAATTTCATTTACAATAAAAAGAAAGAATACAATAAAGAAAAATATTATTTCAACAATATATTTAAGATGAAAGACATTGTACTATTTTTGGCAAATCAAAATAATATTGCCCTAAATGAAGAGATATTAGAACACCGAGTTGCAAACATGCTAAATTTAATTGCCTGTTTTGTTGTTTACGTAAGTTAATTAACTTTGTATGAGTAATTTATAAAATGATAAAGATGAGCATTAAATACGTCAACTTAGTTTAGTGCCATCGTTACAAAAAAACTGTTTATGATAAACGAAAATGAATATATTGACTATTTCTCTATTGACGAACTGTTAACCGAGGAGCATAAGTTAATTCGAAATGCAATTCATGATTGGGTGAACCGTTCAGTAAAACCAATTATTGACAAACACTGCCAGGAACACTCTTTCCCACAGCACTTAATTTCCGAAATGGGAGAATTGGGAGCTTTTGGCCCGTTTATTCCTGAAAAATACGGTGGTTCAGGCCTCGATCATATTTCATACGGATTGATTATGCAAGAATTGGAACGAGGAGACTCGGCCATTCGATCAACTGCATCAGTACAATCATCATTGGTGATGTATCCTATTTTTGAATTTGGTTCGGAAGAACAAAAAAATAGATTTTTACCCGATTTGGCAAAAGGCAAAAAAACAGGTGCTTTCGGATTGACCGAACCAAATCATGGTTCTGACCCCGGAGGAATGGAAACTCAAATAATAGATAAAAAAAGTCACTATTTGCTCAATGGTTCTAAAATGTGGATAACAAATTCACCCATTGCTGATGTTGCTGTTGTTTGGGCTAAAGACGAAAACAATAAGGTGAGAGGAGTAATTGTTGAAAAAGGAATGAAAGGTTTTTCGGCACCCGAAATTAAAAATAAATGGTCGTTAAGAGCCTCCTTAACCGGAGAATTGGTATTTGACAATGTTGTGATTCCGAAAGAAAATATCTTACCCAATATTTCAGGCTTAAAAGGGCCGCTAATGTGTTTAAATTCTGCAAGGTATGGAATTGCATGGGGTGTAATTGGTGCAGCAACCGATTGTTTTCAAACGGCTTTACAATATTCTAAAGAACGAACTCAGTTTAATAAGCCAATAGCTTCTTTTCAGTTAACACAAAAAAAATTAGCAGAAATGTTAACAGAAATCACAAAAGCGCAATTATTAGCATATAGGTTAGGAGAATTAAAAAATAAAAATATTGCAACTCCTGCTCAAATATCAATGGCAAAACGGAATAATGTAAAAATGGCAATTGATATTGCACGCGAATCACGACAAATACTTGGTGCAATGGGAATTGTGGGCGATTATCCTATTATGCGGCATATGATGAATCTTGAATCTGTTATTACGTACGAAGGAACACATGATATTCATTTATTAATTTCGGGATTTGATATAACAGGTGAAAATGCTTTTATTTAACGCAAAACAAATTTGAATAATTTACGTATTAATAAAATGAAAAAAATGATATAATTATGAGCGAAGAAAATTCATTTACCAAAGACCTTGATAAACTTATTGAATTATTTAAAAGGTTTAAAGAAAAGACGATGAGTGAGAGTATTCCGGGTTTTGACAAACAGTTTTTTCAAAGTTTCGATTTAATAGTTCAAAATTACGATATGATAAAAGGGCATATTTCTGAGAGTTATTTAAACCAGATTAGTGGCCCTTTAAAACAAATGATAAAAGATATGATTAATAAGCTGCAAGATGAGCTTGGTGAAGAAATAAATACAAAAACAGAGGTTTCTAACACTATTAAAGAGATTGATGAATTATTAAATAAGCCCGGATTATCTAATAAAGAAATTGATGAATTGCTTGATAAACGAACATCTTTAAAAACAGAAAATCCAAAATTACCACCTGAAAATTAAAATATTAATTTTTAAAATAATTATTCAAAAATTAACTTATTACAAAGATTTCTTTTCTTTAATGTATCCTTAAGCCTAAAGCCAGCCTAACCAAAATACAGTAAAGCGAAACAATTATGATTACATTTTTTGGTGCTAAAAGTTTTCACTTTACGGTAAACAAATTGGTTTTCAAAACTTAGCCTTTGTATATTGGCAAATATCCTATCATTCAATTTATTTTTGTAAATTATGTTTGTAGTTTTACGCTGCAAAAATACGAAACAACCATATTTATAAATTAAAATCAATATTATGAAAAAACGATTACAAATTTCATTATTTGCTTTTTTCGGCTTTTTATTTAGCATTGTTGTATTAACCGGATTTTCACAGGATAATGACACTTTAAGTGAAAAAGGCTATCATTTTACAATGGAAAAACAAATTCCTGCCACATCTGTAAAAAACCAATATCGTTCAGGTACATGCTGGAGTTTTTCTACCCTTTCATTTATTGAATCGGAACTTTTAAGAATGGGAAAAGGCGATTATGACCTTTCGGAAATGTTCTGTGTATGGCATGTATATTCTGATAAAGCAGATAAATATGTTCGTGCCCACGGAAGTTTAAATTTTGGTGGCGGCGGTGCATTAAACGACCCTTTAGATGTTATTAAGAATTACGGTATGGTTCCTGAAGAAGTTTATACCGGTATGAACATTGGTGAAAAAAACCACATTCACGGCGAAATGGATGCTGTTTTAAAAGGCATGATTGACGAAGTATTAAAAAACAAAAACCGAAAACTTACTCCCCAATGGCATAATGCTTTTGATGGTATGTTAGATGCTTATTTAGGTAAAATCCCTGAAAATTTTACTTATAAAGGCAAATCATATACTCCTCGTTCGTTTGCTGATGAATTAGGCTTTAATCCTGACGATTATCTTTATTTTACCTCATACACGCATCATCCGTTTTATGAAAAATTTATTCTTGAAGTTCCTGATAACTGGTCTTGGAATTCATTTTATAATGTACCACTCAATGACTTAATGGCCATTATTGACAATGCAATTGATAACGGATATTCTATTGCATGGGCCGCCGATGTTAGCGAAAAAGGATTTTCGTGGAAAAACGGTATTGCCATTGTTCCTGACGAAGACGTGGAAGAAGTTGCCGGAATGGAAAAAGACAAATGGGCTAACCTGAGCAAAAAAGAGAAACAAAATATACTTTATAATTTTGAAGAACCGGTAAAAGAGAAAGTAATTACTCAGGAATTAAGGCAAAAAGGTTACGATAATTATACTACAACCGACGATCATGGAATGCACATTGTAGGAAAAGCAAAGGACCAAAACGGAACTGAGTATTATTATATCAAGAATTCATGGGGAACAAAAAATACTAAGTACGATGGATATTTTTATGCGTCCAAAGCTTTTGTAGAATATAAAACCATGTCTATTTTAATTCATAAAGATGCTTTGCCAAAAAGTATAGCTAAAAAATTAAAATAACTTAAATTTTATATGTGGCCACAGATTTAATATTCTAATCATATTAATTGATGAGTTTATTGAATCTGTGGCTATTTTTTTTCATCTCTTCAACAGCCCTTAAAAAAGTTTTGTCTTTACTTAAAATAATAGGATAAAAACCTTTATCATCTAAAATATTGCGTGCAATTAACGCGTTGAGTTGAGTATTTAAAACTTCTTCTGATTGTTTAATTTGCTCATTGTTCTTTTTTATCCCGTTTTTGCTTGCATAGATAATAAACTCAGGAAGAATATTTTGTGACGAAAGGAAATTATTAAGACTTTTCCACGACACATATTTTGACAGTTTTTCTCTATGTTCGTCGGCATATTCAAATGCAAAATTGTAAAGAATTCCTTTTCGTGAAACTTTTGATAAATATTCAGAAGTTCCGGTAGTATCTAATGGCACAAAAATATCAGGCATAATTCCACCACCGCCATAAACAATTTTCCCTCCGGGTGTAGTGTATTTTAATGAGTCAGAAAAATGTATGCTGTCTTTCTCTTCAAATTCGCCATTATGATATCGAATTCCAATATCATCATAATAATTTTGTAATCCTTTATTATAAGGCTTTTGAATACACCTGCCGGTTGGTGTGTAATATCTGGCAATAGTTAATCGCAAAGATGAACCATCACGAAAACCTAATTGTTCCTGAACCAGTCCTTTTCCATACGACCTTCTTCCAATAATTAATCCCCTGTCGTTGTCCTGAATTGCTCCTGCTAAAATCTCACTGGCTGATGCAGCCCATTCATCTATCAAAATAATTACTTCATCCTTTTCACAAAGTCCTCTGCTTGTAGCGTAAATTTCTTCTTTTTGTCGTGCTTTGCCCTCGGTGTAAACTATCATTTTGCCATCCTCTAAAAATTCGTCGGCAATGTTGGTTGCAGCATTTAAATAACCTCCGCTATTCCCTCTTAAATCAACAATTATTTTCCTCATATTTTGTGATTTAAGCATTTTTATTGCTTCAACAAATTCTTTATATGTGGTTTGAGCAAACTTGCTGATTTTTACATAACCAACAGAATCGTTTACCATATATGCCAAATCAACACTATAAAGAGGAATTTTATCACGCGTTATTGTAAAATCTATTAAATCAGAATTATTTCTTCTTAAAATACTTACATTCACTTTGGTTCCTTTCTTGCCTCTTAATTTTTTCATAACAGTAGTCTCAGAAATTTTTATTCCGGCAACTATTGTATCGTTTATTTTTATTATACGGTCACCATCCATAATTCCAACTCTGTATGATGGCCCGTTAATAATAGTTTTTACAACTGCTATAGTATCGTTTTGAATTCTGAATTGCACGCCTATACCGTCAAAATTGCCAACTAAAGGCTCGTTCACCCGTTCAACATCTTTTGCAGGAATATATACAGAATGAGGATCGAGATTGCTAATTAATTCCGGTATTGCTTCTTCAATAAGTTTATTAATGTCAACAGAATCAACATAATCTGATTGAACAAAATTTATAACAGAGTTCAATTTATTTTGTTGTGGCTTAATTTGAAATGATTGTTTTGCTTCTTTATTTAAAACGCCTCCAATATATATACCGGTTACTAAAACAACAGATAATATGAAAGGAAGAAATATTTTTAAATATCGCTGAAATGAGGTCATTTATTAAAAATTAAGATGAATGTTAAATATTTATGTGGACAAGTTCTATTTTAGCTCTTTCAAGTATTTTCAACCCTTCGTGCTTGCGATATTTTTCAGAAAAAACAACACGTTTAATACCGGCTTGAATAATTAATTTTGAACATTCAATACAAGGTGATGTGGTTACATATAATGTTGCGCCATTACTACTATTGTTTGATTTAGCTACTTTTGTAATAGCATTGGCTTCAGCATGCAATACATAATCTTTTGTTTTCCCGTTTTCATCTTCACAAACATTTTCAAAACCTTCAGGCGTACCATTGTAACCGTCTGAAATAATCATTTTACCCAGTACAATTAAAGCACCAACTTTCCTTCTTTTACAATATGAATTTTGTGACCATATTTGAGCCATCTCAAGATATCGCCTGTCAAATTGTGCTTGTTTTTCTTTGTAAGGATAAGATTTTGATGTTTTTTCCATAAAGAATGAACTTAAATATGCATTATCCCTTTTTTAAGGAGGGTAAATAAAAACCCTCTGATTATTGAGGGTTTTTACTTGTTGTACCCGGAGCCGGGGTCGAACCGGCATGGGCAAAGCCCACTGGTGTTTGAGACCAGCGCGTCTACCAATTCCGCCATCCGGGCAAAATGCGGTGCGAAGATAATTAATTGTTTTGAATTCCTCAAAATACTTTAAACGTAAAATATTAATGAATCACACAAAATTTTATGGTTTGCATTATTTCATTCTGACGGTTTGCTATTGACAATAAATAATTTCCCGGCGACAAAGATGAAATATCATATTCTGCCCGGGATGTGTTTTGACTATATTTAATAATGCTATTGCCATTTATATCTGTAATAGTAATTTGAAATGCAGTAGCTGAATTATAGCTTTTAACATTTATCACATTATTAGCAGGATTTGGATAAACTATTATTTTGTCGGCTAAAGGTATTTTTTCAACAGCTTGTGTATTGCTTTTTAATAATTTAACAGCAAAAACAAAATCATTGGGTGTTGCTAAAACTTCTGCAACAGGATAACCTGTATTTTTTGCTAACCAGCGGTATGAGTGTGTAGTATCATTTATTGAATAGTCGGGAACAGGAATCCACAGTGTGAACACTTGAATTTCTATTTCCATAGTAAAAATCTCTAATCTGTCTTCTTTCAAACAGTCATAACTTTTATCGGGCAGTATAACTATTCCATAGTCATTAATCTGGCTTTCATCTGTTAATGTTACTTTTAAACGTACAGAATCTACACCAACAGGCAGGCCTAAACTATCCGGGTCAACACCTAAATTTTCAAGAGATTCAGTAATTGTAAAACTTGTTGAATTGTTTAATTCGTCATTAACATTTACCGGAAATTTTGCTAAATAAAACTCATTATCAATAGCATAAGAAAAAGGTATGCCAAAACCGGCATAATCAGCTGCTAAACCCAACAATTGCACCCCGGTTTCAGTGCTTTTTAAAAACAACATGGCACCATCAGCATCTATCATAGTAAGATTTGCAGTTAAAAACGAATCGGCAAATTGTGTTTCAGATGGTAAAATAAACTTTATAGTATCAGTTGAATCGCTCTGTATGCTGCTAAAATCCCATGATTCATCAAACTGATTTATTAAAACAGAATCACTTGGCAAATAATACTTTGAATTTACCACATAATTATCTCCGGCAATTGCAAAATCAGAGAATTCGTAACTTATTTGTGAAAATGTTCTTTGAACAACCCACATACAAATAAGTATTAAAAAAAGTTTTTTTGTCATATCAAAAATTGATTAATATTATAGAGTAAAATTATTAATAAGCATGGTAATATCCAATTCTTTGTTGTTATCTAAAAGTTAATCGTGTTTTCTTTTTACTTTTGTAAAAATTTTTAAACATTAATTATGGCTACGAGAATTGAAAAAGTTAGCAGAATGCTACAAAGAGAGCTGGGAGATATTTTTCAGAAAGCCCAACAGGAAACTTACCGTGGAATAATGATTACCGTAACAAAAGTTAGAATTAGCCCCGATTTATCTGTGGCCAGAGTTTATTTAAGCATTTTCCCGGCTAAGAATTTAAAAGAAGTCTTAGATTCTATTGAACAAAATAAAAAGCATTTTAGATATCAGTTGGCACAAAAAATTAAAAATCAGGTTAAAATTATTCCTGAATTAGTTTTTTTAATAGACGATTCACTTGATTATATTGAAAACATTGAAAATTTATTAAAAAAGTAATTAATGAAATTTATTATAGCACTTGTAACACGCATAATACCGCGTCCTTTTTTACATAAAATCAGTCATTTTTTTTTACAACTCATCTCTCTTTTTTATCGAGGCAAAAAATATGAGGACCCGATTAATGGCATAACCTATCGTAAATTATTACCCTATGGGAGATTAAATTCAAGAAAAAATGCCTTAGCCCCTGATTCAATGTCGCTTGAAAGGCATCGTTTGCTATGGTTATATTTGAATGAAAAAACAAATTTATTTAAACAACCAAACAAATTTTTACATATTGCGCCGGAATATTGTTTTATTAAAATTTTTAAAAAACAAAAAAATATAGAATATATAACAGGTGATTTATTATCCCCTTGGGCAGATGTTAAGCTCGACGTACATAACATTCCGTTTGACGACAACACTTTTGATGTATTAATGTGCAATCATGTATTAGAACATGTTGATAATGATAAAAAAGTTATGCAAGAATTTTATCGTGTTTTAAAACCGGGTGGATGGGGAATATTTCAGGTACCAATAGATTATAAAAGAGAAAAAACTTTAGAAGACCCATTAATTAAAAGTAAAGCTGATCGTGAAAAATACTATTGGCAGGCAGACCACGTCAGGCTTTACGGCCTTGATTACGGGGAAAAGCTGAAAAATGCCGGTTTTAAAGTTACTGAAGATGATTTTGTAAAAAAACTAGATTCATTGCTCGTTAAAAAGTATGCTTTACCTGCAGATGAAATCATATACTTTTGTGAAAAAACTAAATAAAAATATAAAGAAATGAATCTAAAATTATTTATTGCAAAACGCTATCTTTTTTCTAAGAAAACGCAAAATGTAATAAATATTATTTCCCTCATTTCTATTTTTGGTGTTGCTATTGGCACAGCCGCTTTAATTGTTGTTTTGTCTGTATTTAACGGGTTTGACGGATTAATTCAGCATTTGTTTAATGCGTTTGACCCAAATTTAAAAATAACATTAAAAGAAGGAAAAACTTTTAATGCGGAATCTGCGAAGTTTTCAAAAATAAAAAATCTGGAAAACATTGTTTATTTTACCGAAGTCTTAGAAGAAAATGTTCTGTTAAAATATGGTAAAAAAATTCATCCCGCTACACTAAAGGGTGTATCAGAATCATATAAAAACAGTTCAGGACTTGATACTATGATAATTCAAGGTTCTTATTTGCTTGAAAAAAATAATATTAATTATGCTATTGTTGGACAAGGAATAGCATACTATTTATCTATTGGCTTAAATTTTATAAATCCAATTGTTGTTTTTGTTCCGAAACGCGGTAAAAAAATTCCATTGCATGCCCAAAATGCTTTTAACAGAAAAGTGTTGTATCCTTCCGGCATTTATTCAATACAGCAAGATTTTGACTCTAAGTATGTTATAACCTCCTTACACTTTGTGAGAGAATTGTTGAATTACAAAAATGAAGTGAGTGCCATTGAGTTAAAAGTTAAGAGTTCTGCCAATATAAATAGTGTAAAAAAGAATATTAAATCAATTCTTGGAGAACAGTATAATGTGAAAGACCAAAACGAGCAACATGAACTGTTTTATAAAATAATGAAATCGGAAAAATGGGCAATTTTTCTTATTCTTTCATTTATTCTTTTAATAGCTTCATTTAATATAATTGGCTCTATTACAATGCTTATAATTGATAAAAAAAATGATATTTTTACAATTAACAGCCTGGGAGCTAATAAAAAAACAATACGGCATATTTTTTTAATTGAAGGTTGGTTTATATCAATAATAGGAGCTGTTGCCGGCCTTTTAACGGGTGGAATTATTTGCTGGTTGCAAATAACGTATAAAATTGTAAAACTTCAGGGAAGCGGTTCATTTATTATTGATGCATATCCGGTTGCTTTAAAAATGTCTGATTTTGTCTTTGTTTTATTAACGGTGCTTTTTATTGGATACATAGCTGCATGGCTCCCTTCACGATATGTATTAAATAATTTTATGAATAAAAAGTAATGTAAGCTTTGTTTTAATAGTCTATATCTATAAAATTTAATAAACGCAGACTTTTTTATATCTTTCGCCAAATTTAAAATTGAATAATTTATTACCTGAAATTAAAACTGTTATTCGAAAATGAATTTTGAAAAGATTTATAAATGGTCGCTTTTTTACGATTTACTAAGGTCATATGGGAGAGTTTTACACAATTATATATTCTATCGAAAAGTATATGTGAATGGTATTGAAAACATACCAGACAAAACACCTTTAATTCTTACAGCTAATCACCAAAATGCACTAATGGATGCAATGGCATTAATTTTTGCAGCAGACCATCAACCGGTTTTTTTGGCACGTTCAGATATTTTTTCTAAACCCATAATTGCAAAAATATTACGCTCTTTTAAAATTATGCCTGTTTATAGAATACGAGATGGCATAAAAAGCCTTGGCAAAAACGATGAAATTTTTAATTATTCGGTACAAGTATTAAAAAACAATAAACGATTAGCCATAATGCCTGAGGGAAATCATGGAAACAGGCGAAAACTAAGGATGTTAAAAAAAGGCGTTGCCAGAATAGCTTTTAGAGCAGAGGAAGTTAATAATTTTGAATTAGGCCTTAATATTATTCCTGTGGGAATTGATTATAGCAACTATACAAATTTTAGAAATTCTTTGTTTATTAATTTTGGAAAACCCTTTACAATAAAAGAATTTAAAGATATTTATGAGGAAAATCCTAAAAAAGCATTTTTGTTGTTTAATGAAAAACTAAAAAAAGAGCTTTCTCAGTTAATGATTGATATTCAAAATGATGAATATTATGATACTTTTTACAATATGAGAGAACTCTATAATACAGCAATGCGTAAAAAGCTGGGTTTAGTTAAAAACAATCTGAAATCTCGGTTTTTTGCAGGAAAAAGTATCATTTCACTTTTAGAAAAAGCCGGAAATAAAGCTCCTGATGAACTCAAGTGGTTGAAAGAAAAAGACGAAGAATTGCAAAAGGGCTTAAAATTATTCAAACTAAGGCACTGGATTCTGGAAAAAAAGAAATTCAGTTATTTGGCACTTATCTTCCAGTCTGTCATTCAAATTGTATTTTTGCCTGTTCATATTTACGGAATTATTACAAACTATCTTCCTTATAAAATTCCGGTTTGGATTACCAACAAAATAAAAGACAAACAATTTGTCAGCTCCGTAAAATATGTTTTGCTTTTAATCATTTTTCTTATTTTTTATTTAATTGAATATTTAATTTTTGCATTATTTGCAGAATCAGTCTGGATAAGAAATGTTTTTTTATTAAGCTTGCCAATTGCAGGGTACTTTACCATAGAAAATTGGATATTATTTAAAAAGCTAAAGTCAAAATGGATATACAACATTGCTATAAGTTCGCGAAATAAAAAATTAATACATATTACTGATTTGTACAAAAGTATTATGCATAAAATGGATGAACTGGCTTCTAAATACAGTAGCTAAATATTAAATAAACAATTTAAAATCAGATGGCTTTAATAAGGCTCATTTTATTTATTACACTCTTTTATATTATTTTCCGCTTAATATCAAAGGCGTTGTTTCCTTTCTTATATAACAAACAAGATTCTTATTTTGATAAGGAAAAAGAAAAAAAAGAAGCTAAAAAGAAAGAAGGTGAAATAACCATTCAATATTTAAAAGAGAATGAATTAAAGCACAATAATAGTTCAGAGGAAGAATATACTGATTATGAAGAAATAGAATAAAACATGAAAAGTTTAAGAAAAATTATATATACAATTTTTGGATTGAAAGGATATTTAAAATTAGTTAGCAAAATTTATCTTTTTTTTGTGCATAATGGATTTTTAAAGAAAAAATATCCCGAATTATTCTATCTTAAAAAAATAATAAAACCGGGTTTTTATTGCATTGATATAGGTGCAAATTTAGGTTATTACTCCACTTTTCTTGCAAAATTGGTTAAAAATAACGGTAAAGTGTTTGCAGTTGAACCGGTTCCTCTTTTTGCAGAAATCTGGGAGAAGAATATTCATAAATATGGTTTAAATAATTGCGAGTTATTAAACTTTGCTTTAGGCAGCGAAAATAAATCGGTACAAATGGGTATGCCCGAAGTCAATGGAATTATTCATCATGGGATGACAAAAATAGCTTCTTCCGATGACAATAAATTTGCAAAATATTTTGATGTAGAAATGAAGATTCCCGATGAACTTTTTTACAATTTACCAAAAGTAGATTTTATTAAATGCGATGTAGAAGGCTATGAAAGCGAAGTGTTTAAAAACCTGGCTAAAACCATTGAAAAATTTAAGCCGGTTGTTCAGTCTGAACTAAGCGGGCTGGAAAACAGAACTAAAGTTATTCAATTTTTTAAAGGACAAAATTATCAGGTAAAAATATTGCAAAATGACACTCTAATAGAAGCAACAAACAACATTATTGCAAATAGCAGTAACGATTTTTATTTTTTACCGGCATAAAAAAAGTTGTAACTTAAAAGTTACAACTTTTTAAAAATGTTTTTGAATAATTAACCTATATTTAAGGAGCAGTAATCTTAATTTTTAACAAGAAAAAATAATATTCATTGTCGAGAGGCAAGAATTGATAGTCTAATTTTTGGCCTGTTTTACGGGCAATATCAATTAACCCTAATCCGGCACCTCCTTTTTCAGACAAAGTTCCCTCTTTAATTTGTTTTTTATACAATGCCGTAAGTTCAGTCTTATTCATTTTATTCAGGCCATCAATAGAGTTTTTTAAATCGTTAATTTTCTCGTTTATAACCCTGTTAGCTGTAATAATATAATAAGCATTTTCTTTTTTGCCTACTATAAACATTCCGTTTCCAATTTTTGAATCTTCGCTAAATTCATCAGAATGTTTTGTCATGTTTTGCAAGCATTCAACCATTACATGAAAAACTCTTCGTTTAAGAGTTTTTTCTTCATTTACCTTTTCCATGTCTCGCTCTGCCATGGAAGTAAACATTTTTGTAATTTGATGGTTAAATTCTCCTTCATAAACTAATGTAAATCCGTTATTTACCATTTCCTCGTGTAATGATAATACAGATTTAATAAAAGCTAAGCTATTACTCATAATTATCTGATTTTCTGTGAAATATATTCTTCGTTGTTGGTATAGAAGATAAAATTAAGAAAAAAAAACAAATCAAAAGCATTTATTAGAAAATATTTTGTTTTTGCATGCATTATAGATTTAACAATGAATAATTTGGAAAAGTAATTTTCAATTATAAAACAGATTTGGCACATTTGAACTTTTTGAGAAATTATTATTATTGAAATAAATACAATATATTTGTTAACTAACCAACAAAAAAATAACATTATGAAAAACAAAAAACAATTATTTTTGCTTTTGTTAATGGCTTTTGCATTGAGTTTAAGTTATGCACAAAAAGTAAAAAAGGAAACTAAAAAACAATTTCTTACTAAAAAGAATTATGAAAAAAACTATGTGGTAAACGAAAAATCAAGTCAAGCTGATTACGTTTATAGTGTCAACGACATATTCCTGGACGATGGTTCTGAAACATCTGTTACTTTATCTGTTTCAGACGACGCAACTATTGGCATGGTAAACATGCATTATGAATGGACAACTGATTTGTATTCTGATGAGGGTTCTTTTACAGTTACTTCGCCGGAAGGAACAGAAGCTACTATAGGGATGGCTCAGGAAAGCGGAGAGTATTCTATTAATCTTTTTGATTTTTCAGGTGAAAACCTAACCGGTGACTGGATATTTACAATTTATGATTCTTATGGAGATGGTGGCCATTCTGCAACAAATATAACTTTTAATGTGTTTTTGCCTGCTACCGAACCTATTGCTGATATAAACTTTGCTTCGTGGGATTTTGGCCAAATACAAAACGGTTTATCTTCTGAAACCAATTCTTTTGTTTTAACAAATATAGGTATTGGACAACTTACCGTAACAAGTATTACTGATTTAACCGGTTCTGATTTTTCAACCAGCTTTCAATTAAACGAAATAAACCTTAATCAGGGAGAACAATATACATTTGTTTTTACTTATACTCCCTCTGCTACAGGGCCTGTTTCCGATACTGTTATTATTAATACAAATGGTGGAGAAATAGCAATTTTATTAACAGGAGAAGGTATTTTAGCTGCTGATGAAAACTTTGAATCAGGAACAATTCCTGATAACTGGACTATTATTGATAATGACGGAGATGGCCAACAATGGGAAGCTTTTGAACCAAGTGTATTACCTGCTCATTCAGGTAATTGGGTAGCTAAAGTAAGCTATAATTCTAACGGAAACGACGATTGGTTAATATTGCCAAAACTGGTTCCCGAAACTTCTAATTCTGAACTTTCTTTCTGGGCTGCTTCATCTTCAGATTATTATTTGGAAGATATAAAAGTAATGCTTTCAACAACCGGAAATGCAATAGGTGACTTCACAACTGAATTAGGCTCGTATTCTTCAATTGCAAACGAATGGACAAACTTTAGCTTCGACCTTTCTTCTTATAACAATACTGAAATTTATGTGGCTGTTGTATGTGTATCAGTTGATCAATTAGATTTATATGTTGACGATATTTACGCCCCCGTTCAATATCCTGATAATGACTTAGCAGCACAAAGTGTTTCTGGCGATGTTGCACCAGTTCAGGACAGTATTTCAGTTTTTACAGTAACTGTAAAAAACAACGGGAAGCTTACCCAAACCGATTATTTGGTTAAATTAGTCACAAGTACAGGAGTTGTTTTAGATTCAGTTTCAGGTGTTTCAATTGAACCAAAAATGACCGCATCTTTTAACCTTGAAGCTTCTTTTGCAACAGAAGGAACAACCAATATTCTTGGCCTTGTTGAACTTTCTACTGATGAAAATACTTCAAATAATGAAACAGCACCTTTTACGGTTTATGTTCAACCACCGGGGACAGTTACTTTAAATGTAGGTACAGGTAATGAAGTAAGTAATGCACTTCCTGCAAATTTTTACTTCCAAAGTAGTTTGTCTGAAGTAATTTATTATCCAGATGAAATTAATATGGGTGGTACTGTTAAAGCCATTGATTATTACAATAATTTCAAAAGTAACTTAACAAATAAGCCATTGCGTATTTGGATGGGTGAAACAGAAACAGAAAATTTGGATAATATGTGGATTCCCTCCAGCGAGCTGGCATTAGTTTATGACAATACTGTTGACTTACCTTCAGGTGAAAATATAATTCACATACAACTTGAAACACCATATGTTTATTATGGCGGTAAATTAGTGATAATGGTTGAAAGGCCTTTAGATACAGTATATTATTCATATGCCGATTATTTTTATGCTACTGAAACATTAAATCATCCGAAAAGAGCTATTTATTATATTTCTGATACAGACCCGGCCGATCCGGAAAATCCATCTGCAGGCTTTTCTTTAGATTATGTACCAAACACCAGGTTTTATTTTGATGTTTCAGGAATGGGGTCTATTGTTGGTAATGTTGTTGATACTTCCTCTACACCTTTACCTGATGCTGAAATTTCTTTAACAGGCACTTTTGCTAAAACAGTTACTGATGAAGCAGGAAATTATAATTTCCCTTATGTTTTTGAAAACACGTATTCTTTAAAAGCTGTAAAACACGGTTTTATTGATACCGTAAAATCAATAACAGTTACTGAAAATGACACATTAACAGCTGATTTTATTATGCTGCCCTTACCAACTGTTACAGTAAGCGGTAAAGTTGCCGGAAGCGATGCTCCAACTGTAGGATTAATTGGTGCTTCTATTGAAATTGGAGGATATGAAGATTATTTGGCAACAACAGATAGTTCAGGAAACTATTCGGTTCCTTCCGTATATTCTACAAAAGAATATGTTGTAATTATTTCATATTCAGGTTATGAAACTTTTATTGATACAATTAACACACTAGAAGATGATATTGTACTAAATGCAGTATTAAATGAAATTCCGATTCCGGCTTCTAATGTTGTTGCTTCAATAACTGATGCTGAAGAAGCTGTAATTACCTGGAATCCTCCCGGTTCAGGAGTTGAAGCTCAATATGTGCTTGATGATGGCACAGCTGAAAACGGATGGACAATAAATCCCGGATTTGAATCTTGGCTGGGAAACAAATTTGAAGTTGATGATGCCGGAAGTATTACAAGTTTCGAAATTTTTGCACAAGAAAATGCCGGTTCAGGCGAAGAAGAAATTACAATTGATGTTTTTGACTCAGAACAAAACTTAGTAGGTACCAGCGACCCATTTATTCTTGTTGCAGAAAACTGGGTAACTGTAAATATTGAAAATGTTGAGTTTAATGGGAATTTTTATGCAATGATTCATTGGAATAATTTGGATGGTGCAACAAATTATGTTGGTTTTGACGAAGACGGAGAGCATGCAAACGAAAATTTAGACATGTACTATGATGGCTCGGCATGGAGCACTATACATGAAGCTGCAGGCAGTAATCCGGGTGTCTTTTTAATGAGAGCAAATGTTTTAATAACGGGTAATGCAAATAAAAGAATGGCAAGCTATCCTAAGAAAAATGTGAAAGTTAATGTAAATTCAATTGCCAGCAGTAATAAATCAAGTGCATTAGTATTAAATGAAAAAGAAAACCCGGTTCAATCTTTGTTAAATTATAGCAAATCATTAGAAACATATACAATTTTCAGGCTTGTTGAAGGTTTTGAAGATTCTGTCTCAACCTGGGTTGAGTTAGCTAATTCGCTTACCGATACGTCATATACCGATGTTTCTTTGTTAGCACAGAACGATGGAATGTACAGGTATGCCGTAAAAGCTATTTATACAAACTCTGTAATTTCTAAACCGACTTTTTCTAATACAATACCTGTTGGAATGGAAGTAAAACTAACTTTTAATATTACTACCAATGCAGGCGATGCGGAAGGAGCAGAAATTAAATTAACCAATGAAGATGGCTCGGAAGATCATATTTATAGCAATGTTGCACCAAATGGAGGAATTACTGTTTTTGAAAATGTTTGGAAAGGAACTTATTCCATTTCAATTACTAAAGATGGTTTTAAACCCAGTTTTATTGAATCTGTTAACATAATGAACGATAGTACTTTTAGTTTTCAATTAGACGAAAATATAATTAGCCCATTTAATCTTTCTGTTGAGGTTGATGGGACAGATGCACTTTTCTCATGGAATAATTCGGGAAATGAAATGTTTGATGATTTTGAATCTTATGATGATTTTGCTTTAAGCTTTTCTCCATGGACAGTTGTTGATGTTGATTTATCAGATACGTATGGATTTAATGGAATTGATTTTCCAAATGCAGGAGTACCTATGTCTTTTATAATTTTTAATCCTGAAAGCACAACCCCTCCAATGAATGATACAGAGGGTATTCAACCTCATTCAGGGAAAAAATTTGTTGCCAGTTTCGCTGCACAAACACCACCAAATAACGATTGGTTAATTACAAAAAGCAAAGGTATTGCATCTGGAGATATTCTATCATTCTGGGCAAAAACATTTGTAGCTGATTATGGACTTGAAAGATTTAAAGTAGGTGTTTCAACAACAGGAACTAATCCTGATGATTTTGAGATTATATCGGGTGCAGGTTATTTAGAAGCTCCTGCCGAAGCATGGACAGAATATACTTTTGATTTGTCGAGTTATGCAGGAGAAACAGTATATGTTGGAATTCAATGTGTTTCAAATGATGCATTCATATTTATGGTTGACGATGTGTTTATTGGCCCGTTGTTTAATAAAAACAATAAGGAGTTTACTGAATACAATGTATATATTAATGATTTGGAAAATCCGATTGCTTCAACAACAAACACCAATTATTCATTTTCGGGACTTGTTGAAGGGCAAACATACACAGCAGGAGTTTCTTCTGTTTATACATCAGGTGAATCAGAAATTATGACTATTGAATTTGATGTGCCTGTTGGAATTAATGAAGTTGATAATTTGCATTCTCTAATTGTTTATCCCAATCCTGCAAAAGATAAATTACAAATTATTTCAGGCAATAGAATTGATAAAGTTAAAATCTTTGATGCTGTTGGCAATTTAGTTCTTGAAAGCAAAATGGCTGAACAAGGAATAAATGTTTCCGGCTTAAATGATGGTATTTATATTATGCAAATTATTTCAGGTGATAAATTAGTAACAAAAAGGATTTCTATTATTAGATAATAATAATAATTAATTCGTAGTAATGCTCTAAGTATTATTACACATGAGGCAATACAAAAGCTGATTCGGCAGTTCTGAATCAGCTTTTGTATTCATATGGTATTACATTATGTTATTCCTTAATAATTACCAGCTTTTCTATATTAATGCGTTGTCTGGCATCAACAACTTTCATAAAATAAATTCCTGTTTCATTATTTAGTGAAATTGTTACCCGGCTTTTATCTGTTTTTTGCACGTATATTAATTTTCCCAAGCTTGAATATATTTGAATTGTATTTAATCCTTGTGCAGCGTTTACTAATTGTAATTCAAATTCATGGAAATTAAGGTTTTTAATTTCTACATTTAAACCCGTACGTGGCATTATTCTGGAAAACAATGCAGGCGATTTATCGGTAGTTAATTTTAAAGTTATTGGCAAATGATCAGACATATTATATAAAGCTGTTTTAAGTTCAGAAGATAAATCTACATTTTCGCAACTTAAAAGCGATTCGTTAAAACAACTACCGTCGTTTCCAATTGCTTTATACGAATCTGTTTTATAAACCAGATTAAACAGGTTGTTTTTCACACTTTTATTCATTAGAATATAATCAAACCGGTCGTCCATTCCACCTGACGAAGCACAATTATTATATGTAGTATGTGTTGATTGAGTATGGTATGCTGCAAATGCATCGTTATTATGCCAGTTGCCAATTTGCTCTATCGGGTCATAAAATGTTATTTCTTCATTTGCAGGGTTAATCAAATTTTGAAAAGCTTCTTCCTGGTCAGTATAAATATTAAAATCGCCCATTAATAGTACATTGTCAAATAAGTTGTTTTCTTCAATATAATTCATAATTGAGGAGGTCATTTCAGCTCTTATTGCCTCATTATCAGCCCCCTGGCTTGATTTTAAATGGGTTACTATGCAGGTTAAAAACAGGGTATCGTTATTTTCTTGCAAATCATCAGATTTATAAAACAACTTATATACATTGATATCGCGATAAGCGGGTATAACATCCTGAGAATATAAAGTGAATTTTTCAGTATTGTAATAAAGCATATTTATGATATGCGACCCTGCCAAATTCGTAATATTTGCCCTTTTATATGCAGGATTAAAATGAATGTTCAAAACATTTTCTAAAATTCTATCAACTGCTGTTGTATCATACGATTCTACGCGCATTTCATTTACAGTAAATACATCAGGGCGTACATAAGATGTTATGGTTCGCAAATAAGAATCTTTATTTTCCGGACTGTTATTTGAATTATCACAACCATAAACAGGAATACCATAATTAAGCAAATTATACTGCAAAACAGTTATAGTATCTTGTGCGAAAATAAATTTTATAGTAATAAAAAATAAAATTGAAAAAAAATAATGCTTTATTGTCATGATAATATATTTTAAAAAAAGATTTAAAGATACATTATAAATTCTTACAGCATTAAAAGATAATCCATATTTACAGGAATAAAACCTAAAAGGTTATTAATAAGAAGTTGCTTGCAAAGCAGTATATTTTTATCTTTGCGGTTTAATAAAAACAGATTTACATTATATAAAACAATAAATATGGCAAAAATTAATGATGTAGAACCAATAAAAACCATTAACATGGTTGGCACAGGAACTTCAATTACCGGCAATATAATTTCAGAAGGGGATATAAGAATTGACGGGACATTAAAAGGGAATTTAAAGACCAAAGGTAAAGTAGTAATAGGGCCTACGGGTATTCACGAAGGAGAAATTAATTGTAAGAATATTGAAATTTCAGGTAAAGTTGATGGAAAAATTAATGTATCTGAATTATTATCATTAAAAGCATCTGCACGTATTAATGGAGAAATAAAAACAAATAAATTGGCTATTGAACCGGGTGCAATATTTAGTGGCTCGTGCGATATGAAAGGAAATTCTGTTTATAATGCCACAGAAAAAACAAAATAATTCTAAAAAAGAAAACAAACCGCCATTATATAATTACGCAAAATATTCCGGAATTGCTTTTCAAATGGTTGCTATTATTATAATTGGTGTTTTTGGAGGTATGAAAATTGATAAATATTTTGGATTTCAGTTTCCTGTTTTTACTGTTGCCCTTTCTATTTTATCTGTATTTTTTGCAATATATTATGTTATTCGCGATTTACTAAAATGAAAAACATGAAACTCAGTTATTTAACAAAAATCCTGCTTTTTTCAATCATCATTGCATTATTAACATTTATAGCCAGCAAAACCGGACTTGATAAATACTACCTTAATATTTATCCTTATGTTATCCTTTTCTTCTTTTTAACAGGAATTCTGTTTCATACAATTATTTTAAAGCTCAGCAAGAAAAATATATCAAAATTTTCTACTTATTACATGCTTTCTTCAACGCTAAAATTACTTTCGTATATTATTTTTATGGTAATCTACCTGATTTTTAACAAAGAAGATGCTATTTCGTTCGTGCTTTACTTTTTTATTCTATATGCACTATATACAGCTTTTGAGGTACTTTTGGTTTTACCTGAAATAAAAAAGAAAGAATAAAAATATGATATCATTTTAAAACTTTTTTATGAATCTTCAGAATAAAAATATAATGACGTTTCATATATCAAATTAGTTTATATTTTTGCACCATTAATTTAAATGAAAAAAGTAATATTATATAGTAACAAATTTGCATTTATTAAAAACATTTACAACTTATGAAACGAATATTATACTTAGCTTTTGTAGGCATTTTCTTTTTTTCGTTTACTAATACTGTCTTATCTCAGGATAAAAAAGAAAGTACAACTGTTACAACAGAAGACACTCTTCATAAAGATAATAGTGAACTTCATACTGCAACAATAGTAAAAGAGACAGCCTCTGAAAATGAAAGTGAACATACGCAGCACATGGAAGAAGGGGAAGAGCATGATGGCCATCACGCTCCGCATTTAAATGGCAAAAACCTGTCACTTTGGTGGATTATCCCTTTTCTTGGCATACTATTGTCTATTGCAGTATTTCCACTTGTAGCTCCACATTTCTGGCATCACCATTATGGTAAAGTTTCATTGTTTTGGGGTGCTTTGTTTTTTGTATTATTTACTATATTTCAAGGAATAAACATGAGTAGTTTTTATTTGGCGGAAGTTTATCTCGGCGAATTTATACCATTCATTGTTCTATTATTAGCATTGTTTACTGTTGGTGGAGGAATACACCTGAAAGGAGAATTAGTTGGAACGCCAAAATTAAATGTGCTACTTATATTAATAGGAACTATTCTTGCCAGTTGGATGGGTACAACCGGTGCGGCTATGTTAATGATCAGGCCTGTAATCAGAGCCAATGCCTGGAGAAAAAACCAAAAGCATGTTATAATTTTCTTTATTTTTCTTGTTGCCAATATTGGTGGCTCATTAACTCCGCTTGGCGATCCTCCATTATTTTTAGGTTTCTTAAAAGGAGTTAGTTTCTTCTGGACAACAAAACATTTATTTGAACCGATGCTTTTTGCTTCCATCCTATTACTAATTGTATTTTTTATAATTGATACTATTCTTTATAAAAAAGAAACTAATAAGCCCGAAAAACAAGAAGGGAAAATAAAACTGGCAATTGAAGGAAAAGTAAACTTTATTTTACTTTTAGGAATTATTGGAGCAGTAATTTTCAGTGGCGTTTGGAATTCTGATATTGGCAATTCAGATCATTGGGGTATTGTACTTTGGGGTACCGGTTTAATTACAAAAGGAACAATAGTTCAGGTATTGCTATTGTTATTAATAACATATATTTCAATGAAAGTTACTCCTGATTCGGCAAGAAAAGGAAATGCATTTACCTGGGAACCAATTTTGGAAGTAGCTAAATTATTTGCAACCATATTTATAACAATGGTTCCTCCAATTGCAATGTTAAAAGCTGGCTCTGACGGCCCGTTAAGTGCAATCATTAATACGGTAAAAACACCAGATGGTGAATTTGTAAATTCAGCCTTTTTCTGGGCAACAGGAGCGCTATCCAGTTTCCTTGACAATGCACCGACATACGTGGTATTTTTTAATACCGCATTGGGTGAAAGTTTACATGTTACCGATTTAATGACCACTTTTGCACCAACATTAATGGCTATAAGTGCCGGTGCTGTATTTATGGGGGCTAACACTTATATTGGTAACGCACCAAACTTTATGGTAAAGTCAATTGCTGAAGAAAATAAGATTAAAATGCCTTCATTTTTTGGGTATATGGCTTGGTCAATTGGTATTTTAATACCAACTTTTATTTTAGTAACTTTAATCTTCTTTTAATAAAAGACAAAAAAATCTGAAATTTTAATTTAGTATTAAAAGAAAAGCCTAATTTTGCAAAAATTGAATTAAACTTATGAAGTTCAAAACGAAAACTATAAATCTATTTGCGCTAATTGCTTTATTATTTTTGTTTCTACTATCGTTTCAGAGCTTTGCTGAAGAGCATAATCAGAAAGAACATCAAGAAGCAACTGAAGGTAAATTTGATGCCGGTTCTTTTATTTTTGAACATATTGGAGATGGGCACGATTGGCATATTTTAACTGTAAACGGGCATCATATAAGCATTCCTTTACCTATTATTCTTTATAGCGAAAATAGTGGTTTTCATGTGTTTTGGTCAAGCAAATTAGCACACGGAGATTCTTATAAGGGTTTTTGGCTTGATCATGAAAAGGGCAAAATAGTTGAAGATGTTAATGGACAGGAATATTTGCCCTGGGATTTTTCAATTACCAAAAATGTAATGGCTATTTTTATTAGCATGGCTCTCCTATTTTGGATTTTTATCTCTATTGGCAAATCATATAAAAAGAATGTTGGCAAAGCACCTAAAGGGATGCAATCTCTATTGGAACCAATTGTTTTATTTATACGTGACGACCTTGCAAAAGAAGCCATTGGCGAGAAAAAATATGAGCGCTACCTGCCATTTTTACTTACAATTTTCTTTTTTATTTTAATTAATAACCTGCTCGGGTTAATACCCATTTTCCCGGGAGGAGCAAACGTTACAGGAAATATTGCTGTTACTATGGTTTTAGCATTATTTACTTTTACAATTACTACATTCAGTGGCAATAAGAATTACTGGAAGCATATTTTTAATGCACCGGGTGTACCATGGTGGTTAAAAATTCCAATACCATTAATGCCAATTATTGAGATAATAGGTATGTTTACCAAACCATTTGTTTTAATGGTGCGGCTTTTTGCCAATATTCTGGCTGGCCACATTATTGCCATGGGATTTTTTAGTTTGATTTTTATTTTTGGTGCAATGCACATGATTGCAGGTTATGGTATTTCTGTGGTTTCTGTAGCATTTGCCATTTTTATGACATTTTTAGAATTATTAGTTGCTTTTATTCAGGCATATGTGTTTACATTATTGTCAGCACTTTATTTTGGAATGGCAACAGAAGAACACCATTAAATTTGTTTTTTTAATAACTAAATACATATAATTATGTTATCATTTATTGTTTTAGAAGTAGCGTTAGCAAAATTTGGAGCAGCTATTGGAGCTGGTATTGCAGCCATTGCAGCAGGTATTGGAATTGGTAATATCGGTAGTGGTGCTATGGAAGCTATTGCTCGTCAACCTGAAGCTGCAAACGATATTAGATCAAACATGATCGTATCAGCTGCACTTATTGAGGGTGTTGCATTTTTTGCTGTTGTTGTTTGTTTGCTTATTCTTTTTATTTAATAAGCAAAAAATTTACAAACAGTTCAGCGGTTGGCTGAACTGTTTGTTTTACATTTAAAGAATTGAAATTTAAAAATATTTTATTATGGGATTAGTTACTCCGGATTATGGAACAATTTTTTGGATGGTTTTATCCTTTTCAATTGTATTATTTGTTTTGGGGAAATTTGCCTGGCCGGCTATCCTTAATGGTTTAAAAGAAAGAGAAGCATCAATATCAGAAGCTTTGCAATCTGCTGAAAAAGCAAAAGAAGAAATGCAAAAGTTAAAAGCTGATAATGAGAGGATTATGCGTAAAGCAAGAGAAGATCGTGATGAATTGCTGAAAGAAGCCAGAGATATTAAAAACAAAATGATTGAAAGTGCGAAAGCTGAAGCCCAAAAGGAAGCAGCAATTATGATAGAAGCAGCTAAGCAGGTTATAAATAGTGAAAAAATATCTGCTATAAACGAAATAAAAATGCAAGTAGCTAACCTATCAATTGAAATTTCAGAAAAGATTCTCAAAAAAGAATTAACCGGTGATAAAAATCAAGAAGAATTAATAAATAAAATGCTAAATGATTTTAAGCTTAACTAATAATTTGTTTAAATGAATCACAGTAGTATAAATACCAGATATGCAAAAGCTTTTTTCAAACTAATTATAGAAAAAAACAGTTTAGATCAAGCTTTGAATGATATGTCGGATGTATATTCTGTATTTAATGAAGTAGAGAGTTTATCTGCTATTCTTGAAGATCCTGTTTTAGGAACTTTTAAAAAAATTAATGTTATTCAATCTGTATTTAAAAATAAAATAAGTGAGCTTTCATTATCATTTTTGAATTTAATTGTAAAAAACAAGCGGAGCTCACATATAAAGGATATTATTCGTAATTTTCTAAATCTTGTAAAAAAGCATCAGGGAATAAAAAGCATTGTTTTAACTACTGCACATACACTTGAAGAAAAACAAAAAGAGAAAATTAAGGTTTTAATTAAGAATGAGGTAAATTCAAAAATTGATCTTACAGAAGTAGTTAATAGTAATATTATTGGAGGTTTTATTTTACGTATTGAAGACCTGCAATATGATGCCAGCGTTAAAGCAGAATTACAAAAAGTTAAAAAGAAATTACTGGAATCTCCTGTTGAAAAATAAAATTATAATAATAAATAATTGATAATTATGGCTGGAATTAAACCCGCAGAAGTATCAGAAATTCTCAAACAGCAAATTGAAGACTTTCAAAGTAAAGCAACCCTCGAGGAAGTTGGAACAGTGTTACAAGTTGGTGATGGAATTGCACGTATTTATGGTTTGTCTAAAGTTCAGGCAAATGAATTAATAGAATTTGAAAATGGAATAAAAGGTATTATTCTTAATCTGGAAGAAGATAATGTTGGTGCTGTATTATTAGGCCCTTCGGAAGAAATTAAAGAAGGAGATACTGTTAAAAGAACCGGAAAAATTTCTTCAATAAATGTAGGTGAAGGTATTTTAGGAAGAGTTATAAATACATTGGGTGAACCAATTGATGGCAAAGGGCCAATTCAAGGAGAAACTTTTGAAATGCCTTTTGAAAGAAAAGCACCGGGTGTTATCTACAGGCAACCTGTAAACGAACCTTTACAAACAGGTATTAAAGCTATTGATGCAATGATACCAATTGGAAGAGGGCAACGAGAACTTATTATTGGAGACCGCCAGACAGGAAAAACAGCTATAGCTATTGATACTATTATTAATCAAAAGAAATTTTTTGATGAGGGAAACCCTGTTTATTGCATATATGTTGGTATTGGGCAGAAGGGATCTACTGTTGCTAATATAGCCAAAACTTTAGAGGATAATGGTGCTATGAATTACACTGTTATTGTTACTGCAACAGCATCAGACCCGGCAGCACAGCAGTTTTATGCCCCGTTTGCAGGTGCTGCAATTGGCGAGTTTTATAGAGATACAGGCCGTCCTGCATTAATAATTTATGATGATCTTTCTAAACAAGCTGTTTCATACAGGGAAGTTTCTTTATTATTAAGAAGGCCTCCGGGAAGAGAAGCTTATCCGGGTGATGTGTTTTATTTACACTCTCGTTTGTTAGAGCGCGCAGCAAAAATAATTGAATCTGATGAGATTGCTACTCAAATGAATGATTTGCCAAAATCAATTAAGCATCTTGTAAAAGGAGGTGGTTCGCTAACAGCTTTACCAATAATTGAAACTCAAGCAGGTGACGTATCTGCATATATTCCGACTAATGTAATTTCTATTACCGATGGCCAGATATTTCTTGAATCAGATTTATTTAATTCAGGAGTAAGGCCTGCAATTAATGTTGGTATTTCAGTTTCACGAGTGGGGGGTAATGCCCAGATAAAAGCAATGAAAAAAGTTGCCGGTACTTTAAAATTAGACCAGGCACAATACAGAGAATTAGAAGCATTTGCAAAATTTGGGTCTGATTTAGATGCGGTTACAAAATCTATCTTAGATAAAGGAGCAAAAAATGTTGAAATTTTAAAACAAGGACAGTTTTCTCCTTATTCTGTTGAAAACCAAATTGCAATATTATTTTGCGGGACAAAAGGATTATTAGCGAATATACCTATAAAGAAAATTAAAAACTTTGAAACTGAATATCTTGAATATCTTGAATTAAATCATAAAGACACTCTTGCAGAATTAAGTAAAGGTGTTTTTAACGACGAAATAGCTGAAGTTTTGACTAAGGTATCAAAAGAACTGGGTGAAAAGTATTACGAAAAATAATTTATTATTAATTGTTTAATAACAAGAGTATCTGATATTAAATTAATGTAAATAATCAAATGGCTGGCTTAAAAGAAATAAAAACCAGGATTGCTTCTGTAAAATCCACAAGACAAATTACAAGTGCAATGAAAATGGTTTCTGCTGCCTATCTTCGAAAGGCGCAAGATGCCATATTGCAAATGCGCCCTTATGCCGGCAAATTACAAGAAATACTTCTTAATCTTAGTGAAAGCCTTGAAGGCAGCAATGACAATATTTATGCTGAAAAGAGAGAAGAATTAAACCGGGTTTTAATTGTAGTGGTTACTTCAAATCGTGGCCTTTGTGGTGCATTTAATACAAATATTATTAAAAAATCAATTGAAATTGCAACTACCAAATATGAAAAACTATTTAGAAATGAACGGGTTCATTTTTTAATAATTGGTAAAAAAGCATATGATTTTTTTAAAACTAAAAAAGAATATAAGCTTAATAGTGAACACAATTCTATTTATGAAAATTTATCGTTTGAAAATGTTGAAAAATTAGCTGATAAAATCATGAATAGTTTTACAGGAAAAGAATATGATGAAATAATTTTAGTGTATAATCAGTTTAAAAATGCTGCTATACAGATAGTTACAGAAGAGCAATTCTTGCCTGTTAAGATTGAAAAAAACAACAATGAAGTTAAACATAATATAGATTATATATTAGAGCCAACTCGTGAATTCATTATTAAAGAACTTATTCCTAAGTCATTAAAAATTCAATTTTTTAAAGCTCTGCTTGATTCGCATGCAGCTGAACATGGAGCAAGAATGACCTCAATGCATAAAGCTACAGATAATGCTACAGATATAATTCGTGAACTTAATTTACATTACAATAAAGCACGACAAGCTACAATTACAAAAGAAATTCTTGAAATTGTAAGCGGAGCTGAAGCGTTAAAAGGTTAGTAAGTTTTTTTAACTTATACTGATTCATTTATTGCTTCAGATACATTAATAACATAATCAGCTAATTTTTCTCCCTCTGAAAATAAATCGTTATAAATAACTCCTGCCTGGTATTTATATTGTTTTTTCTCTAAGCTTTCTAAATGTTCTATCTTTAATTCGTCTCTGTATTTATTAATTTCTTCTTCAATATCTAATGCTTTTTGAATATTAACATTTTCATTGTAATTGTTTAAATTTTCAAACATTACTTCAAGCGAATTACTTACTTTTTCAAACATTTTATTTACGTTATCTCTTATTTCAGGGGTAAACCATGCTTTCTGTTCGCGCTTTCTTTTAATGGTTTTTGCAATATTCATACAAGAGTCTGCAATACTTTCAATATCGTCAATTAATTTTAACATTGATTTTATGCGCTTTGACCCTGATTTACTTAATTCACCTTCAGAAATTTTAGTGAGGTATGTTGCTATTTCAATCTCCATTCTGTCACTAATTTCTTCATATTTTTCAATTCTGCTATATTCCTTTTTAAATTTTTTCTCATTTTGTTCATTAAATAATTCGCTAACTATCCTGAACATTTTTTTTGTTCTTTTTGCATATAAAATAATTTCTCTTCGTGCTTGCAAAATTGAAAGTTCTGAAGTTGACAATAATCCTGTTTTAATGTATTTTAAACGAAATTCTTCTTCATCATCTTCTTTTAAAGGAAGAATAAGTTCAACAGTTTTTTTAATAAGAGGAGCAAACCAAATAAGCACAAATGTATTTATAATGTTAAATGATGTATGAAAAATTGATAACGCAATAGGCATTATATTGGTATCGGTAAAAGCAGAAGTACCATGAAAACTTTGGACAAACCAATCAATTTTGTTTAGGAAAAACCGGAATATAAGCAATACCCAAATAACACCGAATACATTAAAAATGAAGTGTGCCAATGCCGCTCGCTTAGCTGAAACATTAGCTACTAAAGCCGCTAAATTAGCAGTTATAGTAGTCCCTATATTCTCACCCAATACCATAGCTGCCGCCAGGTCAAAACCAATCCACCCATTATAAGTCATCACTAAAGTTAGTGCCATTGTTGCGCTCGAAGATTGAATAATAATAGTTAGTAAAGTACCTATTCCTAAAAATAACAATACAGACCAGAAACCGGCATCAGTATAATGTGTTAAGAATGTTAAAATTTCAGGGTTGCTTTTTATATCAGGAACAGATGACTTTAAATAATCTAACCCGAGAAAAAGGATAGAAAATCCTATAATAAATTCTCCCCAGGATCTTCTTCTATTGTTTTTAGAAAAAACAAGAGGAAAACCTAAACCAATTAACGGAATAGCAATTACACTTATTTTTATCTTAAAGCCTAATATTGAAATTAGCCACGCAGTAACAGTAGTCCCAATATTGGCCCCCATTATAACACCAATTGATTGTATTAAAGATAATAATCCGGCATTAACAAAACTTACTACTAAAACAGTTGTTGCCGACGACGATTGAATAATAGCTGTAATTAAAAAACCGGTCATAACTCCCATAACCCTGTTTGAAGTCATTGCAGATAATATTTTACGCATTTTATCTCCGGCAACTTTTTGCAAAGCTTCGCTCATTAATTTCATTCCAAAAAGAAATAATCCTAACGAGCCTATCAGTGTAAGAATATCTAAAAACGTATATTTCATGCTATTATAAGTTTTATTATTTGAATATCATATAAATAATTAAGCGACAAAAATAGAATAAATAATTGTTAAATTTTCAGTATTCAATATTACTAAATTGTGAATTTTTTCAACGCAAATGTTTAAGTTATTTTATTAAAATCTTCTGCAAATTTTACTAAGCTTTAGTTTTACGGATATTAAAATTTATATTGATTAGGCAAAATCAGTTTAAATTAATCAACTCTTAATAAACTATAAAATGCTTTGTTATAAGGCAATATTATAGTATTTTAGCCATTCATTTTTTTGAATTAATCAGGTAAATATGTGGACAAAAGTTGCACGTATAATTTTACGGAATCGTTTATTTTTTTTAATTATTATTGGCTTATTTACTGCTTTTATGGCATATAAGGCAAGTTTTGTCAAGCTATCGTACCAATATGTTAAAATGTTACCGGATAATGATTCTGCTTCTCTGGCTTATTCTTCATTTAAAAAGCAATTTGGTGAAGACGGGACGGTATTTGGCGTTGCAATAAAAGATTCAAATTTTTTTAATTATCCTAAGATTAATGATTGGTATGCTCTTGGCAATAATATAAAAAAGGTTAAAGGAGTTAATGAAGTTTTGTCAATAGCTCACTTATACGTTTTAAAGAAAAATTCAAAACTTAAAAAATTTGAAATTGAAAAAGTTTTAAGTTCTAAAATAAAAAATCAGCATGAAGCTGACAGCTTTTCAAATTATATTCACGCACTTCCTTTTTATAGAAATTTTCTACTTAACGATAGTACTCAAACATACTTGTTAGCTATTAATTTAGACAAAAAAGAAGTTAACAGCAAAGACCGGGAAGAAATTATTTCTGTAATTAAAGAATACTGTAATAATTATAGCCAGAAATATGGCCTGGAAATACATTATTCGGGAATGCCTTATATCAGAACGGTTATTTCTAAAATGATTAAGCACGAATTGTTGCTGTTTATTGCCTTAGCTACAATTATTTGCATCATTATATTATATTCATTTTTTCGTTCGTTAAAAGTTACATTTTTTTCCATTTTAATTGTATCTATAGCTGTAATTTGGGCTTTTGGAACTATTGTACTTTTAGGCTATAAAATAACAATACTAACCGGTATCATTCCTCCTTTAATAATAGTAATTGGAATTCCCAACTGTATTTTTCTTCTGAATAAATACCATCAAGAATATAAATTGCATGGGAATAAAATAAAGGCCTTGCAAAGGGTTATTCAGAAAGTTGGAAATGCAACGTTTTTAACAAACCTAACTACCGCATCAGGTTTCTCAACCTTTATTATTACTAAAAGCGAAATATTAACTGAATTTGGAATTGTTGCATCCATTAATGTAATTGGCGTTTTTGTTTTATCTATTTTGTTAATTCCTATTGTTTTTAGCTTTTTGCCTCCTCCAACAAAACGACATACTAAACACCTTGATTATGTTTTTGTTGGGAAAATAATAAATAAATTAGAATATATAACCTTTAATAAAAGAACTATTGTTTATATAGTTACAGCTATAATTCTTATTCTTGGAATATATGGCACTACATTAATGAAAAGTACAGGTTATGTTGTTGATGATATTTCAAAAAGCGATCCGTTATATGTTGATTTGAAATTTTTTGAAAAGAATTTTAACGGAGTTATTCCTTTTGAGATAGAAGTTGACACAAAAAGAAAAAAAGGAGCAGTGTCCTTAAAGAACATTAAGAAAGTTGAAAGATTACAAAAAACACTTAGGAAATATCCTGAATTATCGAATCCTATATCTTTTAATGAGGTAATAAAATATGCTAAGCAGGCTTTTTACAACGGGAATGAAAAGTATTATAAACTACCCAGTAACCAGGAAAAGAATTTTATATTAAGTTACGCTTCAAAAGAATTAAATAAAGGAGATTTGCTACATGCTTATATTGACAGTACTGACAGGATTATGCGTATTAGTTATAAGATTTTAGACGTTGGAACAGTACGGATGAAATCACTTAGTGACAGCATTAGAGTTGATATTGATAAGATATTTTCGCCAAAAAAATACAACGTAACAATGACCGGTACCAGCATTGTATTTTTTAAAGGGACTAATTATTTAATTAAAAATCTTTTTATTAGCTTGATATTAGCTATTTTAATAATTTCATTTATATTATTCTGGATGTTTACATCTTTCAGAATGATTATTATATCCTTAATTCCAAATTTAATTCCACTATTGCTAACTGCGGCACTAATGGGCTATTTTAATATAGCAATAAAGCCATCTACAATTTTAGTATTTAGTGTTGCTTTTGGTATTTCTGTTGATGGAACAATTCATTTTTTGGCAAAATTCAGGCAAGAACTAAAGGGAACAAGCTGGGATATTGGCAAATCTGTTACAATGGCTTTAAGAGAAACAGGAGTAAGCATTTTTTATACCACAATAGTGCTGTTTTTCGGATTTGGAATTTTTGTTGCATCCAGGTTTGGAGGTACAGTTGCTTTAGGTGCTCTTATTTCAATAACTTTATTAAATGCAATGTTTGCTAATTTAATATTGTTGCCTTCTTTACTTCTAACACTTGAAAAATCAATTACCAAAGAATCATTTCATGAGCCATTATTGCAAATTTATAATGAAGAAGAAGATATTGAATTAGACGAATTAAAACTACAATCAAACAACGAAAATAATATTACCACAAATAATTTGTAATGAGAAAAATATTAATTACAGGAGGTGCTGGTTTTATTGGAAGTTCTTTAGCTGAAAGGCTTATTGACGATGAAGAAAATTTTGTAATTATTGTAGATGATTTTTCTACCGGTGCAGCTCAAAAACTACCGAAAAAAAAAGCAGCTAATTGGAAATTTATTAAATGTAATGTTAATAAATATGAAGATATTTCTGCAATAATGCTATCCTTTCAATTCAATTATGTTTTTCATTATGCTGCCATGGTTGGTGTTGAAAGAACCCAGGAAAACCCGGTTAAAGTTTTAGAAGATATTAAAGGGTTTGAAAATATTCTTAATTTAGCGAAAAACACCGGGGTAAGAAGAGTCTTCTTTTCTTCTTCGTCCGAAATATATGGCGATTCAATTACTTTACCTCAAAATGAAGAAACAACACCGCTAAACTCAAGGCTGCCATATGCAATAGTCAAAAATGTTGGTGAAGCTTTTCTTCGGTCGTATAAACAAGAATATAATCTGAGTTTTACTATTTTCAGATTTTTTAATACATATGGGGCTAAACAAAGCAAGGACTTTGTAATTAGTAAATTTATTTATAAAGCTTTAAGAAATGAAGCAATAACAATATATGGCGATGGCAGTCAAACTCGTACTTTTTGTTATGTTGACGATAATGTTGATGCCTGCTTAAATACATTTTATGAAGATAAAATTGTAGATGATGTTGTAAATATTGGAGGAGATATTGAAGTGCCGATACTTGACCTGGCAAAACTTATAATTAAATTAACAAAATCGAAATCTAAAATTGTTTTTTTACCTCCGCTTGAAGATGGTGATATGAGTAGAAGAAAACCAGATATTACAAAAATGAAAAACTTGCTAAATCATGAATTATTGCCATTGGAGGAGGGAATAAAAATAATATTGAAAACAGGATTATACGAATTAAAACATGAATCAGTAGAATTTTATTAATTAATCATTTTTTATTCTGAAGGCTAAACTTTTATGTATTCTGTAGCACAACTTCAAAAAATAACTGAAGAAAACCTAAAAAAAATAAAATTCACGAGTCAGCCAATTGAATTATACGAACCAATTAAGTATGTATTGTCAAATGGCGGGAAAAGATTACGTCCGGTACTTACGTTAATGGCATATAATATTTATAACAATACAGTGCAAGATGCTATAAATGCTGCCATAGCTGTTGAAATTTTTCACAACTTTACTTTATTGCACGACGATATAATGGACCATGCTACAGTTCGCAGAAATAAACCAACAGTTCATTCTAAGTGGGATGAAAACAGGGCTATTTTATCAGGCGATGCAATGCTTATTAAATCATACGAATTTATATCAAAAAGCCATTCGGGTAAATTGAACAAAGTACTTGAAGTATTTAATAAAATAGCATTAGAAGTTTGTGAAGGCCAACAATTTGACATGAATTTTGAAGTAAAGAAAAAAGTATCTGTTAATGATTATATTAAAATGATAACATTAAAAACTGCTGTTTTACTTGCCGGCAGTTTAAAAATAGGAGCTATAATTGGTGGTGCAAATACAGAGGATACTAATAAATTGTATGCTTTTGGCGTAAATATGGGAATTGCCTTTCAGTTACAGGATGATTTGTTAGATGCTTTTGGGAATGAGACAAAATTTGGAAAAAAAATAGGGGGTGATATATTAGAAAACAAAAAGACATTTTTATTAATCAGAGCCTTTGAATTAGCTGATAAAAATAATCTTGCCATCCTTAACAAATATATTCCCGGAACTAATTCCAATAAAAAAGAAAAAATAGAAGCTATATTATCTGTTTACCACAACTTGAATATAAAGAAAATTACTCAGGAAAAAATTAAAGATTATTTAAGAAAAGCCGATATACTATTGAAAGAAGTAAGTGTTGATAATAAAAGACTATCTGTTTTAAAAAGTTTTACAAATAATCTTTTAGAAAGAAGTTATTAATTAGAGTTTGTCAATTAAGTATTATTAAACTAAATTTGCGTTTTATTTTTTAAGATTCATAAAAATATAAATAAATGACGAAAAACATAGGAAAAATTATTCAGGTTATAGGTCCTGTAGTTGATGTATCATTTGAAACTGAAGGCAGTGAATTACCAAAAATATACGATGCACTTAAAGTAGAAAAAGATGATCATATAATAATCTTAGAATGTCAGCAGCATATTGGCGAAAATACCGTTCGAACAGTTGCAATGGATTCAACAGATGGGTTAAGAAGAGGAATGGATGTGACAGGAACAGGAGCTCCTATAATTATGCCAATAGGCGACCAGATTAAAGGAAGGCTATTAAATGTTATTGGTGATGCTATTGACGGAATAGGGAAAGTTGATAAAAAAGGGGGATATCCTATTCATAATAATCCGCCATCTTTTGAAGAACTTTCAACAGAAAAAGAAGTATTATATACCGGAATTAAAGTAATTGACCTGTTAGAGCCCTATTCTAAAGGAGGTAAAATTGGATTATTTGGTGGAGCAGGTGTTGGTAAAACCGTTATTATTATGGAACTTATCAACAATATTGCTAAAGCTTATTCAGGACTATCTGTTTTTGCAGGTGTTGGCGAAAGAACACGAGAGGGCAATGATTTATTACGAGAGATGTTAGAATCTGGTGTTATAAAATACAGCGACGATTTTCTAAAAAGCATGGAAGAAGGAGGTTGGGATTTATCAAAAGTAAATCATGATGATTTAAAAGAATCAAAAGCTACTTTGGTTTTTGGGCAAATGAATGAGCCTCCCGGGGCAAGGGCAAGAGTAGCACTTTCCGGTTTATCGGTAGCAGAATATTTTCGCGATGGCGATGAAAAAAGCGGAGGAAGAGATATTTTGTTTTTTATGGATAACATTTTCCGGTTTACACAAGCAGGTTCTGAAGTATCAGCATTATTAGGCCGAATGCCTTCAGCTGTAGGATATCAGCCAACATTAGCTTCCGAAATGGGTGTTATGCAAGAACGAATTACCTCTACTAAACGAGGTTCTATTACTTCCGTTCAGGCAGTATATGTACCTGCCGACGATTTAACCGACCCGGCTCCGGCAACAACATTTGCGCATCTTGATGCCACAACAGTTTTAAACAGAAAAATATCGGAATTAGGTATTTATCCTGCTGTTGATCCATTAGATTCAACTTCAAGAATTTTATCTCCGGATATTGTTGGAAAAGAACATTATGAAACCGCACAAAGAGTAAAAGAAATTTTACAGCGATTAAAAGAATTACAAGATATAATTGCTATTCTTGGCATGGATGAACTTTCAGAAGAAGACAAGTTAGTTGTTCACAGGGCAAGAAGAGTTCAGCGGTTTTTATCACAGCCATTTCATGTTGCAGAACAATTTACAGGACTTAAAGGAGTATTAGTTTCAATAGAAGATACTATTAAAGGTTTTAACATGATAATAGATGGTGAAGTAGATCAATATCCTGAAGCTGCTTTTAACCTTGTAGGTACTATAGAAGATGCTATTGAGAAAGGTGAAAAATTGTTAGCTGAATCAAAAAAATAAGATTTAAATAATTCGCTTAAAGAATAATTGTATTTACGGTTAAAAAGTTATAATTTACATATGTTTTTAGAAATAATAACCGTTGAAAAAAAGCTGTTTTCCGGTGATGTTAAATTAGTTAAACTCCCTGGCAGCAAAGGGTCGTTTGAGATATTAAAAAATCATGCAGCCATAATTTCCACCTTGGATAAGGGGAAAATAAAGGTAGTTAAAACAGACGGAGAACAAGAGTTTTATGATATTGCCAGTGGTGTTATTGAGGCGACTAACAATAATATTGTAGTGTTAGCAGAGATGGTATAATTCTTGCAAATAATTGCTTTATTCTTAATAAAAAATAAAAAGCTATGAAAATTTATCGAATTTTACTTCCGTTATTATTTTTCGCCTTCCTTACAAATAACATTATCGGTCAGGAAACAATTACTTTTAAGGCTAAAGATGGTTTAACCGTAACTGCCGACTTATATATGAATAATCCGGATTTCAGGTATGCCGTTTTATTTCATCAGGCAGGTTATAGCCGGGGAGAATATAAAGAAACACAAAATATTTTTTCAAAAATAGGATATAATTGTCTGGCTGTTGATTTAAGATCTGGCAAAGAAGTAAATTTTGTACAAAACGAAACGGCAATGCTTGCAGAAGAAAAAGGATTGCCTACAACATACCTTGACGCTGAACCTGATATGATTGCAGCTATTGATTATGCTTATGAAAAAAGTCAAAAACCGGTTATAATAGTTGGTAGTTCATATTCTGCTTCTCTGGTACTAAAAGTTGCTAAAAATAATCCTAAAGTGTTAGCAGTTGTTTCATTTAGCCCGGGAGAATATTTTGGGTCTGATTTTTCAGTTAAAAATTATTTATCCGGATTTGACAAACCCGTTTTTATTACTGCCACTCAAAGAGAGTTTCCAAGTGTTTTAGATATGGTTAGCAATATTCCTTCTGATAAAAAAACATTATTCAAACCCGGTAAAGATAAAAAAGGAATTCATGGTTCCAGAATTTTATGGAATACCAGCGACAGTTATAAAGATGTACGATTTGACTTACTTCGTTTTCTTACAAAATATAAAAATGTTGAATAATTTAATTTATTCATATTAAACTATTATATTAGCTTAAATCAATAAAAGGTTTAGGCTTTTTTTTATGAATAGCAATTCCGTTAAATTTCTCTTTATTCGCTTTAGCTCTATTGGTGATATAATTCTTACCACCCCCCTGCTTAGGGCTTTAAAAACTCAAATTCCGAATTCTAATATTCAATATTTATTAAAAAAAGAATATTATAATATAATTGAAAACAACCCTTACATTGATAAAATACATTTAATGGATAATGATTTATCCTCATTAATTCCAGCCTTAAAAATTGAGTCGTTTGATTATATTATTGATTTACACAGGAATGTAAGGAGCTTAAGGGTAAAAAGAACGTTAAAAAGATTTTCGATTAGTTTTAAAAAACTGAATTTTAAGAAATGGTTATATGTAAATTTTAAACTTAATTATTTACCCGATATTCACATTGTAGATCGCTATTTTGAAACACTTTCATCATTTGATGTTAAAAAGGATTTTCAGGGTTTAAATTATTTCCTGAAAACAGATGAATTTAATATGATTACTAAAAAATTCAATTTTTTTAATAATGAATATATCGCTTTTGTAATAGGCGCAAAACATGCCACCAAGAGATTGCCGGAAAATAAAATAATTGAGATTTGTGATAAAATTGAGATTCCTGTTGTTTTATTGGGCGATGGGAATGATTTTAATACGGGAGAAAAAATTTGTTCTGAAACAAAAGGAACTGTTTTTAACGCATGTGGTAAATTAAGCTTAAATCAGTCTGTTTCTGCTATAAAGCACTCAAAGCTAATTATAACACACGATACCGGATTAATGCATATTTCAGCAGCCTTACATAAAAACATCATATCGGTTTGGGGAAATACAGTTCCTACTTTTGGAATGTATCCTTATATGCCGGGAAAAAAGAAACTGTATGCAATTGTTGAGGTAAAAAATTTAAAATGCAGGCCTTGTTCTAAAATAGGGTTCACTAAATGCCCGAAAAAGCATTTTAAATGTATGAATGAGATTGATGTTAGTGAAATTTTGAATTATGTTAAAGAATTTAGCAAATAATTCTTATTTGAAATTGTTACAGCAACCCTTGTGAAACTAATAACCTGAGTTTTATATAAATCAAAGATTTATTGATTCTCTGCCTAATTAACTTTAGTTTAACCCAAATAACATTTAATAAGTTAATTTTCTTGTATTTTTGTAATCCGATTTGTAAACCTTTTGAGTAAAAACATGAATAATTAAATGAAAAGGAGTGATATTGAAATTATGGCACCGGTAGGTTCTTATGAATCATTAATGGCAGCCATTCAGGGAGGGGCAAATTCTGTTTATTTTGGAATTGAGCAATTAAATATGCGTGCTAAATCATCTAATAATTTTACCATAGATGATTTGAAAAACATTGTTAGTATTTGTAATGAGCACCAAATAAAAAGCTACTTAACAGTAAATACTATTATTTACGACCATGATATATCTTTAATGCATTCAATAGTTGATGTTGCCAAAAAAAGTGGAATTACTGCTATAATTGCTTCAGACCAAGCTGTTTTGAATTATGCTTTTTCGCAACAAGTAGAAGTTCATATTTCAACACAAATGAATGTTAGCAATATTGAAACGTTAAAATTTTATGCACATTTTGCCGATGTGGTTGTGCTGGCCAGAGAATTAACGTTAAAACAAGTTGCGAAAATAGCGGAATCTATTAAAAAAGATAAAATAAAAGGGCCGGGTGGAAAATTAGTTAGAATAGAATTATTTGTTCATGGTGCGTTGTGTATGGCTATTTCAGGAAAGTGCTATTTAAGTTTGCATGAAATGAATTCATCGGCTAACAGGGGAGCATGCTTGCAGACTTGCCGGAAATCATATATTGTTACCGAAAAAGAAACAGGGAATGAATTGGAAATAGATAATGAATATATTATGTCGCCCAAGGATTTATCTACCATTGATTTTTTAGATAAAATAATTGATGCCGGAGTAACTGTTTTAAAAATTGAAGGCCGTGCAAGGCCGCCTGAATATGTACATACTGTTTCGTTGTGTTACAATGATGCTGTAAATGCAGTTTTGGAAAATACCTATACGAAGGAAAAGATAGAAAAATGGAAACAGCAATTATCTGCTGTTTTTAACCGTGGTTTTTGGGATGGTTATTATCTGGGGCGCAGGTTGGGCGAATGGAGCAAGCAGTATGGCTCACAAGCTACAAAAAGAAAAGTTTATATAGGAAAAGGAATAAATTATTTTAGCAATATAAAAGTTGCAGAATTTAAGGCTGAATCAGAAAGTATAAGTGTTGGTGATGAAATTCTTATAACCGGGCCAACAACGGGTGTAATACAGGCTCAGGTAAATGAAATAAGGGTGAATTTAAAAAAAGTGAACAAAGCAGAAAAAGGCGTGAATTTTTCAATTCCTGTTGAGCAAATAGTGAGGCGTTCAGATAAGCTTTATAAAATAATTAATGTTAAAGATGCAGTTGTTCAGTAAACTGAAAAATTCGCAAAGGAGAATTTAATATATATATGGTAAGAATAGCGTTTCAGCGAAATAAATGTATTGGTTGTGGCTCTTGTAATGAAGTTGCCCCTTCAAGATGGGTAATGAACGAAAAGGACGGAAAGTCAATTCTGTTAGAAAGTAAGCCGAGCAAATCATTTTTTCACCTAACAGTTGGTGATGAAGAATTTAACGAAAATATTGAAGCTGCTGAGCTTTGCCCTGTAAATATTATCAGGGTTGAGAAAGTAAAATCCGTTTAATTATTGTTGAAATGTAGTTCCATTTTTAATCGTGGCAAAGTAAAATAAAAATCAGACCCTTTGCCATACTCTGATTCAACCCAAATTTTACCATCCATTAAATTTACCAGTTCTTTTGACAGAGATAAGCCAATTCCGGTACCGCTATATAAGTTTTCCAAATCGTTTTTATCGTTAATCCGGCTAAAACGATTAAATATTTTACTTTCATCTTCTTTTTTAATGCCTATTCCTGTATCTTTTACAAAAAACAGTAAGTCATTATTTTTTTCATAACAACCAAAACTAATTTCTCCTTCCCGGGTAAATTTTATTGCATTATTAATCAGGTTTCTTAAAATTTGCTCAAGTCGCTTACAGTCGGTATAAATTGTTAGATTTTCAGAACTTAAATTAGATTTTAATGAAATAGGTTTTCCTAAATTTTCAATTTCATGCTTAAACTCTTCTTTTAACCGGCTAAACAATTCACTAATGTTACATTCCTTAACGTGTAGCGAGAGTTGGTTTGATTCTATTCTTGACGTATCTAAAATATCGTCAACCAATGAGGACAGATACTGGGTATTTATAGAAATTATTTCAGCAAATCGTTTCTTTTTTTCTAACGGTAAATTATCGTTTACTATTAATGAAGAAAACCCGGCAATAGAGTTTAACGGAGTACGAATTTCATGTGTCATGTTTGCAAGAAAGGCCGATTTTAAGTCGTCAGCACGCCTTGCTTTTAAATATTGAGTTGTATAGTTTTTTTTGGCAGCCAGGGTGTATATAATAATTATTGCAATACTAATAATCAACCCAACATAAATATCAACTTTTCTGGAAAAAGCAGACGGATATGACATTACGGAATCGGGGAAATATATTTCAAAAAGAAATAAGGCAGTTATATTTACAATTATCAGAACTGAGAAAAAAAGTATCTTTTTTTTATCCCAAACAAAAATGATAAAAGCACAATAAACCAGAAAAAGAAAATTAGACGGCCCGTTTGAAAAATAATTTAAATACCACACAATATTTAAAAAAAGCAACGAAATAAGTGATACTACCCATTTCAACAGTATCTCCTTATCAGTTATTCTTGCCAAAAAATAAAACAGGGTATATACAATTAGTCCACTTATTGATGCAAAATTTATGATTGCATTAAGTCCGATATAAATATTAACAAATGTGGCAATTAAGGCAGTAAATGAAACAATTAAACTGGAAACTATGATAATTTTTCTTTCAAAACTATAATTCTCCTCCCCTACAAAAAAACTCAAACTCATATGTATAAAAACTATTCAAATATCATTTATTTCTTTTTATACTTAATTTTTCAAAAAAGGTTTGGGAAAAATTCTGTTTTTTTACCTTGAGTTTTTGTTTAGAGCAATCTGCTTTTTTACAATTTAGAAAGTACCATTTTTATTTCTTTTGCCCAGAGTTCATAACCTTTAGAATTCATGTGCAATTCGTCTTCCAAAAAAATATCTTTTTTCACTTCTCTGTTTTCATCTAACATGATATCCCAAATATTAATAAATTCTACTTGTGCGTTATTGTTACAATAATTAGAGTAGAGCTGGTTTAATTTTATATAGTTATTTTTTAAATTCCATCTGAGGATGCTTGGCTTAGCTGAAATAATATAAATTTGAATAGCGGGATATTTAGTTATTATCTTTTGAACTAAAGAATCAGTAGTTTCAATAATACTTTGAGGTTTTTTTCCACTGGCAATATCATTGTCACCTTCATAAATAAAGATTTTATATGGTGAATAATTGAAAATTAATTCATCAACAAAATAGAGCAAATCACTCATTTCAGAACCACCAAAACCGGTATTTATTATTTTAAACTGAGGAAAATAATCCTGTATGTTAGTCCACTTTCTAATACTGGAACTTCCGGTAAATAAGATAACTGAATCGTTAGCTGAACAATGATGGTTTGTTGCTACTATTTGAGCAACTTCTTCCTTAAACCGTAACGGACTTTGTGCATTTATTGTATAAATAAAGAAGTTAGTAAAAGAAATTGTCAGTAACAGTGACAGCACTATTTTTTTCATCTGTTTATTTTTAAATTTTCAATACATATGCCTGCTTTCTTGGTCAATGATTGACTTATAATAGTTATTAATGGCACTAAATTCTAATTGCGGTATTTTTTGTACATCTTTCTCATTTTACTAATTTGCTCAAACAAATTTTATTAAATTTAGCGTGTGTTGCCAGTAAGTTTATGCAATTTCGAGATGCGAATTTGTATTGAAGTCAATACTCATTTTAACTGATGCTTTCAATGCTGAAAACACCTTCATAATAGTTGAAAACCTGACATCTTTTGTATTGTTTTCAATTTTAGATATCTGTGCTTTTTGAACACCAACTAATTTTCCTAATTCCTCTTGTGTCAAATTCTTTTCTTTTCTTGCTTTTCTAATCATTTCTCCAAGAATATCAGCTTTTAATTCAAATTCAAATTGATTTCTTTCATTTGAGCCTTTTTCTCCGATATACTTGTCTGTTAAGTCTTCTAATGAATAAGTTTTCATGTCTATTTCCTTCCTAATTTTTGTTCAAAATATTTTTTTCTTATTTTCTCAGCCTTTTCAATCTCTGTTTTAGGTGTCCTTTTTGTTTTTTTTATAAATCCATTCGTTGCAATTACTAATGTTTCTTTATTATCAGTTTTATCCCAAAATGCAAGTAATCTAATTTGTTTATTTAAAAACTTAGTTCTAAACTCCCATATATTTTCAGATTACTTTTTAAATAATTCAGGGTCATTTACTTCTCTTGATTTCCAAAGGTTAAAAAGAACCTTTTTACGAGACTTATCATCAAGCTTATCTAAAAACTCTTTTGCATATTCTAAAATTTTTATTCCATATTTAACCATTATTATTTTATAATTTTCTACAAATATACGACAATGTTTCCCAAAGGGGAAATATTATTTAATTTTAACCCGGAAAACACATGAATTTTCTACGATTAAATAATACCAACAAATTTGAGCATGCCTAAACCGTCATTAATAACCTTGCGGTTTAAACAGTACTATTATTTTCTAAACCAATTAAACAACCGTTTAAATAAGTTTGGTCCCGGAGTAGTTAAAAATTGATATAAAACATCCGAAAACTCAGGTGTCCTTAAATACCCAAATGATTTATGAGGATTTTTTTTGCCTTTCATTACATAATTATTTGTCACTAAAAAATCTTCCGGAATTACACCTTGTTCATTGGCCTCAAATTCATCAGCCAAATCATAATTTAAGGCTACTTTATCTTCCAGGTCGGCAAAATTGTACCAGTGATTACTAATACCCGGAGGCGTTTTTAATACCGGTATTTTAACATTGTTTTGTTTTAGCTCAGCTGCAATTTTACTTTTTACCACCGGAAAACCCAAAGGCGACCCAATTGTAACAAACGTATTTATTTTAATTTCAGGACAAAGTAAAGTAAGAACGTCGTAAGCAATTATAGTACCCATCGAGTGTGAAATAAGAAATATTTCATCATTTTTATGCTTATATAGCAAATCAGCAAGGCGCTTCCGAATTAAATTTTTCGCCGTATTTTGTTGATTGTTATAAGTAATATTTCTGTCTGAATAATAAATTTCAAGGTCTTGAAAATAGTTGTGAATAATTGCATCGGTTATAAAAGAAAAATTCAAGGTGTAGTCATCATTCAGAAATACTCTGCCTAATTCCTTTTTTAAGAAATCGTGTAGTTTTTTTTCTTTTTCACCAATGGGTTTGGAAATAAAATCTGGTGAAACCGTTGTATAAATTTCATCTAAGAAAAGAGGGCTTTCTTTGTCGGCAATGGAAATATCCAATGGTTTTTCATGAACAATATCAGCCCAATAAACTAATTTGAAATTTATTTTTGGTGATTGTTTGCCTGTTGCTTTCAGTCCTTCCAAAATTGATAGTTTCCACCAACTTTCAAGCATTTTTTTTGGTGGCTTATTTCCCAGTCCGTGAATCCCGATAATTATTTTGCCCATTTTGAATTATATTATTACCTAATAACCGCAAGCAATTTTATAATGTGTTCTGTTTTAGGCAATCAAGCCTGACTAAAATAAGTGAATGTAAATTTGACTTATCAATTATTAATCAACAAAGGCCTTCAGGCCTTGCGGATTTAAGGCTATTATTTAAAAAGTCGGGCAAGGAACCGGTGCCCATTTTTTCTTTTTCACACGCGGTACTTTATTAAATTCATAAATAACCGATATTTCATGTGCTCCTCCGGTAGTACCGGCTAAAGAAGAAATTGTATAGTCGTAACTGTAGCCAACAGAAACATCTTCAATTTTATAGCCCACCAAAAAAACAATGGCATCGCTGCTTTTTAATGTTTTGCCAAACGGAATACCCCTGTAATACATGCCAATAATCATAGGTGTTCTGGTCCAGTAAAAGCCAAGGTCTAACTGTGTGTTTATTTGTTGTTTCCTGAAAAGAAAAACACCTGACAGGCTTTCTTCACGTTTACTGTGAAAATCTTCCATACTTATAATTTTGCCTCCTCCGTAAATTGATATTTTAACAGGAATACGGCTTTGCGAGCCAATGGTAGTTAAGGCTTCATCCGGCATAAAGAGATGGTCAAGGGTAATGCCTCCCCAAAACAGTTTAGAATAGGCAATAGTGGAAAAAGTAAAATCGAAATACTGGCGGTAATCGTAAGATTTTTCGGCAGCCGAACCACTAATAAGCCCACCGCTTCCAATGTTTTTTATAGAATATAGTTTGCCGATATTAACACCCGCCCTGGCATATTGAAAATTAAAGCCGGGGCGTATATGAATATCAGGAGTAACATTAATATCGTACGAATAAATTAATCCTGCATTTATTAAACCGAGATTTCCTTCACCTGCCTGGTCGGCAAATACAAGAAGCCCTAAGCCGCTTTTCATATTTCTGAAATTATGGTCTATTGAAAAAGCCGTTGAGATAAATGTTTTTGGAATAGCAGGCCACTGGTCTCTGAAGTTATAAGAAATTCTTGTTCCGGCTGAGGTTCCTGCAAATGAAGGTGCTAAATAAAGAGGCGATGCAAAGAACTGCGAAAAATGCACTTCTTGTGTAAAGCCTTTAAATTCAAAAATTAAAAATATTATTATGATTAAATATTGTTTTTTCACAATATGAATTAACGTAAATTATTGCTATAAAGATATATAATTTCAATATAATTTCAATTTTTACAACAGACAATGATTATTTGTTTTTAAACTACTTAAAAATTTACCTGTTGTTTTTCTCAGAATAAATATTCCATGAATAAGGATACTATCTTTTTGAAAGATAGTATCCTTCCTTTATTTCCTATATATGTTTACCTGAGTAATGTTACGTTGCCTGTTTCGGGGCCAAACGGGTCGCCGTTATCGTATTTCCCTTTTACAATCCAAACGTAAACTCCCTGTTTTAATAAAACTCCTTCTTTATAGCCTGTCCAGCCTTTATGTAATTCTTTAGTTTGAAAAACCAATTCGCCCCAACGGTCGTAAATAGAAAATTCATAGCCTTCTTCGCTTACTCCTGTACCAACAAGTGGGTAGAAAAGGCTTGTATTTCTCTCACTAGAAACATTGTTATCCGGTTCACCTCCCGGAATAGGGAAGAAAACAGTAGGGAAATACAACTTTTCAGCTTCTGAAGCCACAATATCGCCATGTTTAACAGAATCAACACAACCATTTGAATTTGTAGCATGCAATTCTACCTGATAAGTACCTTCAACCTGATAAATATGAGAAGGATTTATTTCATTTGAAGTTTCTCCATCGCCAAATCTCCAGTTGTAAACATAATCCAAATCATCACTTCTATTGGTAAAGATTACAGAATCGGTATAAATAAAAACCAGGTATTTATCAAATTGGAATTCAACATAAGGCTTAGCATAAACTGTTATTTCAGAAACAGTTGCCTGGTCATATATGTTATTTCCATCAACATCGGGTGCTAACGCTTTAAGGCGGACAAAATAAGTGCCGGGCTGGTCAAATAAGTGAGTAGGCTCTTTGGATGTTGAAGTATAACCATCGCCAAAATTCCACTCCCAATTCCGGGCATATTTTGTTGAGTCGGGAAATTTAATAGTAAAAGGAACACACCCTGCACTATCAAACAAAGGATAAACCTCCGGGTTTCGGGCCTGAACCACATAAGTTAATGTGTAATCGTCAGAACATTCATTATCATAGGCTGTTAAGGTTATGTCATAATAGCCTGCCCATTCATAAAAATGAGTGGGGTCAGTTGCAGTAGAGCTTCCTCCGTCATAAAAATCCCAGGTATAATTCCAGCCTGCAGGATCGTTTGATTCAACCGTTAAATTTATTAAATGTATTGAATCAGGTGCAGTTATTGATTCTTCCTGAACACTAAATTCAGCAAGCGGGCTTTCATAAACATAAATCAATTGCGAAGTTGTGTCCTTGCAAAAATCAGCTGATTCAGCAATTAAAGTTACTAAAACAGAGGTATCCCTACTGTAAGTAAAGCCATGAGAAGGATCGCGTTCGCTCGAAGTGCCTTCATTTCCAAAACTCCAACTGTAACTTGGCTGATTTCCCTGCGAAGTGTTCATAAAACTGACGTCAAAACGGCTACATCCTGCTGTATCTAACACATTAAACCCTGCTACTACTTCAGGATAAATATCAATGGTTTGTGTTGTAGTGAAAATACACCCGTCAGATGAAATAGCACTAACAGAAAAATCAGGTGTAATGGTTGAATTATAATTATTATTATAGATGTGGCTTACGGTAGTAATTGTTGCATTTGTAGTATCAATTGTACCATCGTCATAATTCCATATAAAAGTATCAATAACAACTGTATTTGACTGAACAAATGTAAATTGAGCATCTAACGGAGTACAGCCGTTAGAGGGATTCAGTGTACTGTTAATAACTCCGGCAGGCAACGGGTTCACATGAACAGTTGATGTTCCTGTCATATTTTCGGTACAATTATCATTATTGGTTGCAACTACATTATAGGTACCCGTAGTAGTTTGGCCGGTAAAATTAAATGTTGCGCCGGTGCCTATTTTTGTTTCAATTAAAACACCTATGCGGTACAGGTCGTATTTTACATTGGCTTCGCTATTGTCAAGGCTGATTGCAACTCCGTTTTCATCACCGGAACAGTAATACCCGTCAACAGGCGTTACATTATAAACGGCAGGCAATTCATTTATAGTTATGGTAGCACTTCCGTTCATGTCTTGTTCACAAGTAGTTGTATTATTTATTGCATGAATAGTATAAATGCCTGCTTCGGTAAAGGTCTGGCTAAGTGCCGAACCATTTACTCCGTTCAATGTAGATACTTCAACACCATCATGCAAAAACTGATAGGTAATGCCTGATTCTGAATTTGCCAATTCAACCTGTGCTCCTGTCCCTCCGTTACAATATGCTCCGCCTCCACTCACATCGTAAATTGTTGGCAAAGGATTGATAGATATTGACGGATTTCCCAACATATTTTCTATGCATCCGGTAGTTGCGTTTGTAGCTACAGCGGTATATGAGCCTGCGGTAAGCAATCCAAAAGAAAGCGTGCCGTTTACACCCGGAACAGGCGAGCCGGTAGCATTGCCTCCCAAATAAAGCTGGTATTCTACTCCTGTATCAGAGTTGTCAAGAGCTAATTCAACTCCATTTCCATCGGCACAATAAGACCCGCCTGTAACAAAATCAAGCGTATATGGTGTTGGCAACGGGTCGATGGCAATAACTGCATTTCCGTTCATTGTATCTTTACAGCTATATGTATTTGTAGCTATAACTGTATATGTTGCCGAGTCGGTTTGATATCCGAAACTAATGGGTTGCCCGTCTCCGTTTTTAGGAATCCCTAAAATTGTATTGTCACGATATAGTTGATATGTAACACCTGTTTCCGAACCGCTGATACCCACTTCAACTCCGGCTCCGCCACTACAATAAGAATCGGTTTGGTACATATCGAATTTTTCAGGCAAGTCGTATATGGTAACTGTTCCCGTAAGGTTCATGTCGCTAACACACCCGGTTGATGCATTGGTTGCAACTACCGTGTAGTCGCCCGCTTCAGTCATATTTCCAAAACTAAATGATGAGCCGCTTCCTGCAACGGGTGTTCCAACTTCACTATTTTCATTAATATAAAGTTGATAATTTATGCCTGTTTCCGAACCGCTTAACTGTACAGCTACTCCCGGCCCGCCATAGCAATCGGCTCCCGTACCAATCACATTGTAAATATTTGGCAGCGGGTCAATAGTAACAGCAACACTATTGTTCATATTATTATAACAACCCGTGGTTGAACTTGTAGCTACAACGGTATATGTTCCGGCTGTTGTTTGATATCCGAAAGAAACAGGATCTCCGCTACTGGAACCCGGCAAAGGAGCTCCAATTTGCGAACCATCGACAAACAACTGATAATTTACATTTTTTTCAGAGTTTTGAGTAGTTATTACTCTCCCTGTTCCTCCAAGGCAATAATCTCCACCGCCAACAATATTTTGCGTGGTTGGCAATGCATTTACTGTTATTTGAACAGACATGGGTGCACTTGAACAGCCACCAAGTGAGTCAACTACATAATAAACAACTGTGCCAACTGCACTACCGGGTGTTTGTGTTCCTCCGGAACCAATATTATTTGTAAGCTGTGGGTCGTCAAACCAATACA
>JAADFW010000238.1 GCA_013152655.1 Chlorobiota bacterium
TCTATATTTTCTATGAAATAAAAATATATTATGAATGATGTATGACAAATATATATATATTTATTATATTTACAATAATTAATTATTTAAATTATATTTTATTTTATCAAAATATTTTAAATAAATTTATTCAGTTTCCGGTAAAAACTAACTTAATATATTGTTTATAGGATATTCTTAAAAAAATAAAATGAAGAAATTTATATTTACTTTAAGTATAATTGTTATACTATTTTCGGCATCGAATGCACAATATAAAAAATACGAATTCAGAGCAGTTTGGGTTGCAACTGTTGCTAATATTGATTGGCCGTCAAAAACAGGATTAACTACAATTGAGCAAAAAGATGAGGTAATCAGGATTCTTGATTTGCACAAAAAGAATGGAATTAATGCGGTAATTTTACAAGTCAGGCCTTCTGCTGATGCAATTTATAAATCTAATTTTGAACCTTGGTCAAAATATCTTTCTGGAATTCAGGGTGTAGCTCCTGATCCATTGTACGATCCACTTGAATTTTGGATTCAGGAAGCGCATAAGCGTGGTATGGAACTACATGCCTGGTTTAATCCTTACAGGATAAAGCAAAGTTTAGACGATTCATTGGCTGTCAATCATATTTTAAGGAAGCATCCTGATTGGGGTTGGGCGTATGGCAACAAGGTATATTTTGAACCCGGAAATCCGGAGGTATGGCAATTTGTTACCAATGTTGTTGCCGATGTTGTAAGTAGGTATGATATTGATGCTGTACATTTTGATGATTATTTTTATCCGTATAAAATTGCAGGAAAAGAAATTCCTGATAGTGCTGCTTTTGAGCAGTTTGGTGGAAAATTTTATCCGAATAAAAAGGATGATTGGAGAAGGCATAATGTTGATACTGTTATTCAAAAACTTAGTATTGCCATAAAAAATATAAAGCCTTGGGTAAAGTTTGGCATTAGCCCGTTTGGCGTTTGGCGTAATTCTCGTGAAGACCCAATTGGTTCTGAAACAAAAGCGGGTACTACCAATTATGATGTACTTTATGCTGATATAATAAAATGGCAGAGGAAGGGTTGGATTGACTATACAATGCCGCAACTTTACTGGCGTGAGAATCACCCGGTAGTTGATTTTTCAACATTAGCCTATTGGTGGAACGATTTTTCGTATGGACGTGCAATGTATATCGGACTGGCTCCGTATAAAATTAATAAAAAATCAAAATTTAAATATTGGAAAAATGAAAAAGCATTTTTAAGTCAAATTGATTTATTGCGTTCATTACAGTTTATTAATGGTTTTGGTTATTTTAGCAGTAAACATTTTTTTAGAAAAGATTTATCGAAACTTAATAAAAAAACACGAAAAAAATATTGCAGGTTTCCTGCAATAGTACCGCCAATGTTCTGGATTGACAATACGGCTCCATTGGCTCCGGTTAACTTAAAACTAACTGATTCTAAAATTACCTGGGAAACGCCGGAATACGATTCCGATATGAATAAAGCAAGGTTTTTTGTTATATATAAATATTCAGCTAAGCAAAAAAAGTATTTAAAAAATGTTATCAATATAATTTGTATTACAGGACAAACAGAATTTATTTTACCTGAAAAAGACAGGAAAGGAATATACAGAATTGCTTCTCTTGACAGGTCAAATAATGAAAGCCAATTGAGTGATATAATTATTGTAAATTGAAAAAATGAATATAAATTAGTTAAAAATAAGTAATTAATTATTAATATTATCTTTGCAAATCGTATTTAACGGATTAATATTATGGATAACATATTTCAAAATTTAGGTAATAAGCAAACATTAAGTCAAAAAATTGAACGTACAATAGAAAATGCAATTCGCGAGAAAAAACTGCCAATAGGTTCTAAATTACCAACCGAACGTGAAATGTGTGAATCTTTTGGTGTTAGTAGGACTGCTTTAAGAGAGGCTCTGCGTAGGTTGAGTGCCCGTGGACTTATAAATATTCAGAAAGGTAGCGGAATGTACGTGTCAGAAATTAAAATTGAAGATGCTATAAATTCTCTTAATTTGTATTATGATTTAAAATTTGATAATAATCTTTTGTCTCAGTTTATAGAAGTAAGAAGAATATTTGAACCTGAAATTGCAAAACTTGCTGCAAAAAACAGGACTAATAATGATTTGAAAGAATTGGAAAACAGCTTGACAGAATTTGCTAATTGTGATCCTGATAATACGCAAATGGAAGCTGATTTAGACAATCGTTTTCATTTGATGGTTGCAAAATCTACTTGTAATCCGATTATCCAAATTACAATGGAACCAATATATTCTCTACTACCAAGAATGCGTAATTATATATATGCAAACATTGAAGGTGAAAAGGAAAATACTTTAAAATCGCACCGTGAATTAGTAACTGCCATTCGTGAAAAAAATGTTGAAATAGCTTTTACAATTACAAGTAAACATTTAGAAAGAACTCAGGAAATCTATAAAAAACATTTGAAAGTTTTTTAATCGGTATTGACTTATTGTCGTAATCGTTAGAATAAATAAAAGATTTGAAAAATGTTTGTTTTATTCAGATTTCACTAAACTCATACAAAAATAAAGTGAATAGTTAGAAAAGTGAATAAATAACTTCTAATCACTTTTAATAAGTTTATAATTATCAATAGCATTTCTGACTGATCCATGCAATAAAAGTAATCTTCTGGATTCATCAATACTTAAATTTAATTCTTCAAGAATCATTTTAGACCCTCTCTCAATTAATTTATTGTTAGTTAGTTGCATATCTATCATCTTATTTCCTTTTACCCTGCCTAATTTCACCATAATTGAAGTAGTAATCATATTTAGAACTAACTTTTGTGCTGTTCCCGCTTTCATACGGGTACTTCCTGTAACAAACTCAGGGCCTACTATTGCTTCAAGTGGAATGTCAACCTCTTTTGCTAATGATGTTTCAGGATTACAGGTAATACATGCTGTAAATAGCCCTCTTTTCTTAGCATCTTTTACAGCTCCAATCACATAAGGTGTTCTTCCTGAAGCTGCAATTCCAATTACAGTATCATTTTTATTTGGAGCAAATTTTTCCAAGTCACGCCACGCGCCTTTTTTGTCATCTTCGGCTGATTCAACTGCTGTGCGTATCGCTTTGTCGCCTCCTGCAATTAGTCCAATTACTATGTCGTACGGAACGCCATATGTTGGTGGTATTTCAGATGCATCAAGAATGCCCAGTCTGCCACTTGTACCGGCTCCTATATAAAATAAACGGCCTCCCACTTTTAATCTGGGAATTATATTATCTACTACCTTTTCAATTTCTGGTATTATTTTGCTTACAGCTAAATGTACAGTACTGTCTTCTCTGTTAATGTTTTCAAGAAGTTCTTTGGTTGACATTTTTTCCAGATCGTTATAATTTGAGCTAGATTCTGTTATATTTACCATTTGCTATATTTATATATTTATTAAATGAAGCCTAACTTATTTATTAATAATACATTGAATGAATAATGCAGATTCTAATTTATGTATTTTCTTAATTTAGAATATTCTTTAATAAACATAGTTAAACGTTCAAATATCAATTACCTTACTGCTTTTTTCTTAAAATTTTATATAGTTTTATTTATGAAACCAGAAAAACATTTGGCTTATGATTGTTGTCTGTAAATTTTTCTATATCATCTCAACTTGTATTACAAAATGAGTTTAATCTGGAATTTTATGCTAAATTACAAAAAATATTCAATAATATGTAATATGTATGACATATATTGTTTTTTTAATATTAATCCATTATTTTTGAATTGTATTTACTTGTGATTTAAGACAAGTTGTGTAGCATTTGTTATACGCATTTAACAACAAATATTGAATAATAATATAGCAAAATTTTGTTTTGAAGTAATAATACAAATTATATGAATATTTAAGCATCATGGATTTTTAAGTTTTACGGAAAACTATTTAAATAATAAAGAAAATATGAATATTTGTTTTATAAACTAACTAAATCTTATAAAATATCATTAAAAAAATGATGTAATTAATAATCTGCCAATTTTTAAAGTAAAGAATGAAATCTTTCTGTTAAATAGTTTTTTACATTTTTTATTACCACTAAATAATTAAAAATATGTCTGTAAATATTATACTACATTATCCTGAATCTTCTGAATATAAGGATAATATCTTTTTAGAAATAATTAAATCTGTATTTAATCAAACAAATCAGAATTTTGAAATAACAATTTTAAATAGTAAGAAAAGAAACAACGTTGTAAGTAGAATTGATACAATTAATTCTAAGTCAATTAAAGTATCATTTATAACTGTTGAAACCGAAAATTTATCTGAACAGTTGAATACAGCTTTCCAAAACAATAATGCTAAATTCCAACTTTATATTGATAATAGAACCCAAGAGATATATTTGAAAAAAAGTGCTTTAGAACTTCTTATAATAGCAGCAGAAAATAATAAAAATGCAGGGTTAATATATGCCGACTATGAAATATTAGAAGATAATTCTATTAAAGAGGTTCATTTATTAAAACATCATATTGGCAGGGTTCGTGATAATCAGGATTATGGTAAAGTTTTGTTTTTTAAAAAGGAAGCCTTGAAGAGTTGTGGGTATTTGTCACCTGAAGTTAAGTACAATGCACTTTATGACCTTAGGTTGAAAATATCTCAAAAATACAAACTGATTCATATAGCCAATCGTTATGCCGGTTCATTGTATCGGGTGGTTGCAAAGGCAAAAGCCCAAAATGTTTTCGATTATTTACTTGCAGGCAAACAGAGTCAATTTGAAGCAGAACAGATTTTAATTAATCATTTAAAACAAATAAAAGCATACTTAAAACCTGGCTCACATTATTCAAAACGTCCTGAACCTGATGACAAGTCAACTTTAAAAGCATCAATAATAATTCCTGTAAATAATCGTCCTGTTTTTATAAGTGAAGCTGTTAAAAGTGTTCAAAATCAGACTGTAACGGATGTTGAAGTAATAGTTGTTGTAAATGGAGGAAATAGTGACCCTACTATTGAGTCGGTTAAACAATTTATGCCGGGTGGTAAAAAATATGATGCAACAAAACCGGAAGTTCAATTATTAGTTCACGATATTAATAACCTTGGCTTATGCTTTAATTCTGGTGCTAATATTGCCCGCGGAGAGTATTATGTTCAGCTTGATTCGGACGACAGGCTTAAGCCTGATGCTGTTGAAAAAATATTGAAGGTATATAATAGTGACCCTACTATTGGGATGGTTATTGGCTCTTATGAAGTGTGGGAAAAAGATGATAAAGGAAATATAAAGCAGATGGAAGATTTGCCTGTTGTTACTCACGATGAATGGACAGAGGAAAATGGAAGAAATAATTTATTACGTATTAATGGTGCCGGTGCTCCTCGGTCAATTCCTATATCCTTAATTAAGGAAATAGGTTTTAGTATTAATGAAGAGCCTTTTGCACGTAATTATGGCGAAGATTACCAGATGGTATTAAAAATAAGTGAAAAACACCGCATAGGAAGGGTTTGGGATCCTATTTATGAAGTAATTCGTCATTCAGGCGGAACCGACCACAGCATTGACCAAATTACTATTGACAGAAACGATGAAGCAAAAGATTATATGAGAAAAGAAAGTATTCTGAGAAGAATTGACTTAAATAGTTAAATAATGCAAAAAGAATATTTATTAATTGGTATTGATGGAGGAGCTTCTAAAGTTAGTGCCTGGGAAATTGTGTACGATAAATCGAATTCTGCATTTTCGTTAGGAAATGTAAATTCAACAAAATCATATAGAGATATTAAGGGTTATATACCGAATTTTAAACCGGTTGATTTAAATACACAATTAAAAGAACTCAATTCTAATTTTAATACTTCAATAGAAGAACAACAGCAAGCTTCTGTATATGTTGAAGCTTGTTCTCTTGCTATTCAGGAAATTGTTGAGCAAACAGGTATTTCGTCAGTTCTTTTAGGAATAGGAATGCCCGGGCTAAAAACTGCTGATAGGCGTGGAATAGCTGTTGTTGCTAATGGCCCTCGAATGATTCATTATTCCGGACAACTTGAAAAACAATTAGAACTTTCAAAAATTAAAATTATTGCTCCTGTTAATCACCTTGGCAGCGATGCTGATTATTGTGGCATTGGAGAGAATTATTCAAGTAACGGATTGTTTCGTAATGTTGAAAATGCCTACTATCTTGGTGGTGGCACCGGTGTAGCAGATGCAATGAAAATTGATGGAAAACTTCTTCCTTTTGATAATGCAAAGGATTGGATTGCCAAAACATGGGAAATGAAAAATGCAGAAGGATTATCATTAGAACGAATAACTTCCGTTAGTGGAATTCAAAAAATTTATTCTGAGAATACAGGAATATCAATTGAGGAACTTGATTCAAATAGCATTTATCCTCAGCAAGTTTCCGATTTGGCAAAAATAGGATATGATGAAGCACTTAAAACGTTTCAAGTTGTGAATAGCAACCTGGCATTACTCCTTTACGAGCGAATTGTTACTTTAAATAAGGGGTGGCAAGGTTTATTTAATTTTGTAAATCCAAATAAACCGCCATTAAAACAAAAGCACCCGTATATTAATAAAGTATTCGATAAAATTATTATTGGCCAACGGCTTGGCGATCTTTTTGACTCTAAATCAGGTGTTGAAATTGTTAAAAAGCCTGTTTTGAAATTACTGAATAAAAAGATACAAAATTCTATTATTCTGCCTGAATCAGCTAAAGCATTTTATTCTAATTTGAATAAAATTGTCGTAGTTTCAGGGTTACGGGAAGCTCCTGCCCTGGGTGCCGGAATTGATGCTTATTTTACTAATAATAAATCATTTGCTATTGACTGATATGAAAATAAATAGCACTATTGTTTTTTTAGGAGATAGCCTGACGGAAAGAGGAAATTGGAAAGAACTTTTTCCTGAATATAATATTCTTAATTATGGTATTTCCGGAAATAAAACTTATGAAATTTTAAATAGATTAAATGAGGTGATTGTCAGGCAACCCGATAAAATATTTTTAATGGCGGGAATTAATGACTTGGGCGAAAACAGGAATGCTAATGAAATAATTGCAGATTATAATTCTATTATTGAAAATATTAATAATGAATCTTCAAATACCGGGTTATTCTTATTAAGCATTTTACCGGTGGCTGAAAATAGAGCAGGACTAAAAAATGAACACATTAAAGAATTAAATTATCAGATTGAAAATATTGCTAATAATAAACACATTAAATTTATTAATATGTTTAATGCTTTTGTAACTACTTCAGGACAAATAAATCCTAAGTATTCTAATGACGGTTTGCATTTGTCAAAGGAAGGTTATATTCTTTGGAAGCAATTAATTAAAAACTTTATATAAAATAATATATGGAAACTTCGCCAAATATATTAGTAGGAATTTTGAGTAAAAAGAGTATAAGTTTTTATTTATCCGGAAAGTATCGGGTTAATAACTCTGAAACTACTCTTTTTGGTAATGTTCAGGCACAAATAAATAGAAATTCAATACAAATTTCTAATTCTGAAATTAAACTTGATTTTAAAAATGAAGTCGTTTTGTTGCCTTGTGCTATATCTTCAGATTATTTTGAATTGAAAGATGTAACTATTGGAATTGACTTTCATTGGGAGCAAAAAGAAGATCAGAAATTTCAGGGAGCTTTAAAGCTTTTAATTAATGATGATAATATTGAAGTAATAAATATAATTCCTATCGAAAATTATTTGGCAAGTGTTATTAGTTCTGAAATGAATGCTAACAGCTCGTTGAATTTATTAAAAGCTCATGCTATTATTTCGCGTAGCTGGATAATAGCACAAATTGAAAAGCAAAAAAAAGCAGTAAACGAAAAAGCATTTTCTGAAAATAGTCAAAAGCCTGATTCAGAAGGAGAAATAATAAACTGGTACGACCGTAAAGACCATCAAAACTACCTGGTTTGTGCTGATGACCATTGCCAGCGTTACCAGGGAATTACACGCTCGCATAATGCAAATGTGATAAAAGCTATAAGAGAAACGCAAGGGCAAATTTTAAAATATGATAATGAAGTTTGTGATACTCGCTACTCAAAAAGTTGTGGAGGTGTTTCGGAAAGTTATAAAAATTGCTGGGAAACAATTGACTATCCCTATTTAACAAGTGTTGTTGATAATAAGGAAAATGATAAAAACATTTTGCCAAAATTAACAAATGAAGAAAATGCAATTAAATGGATAAATTCAAGCCCAAAAGCATTTTGCGATACAACCGATAAAAAAATACTATCGCAAGTATTAAATGATTATGATGTTGAAACAGGAAATTCTTTTCGTTGGAAAATTGAATACTCGCAAAAAGAAATAGCTGAGATTATTAATGAAAAATCCAATATGGATTTTGGGCAGATTATTGATTTAATTCCGGTTGAAAGAGGCGACTCTGCCAGATTAATAAAACTTAAAATTGTGGGTACAAAAAAGACACTTACCATAGGAAAAGAATTGGAAATCAGGAAATGGCTTAGCAAATCTCATTTATACAGCTCTGCAATTACTATTGAAAAACAAAATCTGAAAAATAACATTCCTGAACAATTTATTATAAAAGGTGCAGGATGGGGGCACGGAGTTGGCTTATGCCAGATTGGTGCTGCTGTTATGGGCGAAAAAGGATACTCACATACTGAAATTCTAAATCATTATTATAAAGGTGCAGTTGTAGAAAACTATTACTAAAACATCAAAAAAAACTAAGAGAATATAACCTCTTGGCAATTGTGAATAAAAAATGACTATAATGCACAGTATTTATAAACTAATAGAAATATTATAATGTGGAAATTAACAAATACTGAAAAAGAAAGGCCATGGCTTTGGGTTCCTTCTTTATATTTTGCTGAAGGAATTCCTTACGTTATAGTGATGACATTATCGGTTATTTTTTATAAGCGCATGGGGGTTTCAAATACCGATATTGCATTATACACCAGCTGGTTATATCTGCCATGGGTGATTAAGCCACTTTGGAGTCCCATGGTTGATATTTTGAAGACTAAACGTTATTGGATTATTCTAATGCAGCTTTTTATTGGTGCCGGATTGGCAGGTGTTGCTTTAACAATGCCATTGCCTGACTTTTTTAAATATACATTGGCGTTTTTTTGGCTGTTGGCTTTTAGTTCTGCTACACACGATATTGCAGCCGATGGTTTTTATATGTTGGGCTTATCAACCGGGAAACAGGCTTTTTTTGTTGGCATCAGAAGCACTTTTTATCGTTTGGCAATGCTTACAGGGCAGGGTTTACTTGTTATTTTAGCCGGCTATTTCGAATCGCAAACCAGCTTAAATGTTGTTAATTTAAATGTAAAAACCGTAAAACACGATAAAGTTTATGTATTTGTTCCTGATACTATTAAAACTATTAATGATTCTGCCACTCAGCATGTTGTTTCACCTAACGAAATATCAATAGCTTTAGGAAGCCAAACAAGGGGAAAAGCCAAAGAATTACTTCATAAAATTGATGAATGGAATATTAAGAATAAATTTTATAAGCCCGATGTTCTACAAACAAATAGAGTTGAAAAAAATACCTGGTGGCAAGCACATGTTTCAGGTAAATTAGCTTCTTTATTAAAAAAGTATTTCGGAAAAAATAAAAGCCAATTTAGTACCAATAAGGTTGGAAATATTGGATATGCATGGTTTTATCTTTCTCAAAAACCTGATGATGGCGAAACCGTTGTTTTTAATTTAAGTTGGGAAAAAGGAAATAAGAATATTCAGCTTGTTAAAAGCTATCGTTTTGAATTTAACAACCAAAACTGGAATAAGCCGGCTTTTGCCGCAATACAAATTGACCCGAAATTGACTAAAACTGTATCGGCATCTTTTAAAGGTACTTCTGGAAATATCAGGTTTGCATGGACTATTGTATTTATGGTTATTGCCGCAGTATTTTTACTGTTTTTTCTTTATCACCGAATTGTATTGCCAAAACCCATTTCAGATAAATCTAATTTAAAAGAAGACAATAATATTTTTAGGGAGTTTGTAAAAACTTTTGTTCTCTTTTTCAGGAAAAAAAATATTGGAATTATTCTATTATTTCTTCTCATATATCGTCTCGGAGAGTCGCAACTTGTTAAACTGGCATCACCATTTTTACTTGATGCCAGAGAAGCCGGAGGTTTAGGATTAACAACCGGAGACCTTGGCCTTCTGTATGGGACAATAGGGATTATTTTCCTGTCGCTGGGCGGAATATTGGGCGGAATTGTTGCTTCAAATAAAGGATTAAAATACTGGATTTGGTATATGGCTTTGGCCATGAACCTGCCAAATTTAGTATATGTATATCTTTCGTACGCTATGCCTCATTCACTATTCATTATTGGTGCATCAGTTGCCGTTGAACAATTTGGTTATGGTTTCGGATTTACAGCTTATATGTTATATATGATTTACGTTTCCGACGGAGAATTTAAAACAGCACATTTTGCAATAACTACCGGATTTATGGCATTAGGAATGATGATACCGGGTATGATTAGTGGCTGGCTGCAAGAAATTGTTGGTTATGGTAATTTCTTTATCTGGGTAATTATATGTTCAATACCAATTTTTCTAATACTGCCATTTATTAAAATTGATAAGTCTTTCGGAATTAAAGAAAACAAACAAGTTAAATGATTTGTAATCATCTCAATTAGTTTAAAAAGTTAAAAAATGAAATTTGAATTTAATTCATCAGTAGAAAAAGCATTTTTTGAACAATCAGGCATTAAGGATATTACAACCAGAATTCCTTATATTTCTGTTGATAATTTTCCTAAACTGGGGTTTTTAACAGCCTTAAGGTTTATTGAATGGGTTAATGAAAATCCGAAGGGAGTTATAAGCTTGCCAACCGGCAAAACACCCGAATATTTTATTAAATGGACCAAATATTTGCTTGATAACTGGAGTTCAAAAAAAGTTGCTTCAATAAAGGATAAATATGGTTTAATAATTAATAAAAAACCTGATTTTAGTGAATTGTCTTTTGTTCAAATTGATGAATTTTATCCCGTTAGTTCAAAGCAGCATAACAGCTTCAATTATTATGTCAAACAATTTTATTTGAAAGACTTTGGCTTAAATCCTGACAATGCATTATTAATTGATTGTGACCAAATTCCATTGTGGGATGGCAAACATTTTCATGAAGTATTCCCTGAAAATACTGTTGATCTTTCCCTCAGGTATCGTGAAGCAAAAAACTCAAATGAATTGATTCAGCAAAAATCAATTTTTTCTATTGATAACTGGTGTTCCGAATATGAAGAAAATATTAGGGATAAAGGAGGAATCGGGTTTTTTCTCGGTGGAATTGGGCCCGATGGGCACATTGCATTTAATACAAGAGGTGCTGATCGTTTTTCTACAACACGGTTAACTCCTACAAACTTCGAGACTCAGGCTGTAGCAGCAGGAGACCTTGGCGGAATTGAAGTTTCAAAAAACAGGCTTGTTATTACAATTGGGCTCGAAACAATTATTTATAACCCCGATGTTGTATCAATTATTTTTGCAGCTGGTGAAGCAAAAGCAAATGTTGTTAAAGATGCACTTGAAAACCATGCCTCAAATGTATTCCCTGCAACCGTTTTGCAAAAAATTAAAAACAGCAGGTTATATATTACAAAAGGAGCCGGAGTAAAACTAACCGATTCTGTTAATCAGTATTTTAATACAGGTGATTGGACACAGGAAAAAACAGAACGTGCTATAATTGAATTATGTAAAACAAAAAACAAATATGGTAAAAACCTTAGCCTCGAAGATCTTAAAAAAGATAAATTCACAAAACTAATTCCTGATTTAAGCATTGAAATTATAAAAGAAGTAAAAGCTTCAATTATATCGAAATTTGAAAAGGGAATGGAAAATGAAAAAAATCAGGTTTTTTATCACACCGGGCCACATCATGATGATGTTATGCTGGGCTTATTGCCTCATGTTCACCGATTATCGCGTAATGAAACAAACATCTCGCATTATGCTATTATGACTTCTGGCTTTACAGCAGTTACAAATAAGTTTGTTATTGATTTGCTTAAAGATACCAAGTACTTTTTAGATCATGGTAAAATTGAAATGACTGAATATGCTGATTTTTTTGAAGAAGGATACAAACATAAATGGGATAAAGATGTATATCATTATCTAACAAAAGTGGCATCGGGCGAACCCCATGAAAAACGCAGGGGTATTTGCCATCGTATTGTTCGTGCATTGGTTGAAATACACCAAATTAAAAGCAAGGATGAGTTGCGTGATAAAATAAACGATATTTTATCTACCCTGAGAAATAGTTACGATGGTGAAAAAAATCCCGAACATGTTCAAAAACTTAAAGGAATGATTAGGGAGCTTGAAGAAGAATTAGTGTGGGCGCATTTTGGATATCCGGTTCGTAATGTACATCATTTACGATTAGGGTTTTATACCGGCGATATTTTTACAGAACAACCAGAAAAAAAACGCGATGTAATTCCAATTCTTAATCAATTAAAAGAAATAAAGCCAACCGTAATTAGTTTGGCTTTTGACCCTGAAGGAAGTGGCCCTGATACGCATTATAAGGTGCTTCAGGCAATTGCTGAAGCGGTTCGCCAATGGGGTAAAGAAGAAGATTTATCAAATTTACGCATTTGGGGTTATCGTAATGTATGGTATAAATTTCATGCTGCTGATGCAAATGTAATTGTCCCTGTGTCATTAAATGCGATGGCTGTGCTCGACAATGCATTTACTAACTGCTATTTAAGCCAGGTTGATGCTTCATTTCCAAGCTATGAATTAGATGGGAAATTTAGCGATTTGGCCAAAAAAATATGGGTAAATCAACTTAAAGATATTCAACTTGTACTGGGTAAAGATTTTTTTTATCAACATAAAAGTCCAAGAGTGAGAACAACACATGGCCTTATTTTTTATAAAGAAATGAATGTTGGCGAATTCTTAAATCAGGCACGTGAGTTGGAAAAATCTATGGAAGGAATAATAATGTAGGTCACAAAAAGCCGGGCAGTTTCTCATTTATCAAGTTTTATCATTGTATTAGTTCAATTTGTGAACCGGGTTTGCAAACTTAATGAAGTTAACTTTTCGGGTTAAAACATTTTTTTTACTTTAGCCAACAATAAATTATAAGTATATCTTATTGCTCGTTTTTAATGAAACTTTCCATAATCATAGTTAATTATAACGTGATGTTTTTTCTTGAACAATGCTTGCATTCTGTTCAAAAAGCAATAAAAAATATTAGTGCAGAAGTTTTTGTGGTGGATAATAATTCTGTTGATGGCTCTTGTGCTATGCTGCATGAAAAATTTCAGGAAATTCAACTTATTGAAAACAAAAAAAATCTTGGTTTTTCAAAAGCAAATAATCAAGCTATTAAAAAAGCTAAAGGTGAATATATTGTCTTACTAAATCCTGATACTATCGTAGAAGAAGATAGTTTTGAAAAATTAATAGCTTTTGCTGATGCTAATCCTGATGCTGGTGGAATAGGTGTTAAAATGATTGATGGCAGCGGAAAATTTTTACCAGAGTCAAAACGCGGATTGCCAACTCCTTTAGTTGCTTTCTATAAAATTTTTGGTTTGTCAAAGTTATTCCCGCGCTCTAAAATTTTTAACAAATATCATTTGGGTTTTCTAGATAAAGAAAAAATCCATAAAATTGAAATTCTTGCCGGGGCATTTATGTTTTTACGTAAATCAGTATTAGAAAAAACCGGCTATTTAGATGAAGAGTATTTTATGTATGGCGAAGATATTGATTTGTCTTATAGAATAATTAAAGCCGGATATCAAAATTACTATTTTCCACAAACAACCATTATTCATTATAAAGGCGAAAGCACGAAAAAGGGGAGCATTAATTATGTGTTGGTTTTTTATAATGCTATGATAATTTTTGCCCGTAAACATTTTTCAAAACAAAATGCAGCTATTTATTCATTTCTTATAAAATCAGCAGTTTATTTAAGAGCATTTCTTTCTATTATAAAAAGAATTTTTTCTGCTGTTCTACTTCCTTTATTTGATGTTGCTCTTATCTATGCCGGTTATTATTTTTTAACGCCTTATTGGGAACAATATAAATTTAGTGGTGTTGGCAGTTACCCTGATGAATATTTAAAAATAGCCGTACCTGTATATGTTATAATCTGGATTTTGTCGGCTTTGTTTTCAAAAGCATATCAAAAACCGGTTAAAATTTCAAGGGTAATCCGTGGTATCAGCATCGGTACTGTTATTATATTAATTCTTTATAGCTTATTACCTGAACATTATAGGTTTTCAAGGGCACTTATATTATTGGGTACTTTATGGGCATTTGTTGTCACAGTAATTACAAGGTTACTCTTACATTTAACTAAACAAAAAAAATATCAGCTATATACAACCCGAAAAAAAAGAATAGTTATTGTTGGTTCACAGGCTGAAGCTGAAAGGGTAAATAATTTGCTTGTTCAAAGTGGTATCAAAGTTAGTTTAATAGGTTTGGTCAATATTAATAGTGAAGTATATGATGATAAATTTATTGGGAATATTAGTCAAATAAAAGAAATAGTTCGAATAAACAAAATTGATGAAATTATTTTTAGTGCTAAGGATATGAAAGCACAAGATATAATTAAAACAATGTTGAGTTTTAGCGAGATTAAAGTAGAATTTAAAATAGCTCCTCCAGAAAGTATTTCTATTATTGGAAGCAATTCTATTAATACATCCGGCGACTTATATGTTGTTACCATTAATAGTATTAATTCAGTTCAAAACAGGGTAAATAAACGAATTTTTGATTTTCTGTTTAGTGTTATTTTGTTTTTATTCTCACCGTTAATAGTACTTTTCCAAAAAGATAAAAAGAAGTTTTTTAATAATTTATGGAACGTTTTAACGGCAAAATATTCTTTTGTGGGTTATGCAATAAATAATAATGAAAATATTAAGGAGCTACCTGTATTAAAACCTGCAATTATTTCAACCCTCAACCTAAATAAGCAGAAGGATTTCAATCCCGTCGATTCAAACAAATTAAATACTATTTATGCCAAAAATTATAATATTTTAATTGATTTAAAAGCTGTTATTATTAATCTTACACATCTTGATAATAATAATTCATAATCTAATTCAACTTTATTTTCTAAATCAAAACTTAATAATTTAATTTGGCTAAATATTATTTTAAGATGCTGGCATTATTGCAATCTGGTTTTATTTGATATATAAATTTTGTCTATCACGTGCTTGGCTTTGCCTGCCGCATTACAAGCCATTTCAGGGATAGGCATGGTTTTTCATAAACAACTTTCTTCTCCTGAAACATTCATACTAAACTATAATTATATTTTGTCCTAAAGTTTACAGGCACAAGAATGATACGCCGTGTGTGTGGGCTCTTCAAAATTGGGTGCGGGATTTTGATACTGGCATACACGCAGTGTACTTTATTAGTAAGAAATACCTTTGTTCATCCATGAGGTACTAATCTGACTTAAAGCAATAGGCTAAGTATCAAAATGCGTTCAATTTTGATTGATTTTTGGTTCATTTTATCAAGAAAAAGAACAGTAATGATTTTAATGTGTAGAATAAATATTGTTATAG
>JAADFW010000239.1 GCA_013152655.1 Chlorobiota bacterium
GCCTGTACATCGCCAGCGGAAGACCTACTTCCATCTTATTTACAGCATTGATTGCTCCTTATTATCAAAGAACGTTCATTCAGGGCGCACATTTGCACTAACGTTTATTCAAAGGTAAAAAACTTTTTGTTTTAACATTCAAGCAGGCAATGAAATATACCGCCTTGTTAGCAACTGGGCGATGTATTACTTGAGTATCCTTGCAGACATTCTCTTTTGTAAAATTTGGTGGTGTGTTTGCTTGAGTGTTATTTCCAAAGTGTATGTCAGCAAAGTAATATCTTAATATATAACGTGAGTTCGATGTAAGAAAGGTATTAAAAAATTTGTAAGAAATAAGGTTTTTGATTATATTTAAAGCACTGAACATCAAATAAATACTGAACATCAAATAAATACAAACCAAAAACCTTATATACAATGATAGATAAAGTTACTGAAATTTTTTGTTTAATTGATGATTTTTGTATAGAAATTGACAAAGTAAAGGAGGGATACCTTATTGCTCAAAATGCTCCTCAAAAGCTTAGAAATAGAAAATTTAAAATGGCTGATAGTGAAATTATTACGATTTTAGTTATATTCCATTTAATGCAGTTTAGAAGCCTTAAGCATTTCTATATCAATTATATACAAAAACATATGAAATCAGAATTTCCTGAAACAGTTTCGTATAATAGATTTGTCGAATTACAAGAAAAAGTTTTTCTCACTATGTGTGTGTTCTTGAAAACCTGTTGTCTTGGGAAATGTACAGGTATTTCCTTTATTGATTCTACACCAATTAGAGCATGTCATATTAAAAGAGAGAAACAAAATAAAGTTTTTAAAGGATTTGCAGAAAAGGGACAATGCTCTATTGGTTGGTTTTATGGTTTTAAACTCCATATTGTTATAAACGACAAAGGAGAAATCATTGACTTTCTATTTACTCAGGGCAATGTTGATGACAGAGAACCTTTAAAAAACAAAAATTTCCATGATAAATTATTTGGTAAACTTTTCGGGGACAAAGGCTATATCAGTCAAACTCTATTTGAAGAAATGTTTATTGATGGAATCCATTTAATAACAAAAATACGGAAGAATATGAAAAATTGTTTAATGTTCACAAGTGATAAATTATTATTACGTAAAAGAGCTATTATTGAATCCGTTAATGATGAATTAAAGAATACCTGCTACATTGAACACACCAGACATCGAAGTGTAAATAATTTCTTATCAAATTTAATATCCGGCTTAATTGCATACCATTTTTTACCTAAAAAACCATCACTTAAAAACCATCACTTAACCTTGATGTTATTGATAATGAAAGAATTACTAAAGCCGCTTAGGTCGAACTCACGTTAATATATAGGTTTTCACAATGCAAATAGATTTATATGAAATGGTTCTTGTATATTAATTGCTCAAATAATATACGAAACCAAAACCCAAACTGATCAAACTTACCTGATGTTCTGTATATATCTTAAAATATGAAAAACTGGTATTAACATGTAATCCCTTCAATATTTTAGTTTCAAATAATATACCAACTGAAGGAATAAAGCCAATTCCGTTTTCTTTTATATTTGTATTAAACGGTCCTTTAATATTTTTCTGAAAATAACCAGAACCAAAGCTAATATATGGTTTTATAGCTTTTTGTAAAACAAAATATTTTATATTTGCTTTTACAGATCTTATCTTATAATCATCAATAATTGAATTAAACCACAAATTTTCTGCACTGACATTAAAATCAAAACTTCTCTTAAATGTATAACCTATGTTAAAATTAATACCTGCACCATTATCAACATCAGTATAACTAGCTGCAGGAATAGCTATTTTGGCAATTATACTTGTATATATTTGTGCATTTAAGCAAGTAAATTCCAAGGTAACCAATACTACTAATATTATAATTTTCTTCATATTTTTTAATTTATTCAAAACTTAAAACTATAACTAAATGATGGGAATATACTAAAAAGACTTCTCTGATAAAGCTTTAATTTTCCGTATTTAATAGTAGGAGAAGGACCAATACCGCTTATAATCATTTCACGATCGTAGTAATAATAATATGGATTTTTACGATTATAAAGATTAAATATGCTAATAGTCCAAATCCTTTCTCCCCATAATGTTTTCTTTGGAAAATTTAATGCTATATCTAATCTGTGATAGCTATTCATCCTGAAAGAATTTTTTTCATTATAAATAAAAATATCTTCACCATTTATATTGTAATGTTCAGTAGCAAGTGTTATTGGATACCCACTACCATATGACCATGTTGCAGATAAATTAATATTCTTTTTTAATTTCTCATTTACCACAATACTTAAATCCAATAAACGATCATATTTAAAAGGATATGGTTTGCTTTTGTTTAAATTTTCAAATTCTCTTTCTGCTTTTGCAACTGTTATCCCTATCCATCCTGTTGTTTTTCCTGTTGTTTTTTGAAGAAATAATTCTATACCATAATTTAAGCCTTTTCCTTCCTTCTCAACTACATTTTCCCAATTATCAAGATTGCCTAAAAGTGATTCTCCAGGAATAAATGTTATGAGATTATTAAGCGTTTTATAATATGATTCTAAACTAAGTTCATACCCTCCATCATAAAATGTCTTAGCAACACCAAAAGTATTTTGTATTGAAGTTTCAGGTTTTACATTTTCATTTGTCGGCATCCAATAATCAGAAGGAATTCCTGTGCCAGAATAGGTAAGCAAATGAACATATTGATTCATCTTAGAAAAAGAAAATTTAATGGATAAATCTTCTCGTAAAATATAATTTAACAAAATTCGTGGTTCAAATGAATTATAACTAATACTTCCAATATAATAAGATGAATATCGAACACCTATATTAGTATTAATTCTGTTTAATTTTAATTCATTTTCGATATAAACAGCATTTTCAAGAGCCTTTGTAATACTTGAATAATTTTCATTGATACTTAAAATATCCGTACCTGATTGTGAAAATTGCTCGTCATTTGGCATAAAAGTATGATAAATACTATTAACTCCAAATTTGAAATTAACCTTGGAATTAGTCAAATAAGTAAAATCCATTTTTAGGCTTAAATCATTTATGCCTGTTAATAGATTATTACTCATACTCTTTGAAACACTATCAGTTTTAATGCTATATTCAAAAATGTTTTTGTATCTGTAAAAAGTGTTTGAAATTGTTAAATTACTGAAAAGTTTACTATTATAAATACGATTCCACCTGAAAGAACCTAACTTATTACCCCATTTTACTGCCTTATTATTTTTTGCAATATTTCTTTTTTCATTTATCGAAATAATATCATCACCAATATAAAAACTTAAGAATAGTTTATTATTCTGAGAAATTTTATAGTTCAGTTTTGCATTTATATCATAATAATTATATGCCAAGCCAGCATCCATTAATTTAAAAATTGGTATCAGGTTTTTTCTGGCGGAAATAATGAATGATGATTTGTTTTTAATTATCGGTGCTTCAACTGATATTTTTGAAGATAAAATTCCGGCTGTTCCCTGAATGCTGCGTTTTTGCATATTCCCTTCTTTCATCCTGATATCTAAAACAGAAGATAACCGGCTGCCATAACGGGCAGGAAAACCTCCCTTAATTAATTTAACATTATTAATTGCATCTGCATTAAAAACCGAGAAGAAACCTCCAAAATGGGCAACATAATACAAAGGAACATCATCTAAAAGAATAAGGTTTTGATCAGGACTCCCACCTCGAACATAAAGATTACTTTTAGCTTCACCACCTGACTGTACCCCGGGAGTTAATTGGTATGCTTTAATTATATCAACTTCACCAAATAAATTTGGCAGTGACTTAATTTCATTTATTTGTAAACGAACAACACCCGTTTCATTTCTGTGCACAATGTTTTCAACATTAGTTGCAATTACATTAACAACATCAAGGTCAATACCCGGAGTTAAATAAAAAATAATTTGTTGGCTAT
>JAADFW010000240.1 GCA_013152655.1 Chlorobiota bacterium
TAACAAAACATATTTGTAAAAATGCCTCACACTATTAATCCTGGTTGTAAATTTCATGTATTAAAAACATAAAAACTATTTTAAAACATCATAGGCAAATCAAATACTACCTGTATTATATCACATATTTACAGAATGTAAATACATACATTTTTTGTCATTTTATTCCATTACAATAGTATTACTTTACTATTTTTACCCCATGGTCAATTTTTCAAAAAAGTATTGGCAGTGGGTAATTCTTCTATTTCTTGCATTTATATGGGGAACCTCGTTTATTTTAATGAAAAAAGGATTACGCTCCTATTCAAATTACCAGGTTGCTGCCTTCCGAATGTTTTTTTCATTTGTAATATTAATTCCTTTAATTTTAAAACATTACAAAAAACTTACTAAAGAAAACTTCAAGTCAATCTTAATTGTTGGTTTTATTGGAAATGGTATTCCTGCTATTTTATTTACTACAGCACAAACTCAAATAACAAGTTCTTTAGCCGGAGTTTTAAATTCATTGACTCCTCTTTTTACAATCATAATTGGCATTTTATTTTATAAAGCAAAATCAAAATGGTACAAATTATTAGGTGTAATAATTGGATTAGCAGGCGCATCCGGATTAGTTTTATATGGAAAAAGTAATATAACCAATGGGAATAATTGGTATGCGGTTTTTGTAGTAATTGCAACTCTATGTTATGGAACAAGCGTAAACGAGATAAAAGCCAGATTAAGTAAATTAAACGGCATTGAAATAACATCTCTTGCTTTTTTACTGGTTGGCCCGTTTGCAGGTTTGTATTTACTTTTTAGTGATTTTTCTGTGGCACTAAATACACCACATTATATCCAAAATTTAGGATTTGTTTTTATCCTTGCCCTCTTTAGTTCAGTAATAGCAGTTATAATTTTCAATCATTTAATTCAATATACTACTACTTTGTTTGCTGCCTCTGTAACTTACGTAATTCCAATTTTTGCTGTTATGTGGGGCTTATTTGATGGCGAAACTATTAACTTTATCCAATTAGTATGGATTGTCACCATTCTACTTGGCGTTTATTTAGTTAATAAAACATAATATAAATAACAAAACTACAACATTACTCACCAACCCAAACTCACACTCACTTTTAACTTTTAACTTAATTATGCATTCGCGTGAAACTCAACCACTCAACTTTAATCATTCTTTGTATTTTATCCGGCTTGCTGCTTGGTTCCTCTTTTGGTACAAGAGTTTATTTTCCTGTTGCTTTTTTTGCTTTTATACCCCTATTGTTTATTGAAGATTATTTCTCAAAACACAAATTACAATTTACCAATAAATTAGCTTTTAGTTATTTTTATTTAAGCTTTATTTTTTTTAATTTATCAGCTGCATGGTGGACTTATAATTCATCGCCAATAGGTTCTTTAGCTGTTATTTTATTGAACTCATTATACCTGGCACTTGCATTTGCTTTATATTATTTTATAAAAAAAACTATACCGGAGTTCTTCCACGGGCTCTTATTTATCAGTATTTGGATTACTGCTGAATATATTCATTATAATTGGGAACTGGCATGGCCTTGGCTTACACTTGGCAATGGATTAGCCAATCAAATAAAGTTAATACAATGGTATGAATTTACTGGTGTTTTGAGTGGTTCATTCTGGATTCTAATAACTAATTACCTACTATACAAATGGCTACATAATTATCTCATTTTAAAAAATAAAGCTCATTATAAATTTTTATTCCTGACATTTTTTATTTTACTGGCTCCAATCCTGACTTCAATTTATCTTTTCAATAATTATCGGGAAATTAAAAATCCGGTTCATATTGCTTTAGTACAACCAAACTTTGCTTCATATACTGAAAAATATAAAATTGAAAATTCTGTTCAAATTCAAAGAATTATTCAATTATCTGACTCCATAGTTGATTCGAATACAAATTATATAATAGCTCCCGAAACTGCAATTTCCGAATTAGTTAACCAGGATAGTTTATCATCCGGCCTAAATTTACAACCTGTAATTTTATTTGTAAAAAAGCACCCTTCTTTACATTATATTATTGGAATTTCAAGTTATAAGCCGGTTTCCAATTTCAAAAATAAAACTCAGTATATCAAGCAATTCCCTAATGGAAATTATTATAAAGCCTACAATACTTTTCTTCAAATTGATAGTTCTTTGCATTTTCAAATGCATCAAAAATCAAAATTTGTACTTGGAGTTGAAAAAATGCCTTTTGGAAATACTTTTAGTTTTTTTGAAAATTACGCATTCAATCTGGGTGGTGTAGTTGGAAGTATTGTTCCTGATTCAACTGAGCAACCCCTGACTAATTCTGATAATAACACGATTATAACACCGCTTGTTTGTTTTGAATCAGCATTTGGCTCGTACGTTACTGAATTTGTTAGAAAAAAAGCTAATTTAATTTTTATAATTACCAACGACGATTGGTGGGGCGATACACCCGGCTATAAACAGCACTTTATGAATGCCAGATTAAGAGCTATTGAAAACAGGAGAAGTGTAGCAAGAGCAGCCAATACAGGAATATCTGCATTTATTAATCAAAAAGGTGAAGTTTTAAAAGCAACAAAATGGAAAGAAACTATTTCCATTAAGGGAGTAATAAACAAAAACAATAAACTAACTTTTTACACAAAACATGGTGATTATATAGGTGTGTTTTTTAGCATTATTTCTCTTTTGGGATTCCTTAATTTTCTCATTTACAGCTTTCGTGAAAAAATATTAGGTAAAATTAAATAAAATTCTTTAACTTACTTAAAATTACATTTTCCCATTTCTTCACCAATGACAACTAATAGAAAATATTATCCGGGAGATCCCCGAAAATTAGGAGAAAAAGAGTATGCTGTTATTTTAAGCAAATTGATTAATTATGCTAACCAACTTACAAAAGATAATAAAACAGAAATACTTGTTGGATTTTACAATAAAATTATTGTAAAACTTAAAGAATTAGGCTTCAAAAAAGAGAGTACTAAAGTAAAAAACCTCGGTAAATCAGAAAGTATATTTCTTAAAAACAGGTTAAAAATTGCAGAAATAGCTTTAAACTCCTGGGATATAGGAACTAAAAAACATAAATTAGCAAAAACAAAAAAAAAGGAAAAAGAAAACGTATAAACCAATAAAATGAAAATTTAAATAATTGATAATAATATTGATACAAACTATTCTTCTTTGTAATATTAAAAAAAATCGCCCACCCTGCAACCCTCTGATTATGCTCTTGTCTTTAACAATAAAAAGTAATTAAAATTGACAAATAGTTATTCAGAAATTCACAAAGAATTAATTGAAAGCTGTAAAAGAGGGAATTCCAAAGCTCAATTTCAATTATATGCTCATTATTCAAAAGCAATGTTTAATATATGCTACAGAATGATGAACAGTAAAGAAGAAGCTGAGGATATGCTGCAGGAAGCTTTTACAGAATGCTTCCTAAAATTAAATTCCTTCAGGTATGAGTCTTCTTTTGGAGCCTGGCTTAAAAAAATTGTAATTCATAAATGCATTAATGAAATAAAAAGAAGAAAAACCGAATTAGTGTTCTCTGAAAATTTGGAAATCTTTAGAAACAAAAATATAAGCGTGGAAGAAACAGATGATAGCCACATTGATTATTCAGTAAATAAAATTACGAATGCAATTGAAAAATTATCAGATGGCTACCGTATTGTTTTTTCATTATACCTTTTAGAAGGTTACGATCATGGTGAGATTGCTGAAATTTTAGGAATTTCAGAATCTACTTCAAAATCTCAATATATGAGAGCTAAACGAAAAATTAAAGAATATTTAACTTCAAACGGAAATGAAAGACAAATTAGAAAAATTTATAGCTGAAAACAGAGATGAGTTTGATGTATATGAACCAAATCAGAAAATCTGGGAAAATATAAAAAAGAATAGCTCGAACCGGAAAAAGCTAATTATTAATTACCGGATGATTTTAGTAAGGATAGCTGCTATTCTTATCATATTTTTTAGTTCATATTATTTCCATGATTTTATGCAAAACAGAGAAAAAAAACGTGTTTCAATGAAATCAAAAATTGAAAATAAATTTTTAGTTATACCCGAATTAGCTGAAACCGAAGCATTTTATTCCAGTCAGGTATCAGCTAAATTAGAGGAATTAAAAATTTATACTTCAAATGACCCGGAAATTGCACATGATGTACAATATGACTTGAGCGAATTAGATAGTGTATATTCTGATATAAAAGGCGACTTAAAAGATAATATTGCAAACGGAGAGGTTATTGAAGCACTGATTCAGAATTACAGGCTAAAACTTAAAATTTTAGAAGATTTATTAGAACAATTAAAGCAATCGAAAAACCCAAATATAAAGCAAAATGAACAAAATAAAATACATCAATTATAAATATATACTACTCTTAACAGTAAGTATAATATGGGCTAATCCGTTTTATGGCCAAATGTTTACCGAAGAAAAAAAATTGGTAAAATCATTTAAAGTAAATAGTTCAACAACCGTTGAGGTAACAAATAAATATGGCCGTATTCAAATTATACCATGGGATGTTGATTCTGTACACTTTGAAATTGACCTGCTAATAAAATCGGACAATATTTCAAGATTGCAAAAAGTGAAAAACAGTATCGATTTTGAATTTGTTAATACTAAATACTATGTTTTGGCAAAAACAAATTTCGAAAATCAGTACAATGGAATTATTTCCGAACTCAAAGAATTATCAAAAGATTTTACCGACTTCTTTTCAGGAAGTGATTACCAGGTAAAAATAAACTATCTGATAATGATACCTGATTATGTAAATATTAAACTTGATAATAAATACGGAGATGTATATACCGATAATTTAAAAGGAGATTTTTCACTTAAACTATCAAACGGTAATTTTAAAGCTAACAGTTTAACAGGAAGCAGCAACATTGACATTAAATTCGGAAATGCCTCAATCACTAATATCAATACGTGTAAATTTAATATCTCTTATGCCGACCTTGAAGTTAAAAAAGCCGATCAGTTAAATATTGAAAGCAAATCATCAAAAATTACTATTGACAAAATAAACACATTAAAGCTAAATTCACGCCGCGATAAAGTTTATGTAACAGAAACAGATTACCTGTACGGAGAAAGTACTTTTAGTGATTTATGGATTTATGAATCGCATAACGATATTAGCTATACTTCAAATTATGGAAATTTAAACCTTGAACTAATATCCAAAGACTTTAAACTAATTAATATCAACTCAAAATATACAACCCTAAACCTATTCTTTGAACCTGAAAGTGGCTATTCAGTGGATTTAAACTATAAAAACACAGTAATAAATTTACCACAAGATATCGCTAAAATTGAAACACAAGCTGTACCCGGCGAAGACAAAAAATTTATTGCTTTTGGTACAATTGGCGAAAATAATAACGGCTCAAAACTTAAAATTAATGCCGAAAGTGGAAACCTTAATATCTTCCACAGAAAACAATAAATTAATGTGCAACGCTTAAAACAGAAAATTGTCTATATTAAAAATCACAATTATGAATAAATATAAGGTTCTCTTAATACTATTTTTCAGTACTATTATTTTAACTTCTTCGTGCAGAAAAATATTTTACGACTGTATTAGAGGCAACAATATTATTGCCAGCGAAGAGCGAAATACAGGCAATTTTAATTCAATAACCTCTGCCGGTAATTTTTACGTATTTGTTAGTTACGATAGTATAAGTTCAATAGAAATAAATGCCGAAGAAAACCTGATTCCTTACATTAATACTTACACAAAAAATGAAACTTTGCATTTAGAAATTCAGGATAACCGCTGTATAAGAGAAAATCAACAAATTAACGTTTACATTAAAACTCCTGATTTAGAAAAAATACAATTATTAGGGTCAGGACTTATTGAATGTACTAATATAGAATCAAGCTCCTTTTTTATCGATTTGTTGGGCTCAGGCAATATAGATGTTGACTTAACCGCTGATTATATTGAGACAAATGTGGCCGGTAGCGGTGACATAAGATTATCAGGCTCAACTAACAAAACAGAATTCAATATAACAGGTTCAGGCGAAATTAGAGCACTAAATCTTGAACAAAATATTTGCTTTGTAAATATTACCGGTACGGGTAATATTTATGTTTCAGTTGACGAACTGCTGGAAGGTGAAATTTTAGGTAGTGGCAATATTTATTATATCGGAAATCCTTCAATTAGTATTAAGTTTTTAGGAACAGGAAATATCTATAAATATTAACTTCTAATTTTAAATTATTTTACATAAAACCTCAACAACAAATTAAATTAACCAATGAAATACATATTTATACTTATTTTCTCTCTTTTCTCTTATTCCATTTATGCTCAGGAATATACAAAAGCTTTTGGATTACGCACCGGGAATAATTCAGCTTTTACATATAAAAGCTTTTTTAATGACATGGAATCGTTTGAAGGCATGCTTAGTTTTAAACAAGGAATTATTATTTCTGTGTTAAAAGAGCAAAACGAGTTAGCATTTGTAAATTTTTCCGATCGTATTTTTTACTATTATGGTTTTGGCGGCCATATCGGGTTTGTTAATAATTCAACTGACAATAGTGCTTTTTATACTATTTCAAAAAATTTCAGGCAAAATCTTACTCATCCGGTTGTTGGTTTAGATGTATTAGTGGGTATAGAATATCGTTTTGTCAGTGTTCCTTTTATAGCCGGATTAGAAGTTAAGCCATATTTTGATCTGTTTGGCACTAATTATTTCAGTATGCATACAGGTGACCTCTCTTTAACAATAAAATATATTTTCAATTAATTTACCTTAATAATATGAAGAAACTTATACTTTTTACATTGCTCGCAATTTTCAGTATATCTTTTTATGCCCAGAATACCGAAACTGAAAAGAAAACAAAAGAAGAAAAACAAAAAATAAAAGATGAACTTCGTGAAGAGCGAAGGTATAATAAAGAGTTAAAGAAAAAAGAAAAGAATGACCGCCCAAAAGAAGTAATGACTATTATGGGACGTGTTGATTCGCATGGGGGTTATGCCGGGTTAGGAATAAACTATCTGGAAGTTAATAAAGTAGATGCCATTTCATTCAATGCACGCGGTTCATGGGTTATTGGGCATGCCTTCGCATTTGGCATAGGTGGCAGCGGTTTTGTAAGCGATTATACAATGAACAATGCAATTGGTAAAAACACAAGTTTTCAGGGTGGTTACGGTGGAATTTATTTTGAACCTATAATTTTGCCTCGTTTCCCTATTCATATTTCCTTGCCAATTTTTATGGGTGTTGGAGGAATTGCAGAAATAATTGATTTTACCTTACAGGACAATTATGAAACTTCTATTTATGAAGCATCCAGCTATTTATTGTTTGAGCCGGGGGCAGAACTGGAAATAAATTTCTTCAGGCATTTTAGAATTGCTGCAGGAGCTTACTATAAATATCCGGCAACAATTAATTTTGCAAACACTTCGATTCTCGCAGAAGATATCCTAAAAGGCTTATCAGTAGGTGTTTCATTCAAATTAGGCAAATTTTAATTAATATTGTTTTTATAAGAGCGTTGTGCTTAATGGCAAAAGAGCATTACAATATGGATGTGAACTATGATATGTAAGTTTTTTGTACTTTTGTATTTATGAATAATAAGGAATTTAATAAAGAAAAACTGATTGAATATTGGATTGATGGTTCCGATGATGATTTTGAAACTATGATTGCTATGTTTGATTCGAAAAGATTTAATTGGTCGTTATTTATAGGTCATTTAATGATTGAGAAGTTATTGAAAGCTAATTATGTTAAAGTTAAATTAGATTATCCTCCTTTTATACATAACCTTTTGAGATTGGCAGAGAAAGCTGACTTAGAATTAACAGATGACAGAAAGGAGCAACTTGTAACAATAACAGCATTTAATATTAATACAAGATATGATGATTACAAAATGAGTTTCAAACAACGTTGTACTCCAGATTTTACCTCTGAATGGATTGATAAATTAAAAGAACTGAGATTATGGATAAAACAATTGATATTACAATAACTAAGTATCTCGATTTGATTAAAGAAAAATATACTGACATTGAAAGTGCTTATTTATTTGGCTCTTACGCTAAAGGTAAATCGACCGAAGACAGTGATATTGATCTTGCTTTGATTTTCAAGAATTTAGATGACTCAAATCGCTTTGATATGCAAGTGCAACTAATGTTATTAGCATCACAAATTGATTCTAGAATTGAGCCACATCCAATATCTCATGATGACTTTCATTCAAGCAACCCTTTTGTTGTAGAGATTAAGAATACTGGAGTTGAGATATCGGCGTAAGCCACGTAAGCACAACACGCAATATAGCAAATATCGGGAAGGTGCTTATTTGAAGCGGTTTTCACCCGTTTCAACTATATTTTGGTTTGATAGGAAGATTACTCGCAATCCGCTTCATGCCATATTGCAATACGTTATATGCTACTAATACCAATCTCTTTTTTTCTTTTTTTATATAGTCCATACAAAAGTACTACATTCAAAGAGGTATATACTTAGGGAAAAAGGAATTAATTGGCTTACAATTAAAGTCTTATAAAGAATCAAATTGAACCCCATTTTCTTTTTAATACAATAAATATGATTGGCAATGCCTTTCATGTAAAAAACAAAATAAACGCTCAGAAATATTTAAACAGCCTCTCCGGTTTATTATTAAAAGCCGTTCAAAAGTCGGATAGTTTTGCAACTACTTTAAAATATGAATTGGAATTTGTTAATAATTATCTGGTTTTGCAAAAAGCATGCTTTGGTGGAAAATTAGATTTTGAGATTAATAAGGAAGATGACATTGACGATAGCCTTGAGCCCCCCAATATGCTTATTCAAATCCATATTCAACAAAGAAGGGAACTATGATTTCTGAGCAAATAATAAGACTCTTTTATAAATTAAAACAAATAAAAATTAAACAAGAAATCATAGATATATATGATGATGGATTAGCAAAAGGCACAAAAGTGGTTATTGAGATTATAATTCAGTGAATTGGTAAATGCAAGCTTTTTTGCAATTTTCGGATGGAGTGATTGAATATGGAAATGTGTAAAAGAAGAAAGTGCCAAACAGGAAGTTTTCTTGCTAACTCTACTTATAGAAATTCTGGCTATCTTTGCAGCCTTAATTGGTTTATTTATGTCAGACAAAAAACGTGTTGCTTTTCATACTTTAGGATGTAAATTAAATTTTTCCGAAACATCTTCTATTGCCCGGTTATTTGGCAATAATGGTTTTGAACGTGTTGATTTTAACGAAAAAGCTGATATTTATGTTATTAATACATGCTCTGTTACTGAAATAGCAAATAAAAAATGTCGCCAGTCTGTAAAAAAAGCAATAAAAACTTCTCCAGATGCATTTATTGCAGTTATTGGATGTTACGCACAACTAAAGCCTGCCGAAATTAGTAATATACCGGGTGTTGACCTGGTTTTAGGGGCAAATGAAAAATTTAACGTTATTAATTATCTTAATTCCCTTGACAAAAAGAAATTTCCGGAAATTCATTCTTGTGAAGTAAATACTGTTCATGACTTTGTTCCTTCTTATTCATCAGGTGACAGAACACGTTCTTTTTTAAAAATTCAGGATGGTTGCGATTACCCATGTACTTATTGTACCATACCTTTAGCCAGAGGTAAAAGCAGAAACAATTCAATTATAAAGACTATTGAAGAAGCACATAAAATTGCCTCAGAAGGATTTAAAGAAATAATTTTAACCGGAGTTAACATTGGCGACTTTGGAAAATCGACAAATGAAACATTTCTGAATTTAATACAGGAATTAGACAAAGTTAAAGGTATTGAACGTTTCAGAATTTCGTCAATAGAACCAAACTTATTAACTACTGATATCATTGAATTTGTTGCAAAATCTAACAAATTTGTGCCTCATTTTCATATTCCTTTACAATCAGGTTCCAATTATATTTTAGGATTGATGAAAAGACGTTACAAAACAAATTTATATAGTCAAAGAGTGAATCAAATTAAAAAGATACTTCCAAATGCATCTATTGGTGTTGATGTTATTGTAGGTTTTCCGGGCGAAAGCCAAAAAGATTTTATTAATACATACAATTACTTAAATAATTTAAATATCTCTTATCTTCATGTTTTTTCTTATTCTGAAAGGCCAAATACAAAATCAATTGATATTCAACCTAAAGTTTCTATCGAAGATATTAACAAAAGAAGTAAAATGCTGCAAATATTGTCAGATAAAAAACAAAGATTTTTTTATGAAAAAAATATAGGGAATGAAACTAATGTGCTTTTCGAAGGTAAAAAAGCAGAAAATAAAATGTATGGCTTTACAGAGAATTATATTAAAATTGAAACCAAATTTAATCAACACTTAATAAATACTGTTCAAAAAGTAAAGCTTTCTGGTATTAGCAAACATGGGAATATGTTACTTAGTAAATTTATAGAAGCTTAACAATATAAAATAATTTTTGAAAAATGAATTTTGAAAAAATTTGCAAACAAGTTAAGGAAATAACTATTGATACAGGGTTTTATATTAAAAAACAAATACACTTATTAAAGCAACATCAGGTTGAAAGTAAAGGAACGCACGATTTTGTAACTTTTGTTGACAAAACAGCAGAAAAAAAATTAGTGAAAAGCTTATCACAAATATTGCCTGAAGCAGGCTTTATTGCTGAAGAAAATACTTCAAATAAAAGAGGGGACAAATATAATTGGATAGTTGACCCATTAGATGGCACTACAAATTTTATTCATGGTTTGTCTCCTTATGCTATAAGCATTGCTTTGAAACAAGATGACAAAATAGTTTTGGGTGTAGTTTATGAAATATCGCTTAATGAATGTTTCTTTGCATGGGAAAACAGCAAGGCATTTTTAAACAATAATGAAATTTGTGTAACACAAACGAACAAAATAAACAACTCATTAATAGCTACAGGCTTTCCTTACTATGATTATAAAAGGCTAAATCTCTTTTTAAATTCTTTAGAGTATTTAATGAAAAATTCACACGGAATAAGGCGTCTTGGGTCAGCTGCTACTGATTTGGCTTATGTTGCCTGTGGACGCTTCGATGCATTTTATGAATATAGCCTCCATGCCTGGGATGTTGCAGCAGGAGCATTTATTGTACAACAAGCCGGTGGATTAGTTTGTGATTTTAAAGGGAAAGACAACTATTTATTTGGTGGCGAAATAATAGCAACTAATTTGTTACTTCATAATAGTTTTAGAAATGTAGTATCAGATTTTATGTGCAATAAAAAATAATATATACTTCATTTTAAATTTAGTTTTCTTTTATAATTATCCTTAAATTTATATTTCTTAAGATTTATAAAACTATACATCATGATAAAAAAAATATTTATATCTATTATTTTGCTTTCTATTTTCATTCCTGCTTTTTGTCAGGAGAATAATTTAAAAGCATTTTTTTATAGTGCACCGTTTAATATTATAAACAATGGCCCTTATCTTGAAACTTATATTGCTATTTCCGGAGAATCGGCTGTATTTGCTCCAACTGGCGAGGATGGTTTAATTCAGGCAAATATTGAGGTTACCATGCTCTTTAAGCAAAACGGAGAAATTAAAGATTTTAGAAAATATAATTTGAAAAGTCCGGTTGTTTATGATACAATTGAACAAAAACCAAATTTTATTGATTTACAAAGAATTCCGCTTGATACAGGAGCCTATAATTTTGAACTAATTTTAAAAGATATTAATAAAGAAAATAGCATACCTTTTAAATATAATGATGTAGTAACTATTAATTTTTCAAATGAAAATGTTTGTATTTCAGGTATTGAATTAGTTGAAAACTATGAAGAAAGTAAAAAGCAAAATATTTTTTCAAAAAATGGTTACGATATAGTTCCATTTGTTTCAGACTTTTTCCCAAACACAATAAACAAGCTTATATTTTATGCAGAAATTTACAATACAGATAAACTTTTTGGCCCTGAAGAATCTTATTTACTTAAATATTATATAGAAAGTTTTCATACAACTAAGGCTTTGCATGGTTTCAGCCACTTTAAAAAACAAATTGCAAGTCCGGTTAATGTTATTTTTAAAGAAATGAATATTGAAAACTTACCAACAGGTAATTTTAATCTGGTAATTGAGGTTCGTGATAAAAAAAACAAGTTAGTTAAAAATATAAAATATTTTTTCCAACGGAGTAACCCGGGCACTAGCTTTTCTTTGTCAGACCTTGCTTCAATTGATATTTCAAAGTCTTTTGTTTTAAAATATTCTAATGTTGATACTCTTAAAGAATATATTCGTTGTTTAAGGCCAATTTCTGATGTAATGGAACGCACATTCGCTGATAATCAGCTTAAAGCCGCAAATATTGATTTGATGCAAAAATTCTTTTTGAATTTCTGGGAAAAACGTAATAGCAACTTCCCCGAACAAGAATGGCTGACGTACCAAAAACAAGTAAATTATGTAAATAAAGCATTTAGCACACAAATTATGAAAGGTTATGAAACTGATAGAGGCAGAGTATATTTGCAATATGGAACTCCTAATACAATAACCGACAAAAGATATGAAATAGATTATTATCCTTATGAAATATGGCATTATTACCATACACAAGGACAAACAAACAGAAAATTTGTTTTCTATAAGCCTGGCTTGGCAGTAAATGATTATCAGCTAATTCACTCTAATGCAAAAGGTGAAGTTAGCAACCAATATTGGGGCAAGATTCTGATGAAAGATTTCACCACAGAAGATAATAACCAAAAGCAAAAAGGTGGTGTTTATGATGATTATAACTTTATAAGGTGATAAAAAATAAGTTATTATTACATTTACTTGCAAAATTTAAGTTATAAAAAACACATCTCTCCTAAGAGGCACATAAATTTAATTTCCTTTATGAAAAAATTATTATTCTTACTATTTAAAGGTTTTAACACAATCTTAACCGCCCTCCCATTTAAAATTGCTCTTTTATTGTCAAATTTTCTCTTTGTCATACTTTATTATATAGTTGGTTATCGAAAAAAAGTTGTCAGAACAAACTTATTAAATGCTTTTCCAGATAAATTGTTATCAGATATAATTAAAATAGAACAAAAATATTACCACCACTTATGCGATACTATTCTTGAAACAGTTTTATTAGATGGAATTTCTGAAGAAAGTATGAAAGAAAGGTGTACTTTTAAAAACATTGAAGTATTACAAAACCTATACAAAGCAGGCAAGAGTATTATTGGAGTTGTTGGCCATTATGGAAATTGGGAATATTTAATTGGCCTTAATATTATTACTGATTATCAGGTTTTAGGACTATACAAACCTTTACATAATAAATATTTCGAAAAATTTGTTTATAAATTAAGAAGCCAATTTGGAATGGTACCTGTGCCTCTAAAAAATACTTTAAAGACTCTTATAAATTATCAAAAAGATAATATTAAAACTTTAATGATAATAATTGGCGACCAAACACCGGCAAAAAGTGAAATTAAATATTGGACAAATTTTTTAAATCAGGAAACACCCTTATATTTAGGCATTGAAAAAGTTGCAAAAAAATTAAATCAAGCAGTAGTTTTTATTCATATTGATAAAATAAAAAAAGGATTTTATGAAGTTGAATTTGAAGAATTATTTTATGATTCTGCTAATACTAATGAATATGAAATTACTCAAAAACATTTAAGAAAACTGGAAGCTATAATTCAGGAAAAACCGGAATTATGGCTTTGGTCTCATAAAAGATGGAAGCATCATAAAAAAGATTTTGTATAATAGTTGCTAAGCCTCAATTGTAATGACTAAGACTGCTGTTGTAATTCTAAACTGGAATGGAGTTGAACTTCTTGAACAATTTTTACCCTCTGTTATTAAATATTCAAATATTGAAGATGCAAAAATATTTGTAATCGATAATAATTCTACCGACAATTCTGTAAATTTTCTTCAACAAAAACATCCGGATATTGAAATTATTAAACTTGATAAAAACTATGGATTTGCTGAGGGTTATAATAAAGGTTTGCAACATATAACTGCTGAATATTATATTTTACTAAACTCAGATATTGAAGTTAGTAGTAATTGGATTGAACCTGTTATTGAATTAATGGATAACAATACTCAGGTTGCTGCTTGTATGCCAAAAATAAGATCGTACCGGAATAAAAGGTTTTTTGAACATGCAGGTGCAGCAGGCGGATTTATTGATCGCTATGGGTATCCGTTTTGCAGAGGAAGAATCTTAAATATTGTTGAAGAGGATAAAGCGCAATATAATAACAGAGAGGAAATATTCTGGGCTACCGGAGCTTGCTTTTTTGTACGTGCCAGTTTATTTGCTCAATTTGGTGGTTTTGATAAAGATTTTTTTGCCCATATGGAAGAAATTGATTTGTGTTGGCGATTTAAAAACAGGGGTTATAAAATAATGTTTGAGCCACAATCTGTAATTTATCATGTTGGAGGTGCTACCTTAGACTATCTTAACCCGCATAAAACATACTTGAATTTTAGAAATAGCCTTCTGATGCTTTATAAAAACTTATCGCCAAAACACTTTTTTCAAGTTTTTATGATTAGAATGATATTGGATGGAATAGCAGCTCTTAAATTTTTATTAAGTATGGAATTTAAAAACTTTTTTGCAGTTGCTAAAGCACATTATTCTTTTTATAAAATGATAAATAACTTTATTTCTAAACGTAAAGAATTATTAAAGATGAATACAATTTATAACCACAAACAGATAAATAAGAAAAGCATAGTTTATCAGTTTTTTATTAAAAAAATTCATTATTATTCTGATTTATAACTTAATAGAATGAATAAGAAAGAACCTTGCCAAATGAGCAAAGAGGATTCACAACAATCATTCTAATATAGGAAGTTATAGTATTTAACCACTACCAAGGAGAATCAGGAAAACCTATTAATTTGTCAAACCTTCATAATCAAACAAGTAAAGCAGTCTTACAAACCCACTCACTACCAATTTTGCTTTAACCCGGAACATTCATTAATCCGCTTAATTTATACAAGAACGGAGTGAATTGAATGAACCACGAAGTACTCGGCGAAGCCAATTAAGCTGGTTAAAAGTTTACCAAACCAGCCCGGTTTTTTGCTTTTCAAGCAATATGGTTCTCTCCCTCTAAAAAAACAAATTTATTCCCTGTTCTTCGTAGGCACTTGATTTACAGGTCGAAACGAAGATGCAACCAGTATAACAATAGCTAAGAACAAGCAGGTAGAAAGTTGTGAATTGAAACTAAAAAACATTACATTTACAGTAATGTTTGTTGAAAAGAGGTGGATTTATAATTAATTCAGAAATAAAATTCAGAAATAAAAATTGACTCAATCACTAAAATAACAGAGACAAAAATTTTCTACATTTACCAGCACTATCATTTGATAGATTGGAGATAAGTTATAATAAATAAATTCAATAACATTCTGAATAGCAAATTGACAGATTAAAATGTAAATGAAAGTCAGATTAGTAAAAATAATATTTCTTATACTTATTATGGGAATAGTTGGAGTTTTAAGAGCCCAGAGCCAGGCTAAGGAAAAGCTTCATACTATTGATAGTTTAAGGATATTACTGGAGCAAGCTCAGGAAGATACTCTAAAACTTGAAGTTATTACACAACTTGCAAGCCTATTTGGCTCTTTTGATAAAGAAAAGGCAATTGATTATTACCTTCAGGCTTTAAGTTATAATTTGGATGACAGTAGAAAGGCATTTTTTTTAAATACCATTGGATTTTATTACTGGAGCTTAGGGAAATTTGATGAAGCTCTTGGCTTTTATCATAAATCATTATCAATATATATAGAATTAAATGACAGTACTCGAATAGGAATGCTTATAAATAATATTGCTTCTTCAAACTGGGCTCTCGGGAAATGGAATGATGCTTTGCAAAGTTATCGGACCGGATTAAAAATCAGAAAGGCAATAAAAGATAGTAAAGGAGTATCTACTATTCTAAATAATATAGGATTAATATACCAGGACTTTGGTGTTTACGATGAAGCCCTTGCTTATCATAATGAAGCCCTGAAAATAGCATTAGAGATAAATAATTTTGATGCAATTTCTTATTCATATTCAAATATTGGCAATTGCTATAAAATG
>JAADFW010000241.1 GCA_013152655.1 Chlorobiota bacterium
ATACTTTACATCTTGAAAAACCCAAGCGTTCAATTATCTTTACTTCCTTTTGTTTTTCGATTAATAGGTTTTCACCTACAATACCAATATCTGCTACTCCGTCTTCTATGTATTGAGGGATATCTGAATTTCGTAGATAAAGTAATTCAATCGGAAAGTTAGAGACACTAACTTTTAATTGGTCTTTTCCATTATTGATGGAAATACCACAACATTTTAACAATTTAAGCGACTCTTCATTTAATCTTCCGCTCTTCTGAATGGCAATTTTTAGTTTACTCATTTTTAAAATTTAATGACTGAGTAAACCTGTTGGGAATGTATAAAAACAAAAAACCCGTCTGATTTACTCAGACGGGTTTTGAAATATTTTTAATTTATATATATCATCTCCTGCTCGCCTGAGGGCTAGTATGAAAATGATGATGATATAGTTGAATAAAATTCATTTGTTTCATTTGTTTTTTCTGGTGCAAATATAGATATTTTTTTTGGAAGTTGGTTGATTTATTGGATTTTATTGCAAATAACGCTTAAAATATAAGGCATTTTGATTGTATAAACTGATTTACAACAACTTACAAAAAGTGCTTTTTCTTCAAATCTCACCTCTTATTTCCTGTTTTTCACCTTTCGTTAACCTCATAAGTCAATGTCTCTGGAATACCCCAATTGTGACTATCGGTAAATTAACCTGTTGATTGTCTACGCTTTATATATTTTAATTTTATCATTTTCAATCTCATTCTTTCTCCCCATTTTATCGTTAGCTTAAAAACTTAATCCTGTTCTCGGGATGGGGGGAATGCCCTACAACGGTTGGTATATATTTTGGAGCGGAATTACAACCACTTCTGTTTCAATTTATTGATTTTGTTTTTAAAGGTAAAAAAGTTTTGTAAACCACCGAAAACCGCTCTTGAATATATACCGTGTTGTGGCCTGTGGTTATTGGGCTTGAATAATCTCTTCGGGTGATTTTTTCTTAATCCCTTTTACATTAAAGTCCTTATCAAAGGTGATTAATGTTAAATCAAATTTTTGCGAAACAGTCAACTGATATGAATCATCAAAGTCTAAATTAAATTCTTCAATATTTGAGATTATATCAAATATATCAATCGTATCAAGAGTAATCTGTTCTACTTGTCCATGAATGAATAAATCCGTGACGATTTTATCTAAGATATCTAATTTCTTCAATTTAGTCAAAATAGTCAAAATGACTCCAATTGAGTGAACCGTAAAATCGCTTACAAATATTTGATTAGCTGGAACTAAATCAAGAAATTTTGATACAATTTCCGATTTATCTTGATCTAATAATCTTTCTAACCAAATATTCGTATCAACTAAGAATTTTTCCCTTGTCTCCAATCCAATGATTTTTTTTGCAATTCAATTGCTGTTAATTTTATGTTCTTTAATCCCCCAGCCCAATTTTGTTTTAATTTTTTAGATTTTCGAGCTACTCGTCTATTAATCAAATAATCCAAATAGCGTTCTAATTCTTCCATTAATCCTGGTGATAATTGACTTATTTTAGTCTCTATGCTATTTATTGTCTTCATAATTCAAAATTAATCAAAAATTAACTGTAATGCAATTTTCAACAATAGATTGACCATTGGCCACAACACATTAATAAACACCAACTTATTTCATTAAATTTATAAGCTCATTATAATCATTACTTCCTAATTTATGAACTAAGCCATTAACACTGTTTTTGTTCATTAACTTTTCAATATTGTTAAGCTCATTTTCTTCAATTTGTATTTCACTTAGCCTTATTGGCGACTGTACAGAGTGAAAGAAATCCTCAAGTTTACTTATAAATTTTTCAATATCCGGTTCATTAAAAATAAATTCTCCCAGTTTTTTTATTCTATCAGGAATTCGGCTTTTTTGCAGTTTTAACCATGCCGGATAAGCAATTGACAGGCTTGCCCCATGAGGAGTATCATACAAAAATGATAAAGTATGCCCAATATCATGTACACCCCAGTCGCCTGAATATTTTCTGCCTAAACTGGTTATTCCGTTTAACGCACAAGTGGCAGCCAGCATTATTTTTGAGCGATATTCATAATTACGCGGTTCTGCAAATACTTTTGGCGCCAATTCCATAGATTCAATAATTATTGAAGCTATAAAACGATCGGCGAGAGTAGAATCGCCATTGGCAAACCAGGCTTCCAAAGCATGCGCAATTTGGTCAACTATACCAAAAGCCGTGTAATTCTCAGGTACAGAAAAGGTAAATTCAGGATTTAAAAACGAATGTTTTGGATACGACAGAGGATTAACAAATCCAATTTTTTCACCCGTTTTCTTGTTTTGAACCACAGCAGCAGCATTCATTTCAGTTCCGGTTGCTGCCAGGGTTAACACCGTAACCAAAGGCAATGAAACAGTGGGTTTTAATTTCCCCTTAACTACCATCCATGGGTCCAAATCCTCTAACAGGCTTATAGAAACAACTTTTGACGAATCAATTACACTGCCACCGCCAACGGCAAGAATTGAATTAACATTCTCCTTTTGTCCTAATTCAATCATTTTATAAACATCCTCAATAACCGGATTAGGTTTTATGCCACTATATTCAACAAATTCAATTGAATTCTTATTTAATTCCGACACAATAATATCATAGATTCCATTCTTTTTAACAGACCCTGTCCCATATACTAAAAGGGTTTTATCTCCATATTTTTTAACCGTTTGTCCAATTTCACCTGAAATATTATTTCCAAAATGCAGTACGGCCGGGTTATTATAAATAAAATTTTCCATAATTAAATTTCATTAAATAGAATTACATATTATATAGTTTTCAAAAGTTAATAAATATTTAGTACAGAATGTTAGCTTGCCACACAATATAAGCATAAATAAAAAATCGCAAAAAGCGGGTCAATGCAAATAATAAATATTTATTAAAAGGTAATTTTAAAGAGCCTACCAACATACTTATGCCGGAAAATGGAATAGGTGTAACAGCAGCTACAACAACCAAAAATTCGCCATATTTAAATAAGTATTTATCATATTTTCCAAGTATTCTTTTTTTACTAACCCTGAAAAACAAGCTTCTGTTTAAAAAGGCGCCAATCCAATAACCTAAAATGCCAGCTAAATAAGATAAAGCGGAAAGAAAGAAAATCTGAAATACAAATCCTGTAAAAGTAAATTTAGTAGCAGCCCAAATCATAAATAATTCAGGCGGAATAATTCCAAAAATCACTTCCGAAATAATAAAGATGAGATAAATTAGTCCTAATCTGGATGAAAGCGGTTTTAGCCAGGCATAGTAATCTACGTCAACTTTTTCCTTTACATAAATAAATATAGCTACAATAGCAAGAAGCCAGATAAAACCCTTTAAAAGATTCTTTAATAAAAAATTACCACCCTTCATTATAATTAATTAATCAAAACGTATAAAATTATTGTAAATCTTAAAGTAAAGCAATTAATTGTTAAAGAATTTGTTTTTCACATTTTAATTCGCAATCCGTAGCACCGCTTATAGCGGTACCACGGATGGCACAGATTAAAATTCCAAAATTTTATCTAACCCACTTTGCTTGTTAAACATATCATCTTCTAATGTTATAGTTTCAAACGCAATAATTTTATTTATTAAACTTCCATTACGCAAACCAATATAATCACGATATGATGAAAATTCCCAATCTTCTTTATTAGCAACTAAACCAGCTTTAACCGGATTATTATGTATATAATGAAAACAATAATATTCATATCCTACACTATTTGGTTTTGATATTTTACCATTGAGAATATCATTAATAGGTTTTATTTTTGAATTTTGTTGAAAAAGTGAACCTGTTTTGTTTTCTTGTTTATTA
>JAADFW010000242.1 GCA_013152655.1 Chlorobiota bacterium
CGCTGTCGCTTAAAGTGGGAAAAGGAATGAAGAAACAGTTAAAAAAAGCATTTAAGCCTTTCAATGGTGTGGCGAAAAAGTGTTGGTTTTTGTTATCAATGTCTTTTCTTACTTCCGTACTTTTAATATTTTTGAATTTATATATCGGTTATATTGCTTTTCAGCAGTTTAAAGGTGAGGGTTGGTCATTTTTTGGGGGATTGATTGTTTTAACCTCATGGCTGGTAACGATTCCTACCCTTATCTTTTCTTTTCTACAGATTCGTATGGTGAGATCTGATCATGCCAAAAAACATTTGTTCCCCATAATATTTGGCATTATTGGCATATTAATGGGGTTTTTACTCCACAATGCAATCAGTTGGTGGTTTTTAATCGTATTATTCGATCTATTGTTGATTCTCTCGTATCTTATTTGCGGGCGAAAAAAACAGGTGAAAGAAAAAAAGTAAGCTCCAAAGTCATTTGAAAATGAAATATTATTAAATGAGTTAAGAAATAAAAACAGACACGGGAAAGATGAAAATAATTTAATAAAACAGTATAAGCCAATTAAATAAAATAAGTAATCAAACAAAAAGGAGAATCAAAAATGAAAAAAGCAGCAGAAATTTTCGTAGTAATTGCATTAATGATTTCATCAAATCTTTTTGCACACGAACCAAGAAAAACAGATGTAGAAGGTAGTAGTGACTACCTTGGATTATCTCGATACAAAGGAGCTATAATACAAGAATATAATATAATAAATTACGGAGAATTTTATTTTGGATTAAGTGAACCGATTAGAAAAGATTTTGGTGGACGTGGTCAATTCTTTGAAAAATATTTAGATGTAAAAGGAAAAATAATGAACAATCAATATCTTATTCCTATTACCGAAGGAGTACTCCAAGTCTATGAAAATTACAAAAATGCTTTAACTATTGCAGGTTATAATATTTTATATATCGAACACAATAAAAACTCCTGCTTCTGGCGTGAAGATTACGGATATTTCTCAAAAGCTCCTGAAGAGTCTTATGGTGTTGATTGTGATAAAGATTATTATAACATTGTAGCAAAGGGCGTTAAAGATTCTATCGATGTATATGTTGAACTATACATTGGAACAGGTGGAAATTGGGGACAAAGTTTTGTCATTGTTAATCAATCGATTGTTGAAGCCGTTCCTCTAAAACTTGGACTTGTAAAAGCTGATAATATATCACAGAATATTGAATTTAGTGGACATTCGATATTTTATAATATTCATTTTGCCTCGGGAAGTTTTCAAATTGAAACAAATTCAAATAATCAAATGAAACAAATTGCAGATTACCTTAACGCTCATAAAGATAAAAAGTTTTTTATTGTAGGACATACTGATAATGTTGGAGATTTTACTTCGAATATGACTTTGTCGGAAAATAGAGCAAAAGCTGTTATGAATGATTTAATAACAAAATATGGAGTAAATAAAGAGCAGTTAAAAGCTTATGGGGATGCGAGTCTATCACCTGTTACTTCAAATACAACGGATGGAGGAAAAGCAAGAAACAGAAGAGTAGAGATAGTAGAGCAATAAATATTACTGTCAAATAATAAACCTGAAAAAAATATAATATTAATAATTTAAGGTTGATAATTAAAACAGAGAATAATGAAGTACAAAAAGCTAAAATTAAGTGCAGTACTTTTGTTAAGTATAGGATTAATAGGAGTGCAAGCACAGGAAGCCATACCGGCAGCAGGCGGTAATATTTCAGGCCCCGGAGGCTCAGCGAGCTATTCCGTAGGACAAGTGGTTTATACCACTAACACAGGCACAAATTCCTATTCAGTAGCAGAAGGAGTACAACAACCCTATGAAATTTCGGTTGTGTCAGGAATTGAACAAGCTAAAGGCATTAATCTTGAATGTACTGCTTATCCAAACCCAACAAGCGATTTTATTACTTTAAAAGTTGATGATTTTAACAATAAAAATTTGTTTTATCAACTTTTTGATATTGATGGAAAAATAATAAAAACAGAAAAAATTATAGTTGCCAAAACAGAGATCAACACTGAAGTTCTAATTCAAGGCAGTTATTTTTTACGAATAATTGATAATCAAAAAGAAATAAAAACATTTAAAATAATCAAACAATAATGTAAAAACACACATGTGTGTCTTTAAAAAATCAGGTAATTATGAAAAAAATAACAATAATTCTATCAGCAGTATTATTAACTGCAAGTGTTTTCGCTCAAACGCCAGAAAAAATAAGTTATCAGGCAGTAGTACGTAATGCCGATAATAACCTTGTAACAAATAGCGATGTAGGAATGCAGATAAGCATCTTGCAAGGCTCTGCAACAGGAACAACTGTTTATACCGAAACCCAAAAACCAACAACAAACGCCAACGGATTGGTAACAATTGAAATTGGTACAGGAACAACAACAGACGATTTTTCAGCAATTGATTGGGCAAGAGGCATATACTTTATTAAAACCGAAACTGATCCGTCAGGAGGTACAGATTACACAATTACAGGAACAAGCCAGTTATTAAGCGTACCTTATGCTTTGCACGCCAAAACAGCCGAAAGTGTTACAGACACTATTACCGAAACCGACCCTGTTTATGCAGAAAGTCAGGCATCAAATATTACTGCAAGCGATATTACTAATTTAAGTAATTTGTCAGGCACAAATACAGGCGACCAAGATATAAGCGGATTAGCAACACAAAGTGCATTAGAAGATACATCCTCTGCTATTAGAAATGATATTCCTGATGTTAGCGGTTTTATTTCTTCAGAAACAGATCCTGTTTATATTGCTTGGGATAAATCTTATAACGATTTAATCAATAAACCAACTATTACTGATACGGTAGCAGCAGTTATAGATACAACCACACAGTTTGTAAGAACAGAAAGTCAAAATCTTTCTGATGTGTTGGCTTTAAGTAATGATGGCAACGGTTTGCAAATTAAAAATATTGCAAATCCAACCGATAATCAGGATGTTGTAACTAAGTCGTATTTAGATTCTTATACTCATGGAAATGGAGATGATAATAATTTAGTTTTATGGAATAAACTTGGAAGCGAGACAGAAGTATTAAATAGCGAAATTGGAGAAAATGGCGAATTAGTTGGACCAGGAAATAATTACGAACCTGCTAAATTCGGCAATGGTTATGTAAGAACTGATGTTAATAGTTATATTAAATTTCCATCATCAGTTTTAGAAGCCCGTAGAACAAGCGGAACAATTGAGTTTTGGGTTATGCCAAAGGTTACTAATCCGGTAGCCTTTAATTACGGTGCATATATGTTAGTAGGTTATAGTATTTCTGGGAGTGATGCTTTAGCATTTGTTAGATGGGGCGACGGGATAACGGGTCTGGGAATCAGCGGTGGTGTTAACTTTGATGGTACAATACATAAAACACCTGAAGAATCACAGCAATTTGTAGCAACAGTTGGAGAGGCTTTTCATATTGCTTTGGTTTGGGATGTTAATGGTATTGATGGAACGGCCGAAACAATTCGTATTTATAGAGGCGATAGTATAATTGGAACGTCAACCGATACTTGGGATGATAATGCAACTACAACTTATGATCATTTTTATATAGGAACAGGACCGGACTCACAGGCTTATAATAAATATATTATGGATAATATTAAAGTGTGGAATTATGCTAAAACAGATTATTCTGATATGGATACAGAACATCAAACAGCTGGTTTATATACAGCAGGCACAGGTATTGATATTACAAATAATGTTATAAGTGCAACTAATGAAATACAACTATTCTCTGTTTCAGCAATAGGTGATACTCTCTATCTAAGTGGTGGAAATTGGGTAATTATTCCGGGAATTAGTGCTGCTCAACCTCAACCATTAACCGACTATGACGGTAACGTTTATCAAACAGTTACAATTGGCAATCAAGAATGGATGGCAGAAAACCTGAAAGTTACACATTATCCCAATGGTACAGCTATACCACTTGTTACCGATAATACTGAATGGAAGAATCTTTCTGATAACAATACCGATGATGCCTATTGTTATTATAATAATAATACGAGCAACGAAATTAATACATATGGAGCTTTATATACTTGGGCAGCAGCTATGGGCGATAATGCTATAAGCAGCAATACAAACCCAAGCGGAGTACAAGGCGTTTGCCCCGATGGATGGCACTTGCCAAGTGATGAAGAATGGAAGCAACTTGAAATGTATCTTGGTATGTCTCAGGTAGATGCTGATAGTGCAGGATGGGGGCGTGGAACAAATGAAGCAAGCAAGCTTGCAGGAAACTCCGGACTATGGACTGATGGAAGTTTAGAAAATGACACCACTTTTGGAACATCTGGGTTTTCTGCTCTTCCTAGTGGCTATCGCGACAGCTACTACGATGGTTCGTTCTACGATTTGGGTGACTGGGGTTACTGGTGGAGTAGTACAGAAGGCAATAGTAGTGGTGCCTACCGCCGCACCCTGAGCTACGACAACACCGATATTCTCCGCAACAGCATCAATAAGTCAAACGGATTTTCTGTTCGTTGTATCGGTGATTAGATTGTTCCGAAATAAACAAATTCTAATTTTAAATATGTTTTGTGGATACACGATTCTGAGAATACAGAATCAGTATTTGGCTATTTTTAGAATTGGAGAATAAAAACAAGCAAATAATACTTCATAAAGAAGACTAATTTTGGCAAACCTATGAACATTAATATAGCATATTAACTTGCCTAATTTATAATAAAGTGAAGCGAATTGTATGAATTCCGAGAAGACAAAACAGGCCGTGCGATGGATATTAGGAAGCAAAGCGAGAAATCCAGATTTTCCTGATTAATTATGAGAGTCACTTATTACAAGCTTGTTTATAATAAATATCATTTACGTTAAGTAGTACAAAAAAACCTTCCTTATATTTTTTTAAGGAAGGTTTTAAAATTATTTATTTTAATAATTTAATACAATTCTCTATGACACTCAGAACAATTAGTTTCTTTCCATTCTCCGTCAATATCTTCAGGGTGTTTAAATGTTAAAGAACTGTCAATATCAGCAACTTCCATATTTTCTGCATTACTTCCCTGTTTTAAAATAGTATGACATAAATTACAATCTTTTGAAATAGTTTGGCCATCGCTACTTTTATGAGAACCTGAATGGCACCTGAAACAACCATCATATTCCTTATGTCCAATAAAATTAGGGTAGGCATCCCAACTGGCATTCATTTCAGGGAATACATTTTTTTTATATTCATCAGTAATAGCAACAATTGCTTTTTGTACTAATTGTGCAGAATCATTGTATATTTCAGGGTACTTTTTCGAATAATAACTATTTAATTTCTCAGTAATTATCATTATTGCAGAATCTTGTGTACTATATTTTTTGTTAAGAACTTTCATTGCCCTGGCTTTTATTTTGGGAATATCTCTTGATATTAAGCCGGCAGAAATTGCTTCATCAACAAAATCCTGAGGAGCACTATATACGTGTGATGGCCGGTTATGGCAATCCATACAATCCATCTCACGTGTTTTTAAGTCTGATTCTTCTATTTCCTTTTCTTTTAAAGGACTTTCTGTATTTTCAAATAAAACAGTATCATTAGTTACTTTATTAATGTATCTAACCCATGGAATACTTGAACGATCTTCTTTATTGGTAATATATTCAATCTTAACATTTTTATTTATATGCCAGTGAATACCTTCTGTAAAACCATTAGCACTATGATTTGGCCCAATTTTCATCCTCAAATTAATATCCCACTCTGTATTATTTTTGTCTGCTAAATAATGTCTTTCTGATACTAGTAAATTTGAATAAAATTTCTTAGGCCAATGGCATTTTTCACAAGTTTCACGAGCAGGCCTCAAGCTGTGAACAGGAGTTGGAATAGGTTTTGGATATTTTTTAAATATTACAGAATATACCTGGTATAATCCGGAAAGCTTCGATTTTACATACCAATCGGCTCCTTCGCCAACATGACATTCAACGCAAGTAACATTAGCATGGGGTGAATTTTGATAGGCTGTATATTCGGGTTTCATAACTGTATGGCAAGTTGTACCACAAAATTTAACCGATTCTGTAATATGAAAAGCTTCATAACTACCAATACCTGTTAAAAATATAAATACAATAGTTCCTAAAGTAAAAATGAAAACTGCATTTCTATGCCTGTAATTATTTAAGTCAATAATTAATTTACTCTTTTTAATCTTCCCTTTTTCCTCTAATCTATTTCTTCTTCTTTCAAAAAACATCCCAACAGGAATAATTATCAAACCCAAAACAAGCAAGGATGGAATAATTATATATAAAAACAACCCAATATAAGAACTTCCAACATGAAAGAAGTAGGTTATCATAAACAAGAAAATAATTAACAACAAGCTTAAGCCGGCAACCAAAGTTCCAATATATGACAGCGTGTTATAATACGATTTTGGTAGTTTCATTTATTTAAATTTAAAGTGAATAAATAATTTTATGGTTAATTTTAAATTGTTTTATACGAACTTTTTAAAAACTGCAATTTTAAACAAAGTAAATAATATTTTATAGGCGAATATAACTATATATATAGTAAAAAAAGCAAACATTTATCGATGAAGTTATCTTTGTTAAAAAAAATAATTAGTGTTAGCAAGAAACTTCCTTATTTTTAAGTATTTGTTAAGAAAACATCAAATATAAACTTTCAAAGTGATAAAAAAAACAAGACAATTGACTGTTTTCAACATGAGAGTAATTCAGTATATGGCGTTTTAGGTTCTGTGGTAAAGATAAATCATTAATATTTAAATCTAATATTCAAAAATAGGATCACTCAACTTTATAATATACAGATTCAGCTAAATCAGTATTTATCTGAACCGTAATCTTCACAATAGTACCATTACTCATTTTTGATTCTAAAAACTTAGTCGTAATAACTACATTTTCAAAATATCCATTTTCATCTCTTCCATTAGTAATAAAATTAATATCATTATCCAACTGTGGAGTCAAATTTTCAATATCTTTATTATCAACTTGTCTTAAATACTTTATATCACTTCCTTCTTCATATATTACGTCAACTAATGTCTGATGTGTACTATTTAAAGCAACAATCAATGTATCGTTATTAATCTCTTTAGCATTATCATCTTTAATAATAATAGAAGGAATAATCTCCTTATCTTTACAACTTGTCATTAACAAGATTAAAAATAAAGGCACAATAATTAATTTTTTTTTATTATTCATAATCATTTAAGCATTATAAATCTATAAATAGGTTATTTAATTAATTTTAATATCCGATAAAATTTAAGTCAACTTATCTTCTATTACCGTTGTACCTAATAATTAAGTAAATAAACTTCTAAACATATTAACCTTTTAAAAGGGAATATATAATAAGAACAACCAGAGTTACCCCAATTGCCAGGAATATAAATCCAAAAGTTTTAATCCATTTTAGCTTTGTTTTTGACATTTCTTTTTTGATAAGAATATCGTTCAGACGTCCTGACTTTTCTAATTCTTCATATTCACGCTGTCTATCATTTTTAAATTCATCTAAAGGTACATAACCGGTAAATATTACGGTATCCATTGGAAATGACTGAGGGCGAAAATGAGTATTAAAAAAATGAATAGTAAAGATAAATCCGGCTGCTAATAAAGCTTCATCACTATGTACTATTTGGGCAACATTAATTAGCCAACCTGGCAATACCTTTGCAAATAATTCAGGAAACCAGAGCATTAATCCGGTAAATCCAATTATTGCCACTCCCCAAAAAACGGCAAAATAATCAAATTTTTCCCAATAAGTCCATCTTCCATATCTGGGTTTTTCACCTTTCCCAATAAACCATTTTATTGTAGCCCAAAAATCTTTTACATCTTGTTTATTGAACATTAGTGACTTACTGCTAAAAATAAATTTACTGAATTTTATTTTCCCTGAAATTTTTCTTCTAATCAAATAATACAAATGATAAATAAAATAGCCAATTGTAATAATTGCACCAAACCTATGTATTTTTCCGGCCATTTGAATTCCTCCAAATAAGTCTGCCATTATTTTGGCCCATGGCATATTTGCAAATTTTAATGCCATTCCTGTAGCAACAAGTAAAAGGAAACTGCATATTACAAAAATATGTGTAATGCGCTGGCTACGTGAAAAACGTCTTACATATACGGTAGGGCCTTCTTTTTTAATATGTTTATTTTTTCTTCTTTCCATAAATGACCTCGGTAACCATAAAAGTATATGAAGCCCAAAAAATCCAAACACAGAAATTAGTAATATAGTCATTGCCCAAAATGCATAAAATAAAATAGGATATTTGGATTTTTCGTTGTGTGTTGCATGAGTTAAATATCCTGTAAATCTTTTATTTGCATCAGGATGGCATTTTTTACAAGTATTTACAATATTGTGAATACCCACTGCCGAATTAGGATTATTTACGTTTAATATGTTATGAGCTCCATGACAATCAGAACACCTTGCTGTTTTTAGATTGCCTAATTGATAGGCTTTTCCGTGGTACGTTTCCAGATAAGTTTCAGCTAAATATTTGTGACACGAACCACATTGTAGTGTAATCTCAGTCATAAATTTATCCTTTTCAACATCCGAAATTACATGAGCTGAATGACAGTTAGCGCAAGTTGGGTATTTTTTTGATTCATCATTATGTTCTATTGAATGCTCACTTGTTATATATTCATCATAAATTCCTTTATGACAATTTCCACAAGTTGAAGGAACATTTTTAGGATTTACAGAAGAATATATATCTGCTTCTTTTAATATATGATGGGTAGTATGGCAATCTGTACATATAGCACTTACCAAAAGTCCTTTTTCCGTCAAGCCTCTGCCATGCACACTGGTTGAATAATCAGCAAGAGCATTTTCTTCTTTCAATCCTTTGTTTTGTGTAGCCTTTTTATCTTTTGCATGGCAGTTGCCACATAATTTTGGAATTTCTGACCTGAATATTGGCCCGGTATCATCATCTTTAGCTTTTATGCTATGTTTACCATGACAATCAGTACAATATGGTGCATTTGTATCTTTAGCAAAATAAGCTTTTCCGTGTCCACTTTCATAATATAGCGTTGAAACTTCATTATGACAATTTCCACAATCTACTGTATTTGCTGTTTCACATGGCCTTTTTAGTTTAGCCGAAACATCAGAGTGGCATTTAACACAATTAATATTCTTGTGTACAGAAAGGTCAATATCTGCTCTGTTTACTTTTAGTGAGACTTTTTTATCATGTTCTGTTTTATAAATGTCATCTTTTTCATGACATTTTAAGCATTGCTTATCTGCAATACTTGCAACTATATTTTGAACATTAACTTTATGTGGTGGATGACAATCTGTACAAGCCGGAATAGCTCCCGGTTTCTTTTCCCATAATTCTCCTTTTATTATTTTTTTATGAACATTTTCAATCCTTGCATGGCATTGCATACATGTTTTGGCAATATTATTTACTGATATTGTTGATAATGAATTAGTATGTGGCAATATTAAATGATTACCGTGGCAATTATTACAAGTTGCTGTTACAATTAATCCTTGTTTAAAAAGTCCTTGGCCGTGAATACTTTGACTGTAATTTTCTAAAATATTATGTTCTGTAATATTATAAGTTCTTGAAACCGGAGCTCCCTCTCTATGGCATTTACCACATAAAATGGGAATATTCATTTTATAAGTTAGCGAATTTGGATTGGAGGGGGGTAATATACTATGTGTTTTGCCATGACATTCTTTACAAGTTGGCGTATGCGAAGCATTATTACGCAATGCCTGGCCGTGAACACCACGAAAATATTTTGAATTTTCATCAATATGGCATTTCCCGCAGTCAACCTTTTGTAATTCTTCTGCGTGAGGAAAATCACCGTCAGAAACATCATAATGACAATCAACACACGCAACATTCTTATGTACAGAATTCTGTAATGAATTTACATCCATATATAAAGAAACTGTTTTACCATCTCTTTTTTTTGTCAAACTATGGTCTTCATGACACATAAAGCAGTCATCGTTTGTTTGACTGTAAATAGTTTTATTTTGGAAAAAAATACTTATTAAGAATAGTATAATCCAACCTAATTTAATTAACTTTTTATGTTTATTTTGCATAGAATAAGTACATAAGGAGTTTGAAATTCGTATTTTTAAGAATTACTAAAATTATTAATTTGTAATTTATCAGGCAATACTATTCATCTTATAATCTCGACTTGCCAGAAGATTTATATCAAACATATTGCGATATATATCATACTGTAACAAGAAATCTATTTGTATTTTAATTATACATAAACAAAAAAAATAAAGACATATATTGAGAATTTGAATAATGCTTTGTGAATTATTATGTGTAATATATTGATAAGTAATTGTTTAATGATACAGGAATAAAGAATAATAAATAGCACTAATTTTTTATATAAATCTGTCAAGTTGGTTTGTATGAAAATCTATAATTTTTTATTTCAAAAAATTGTACATACTTTAAATTTTTATTAAGCTTTTGTAATTAATTAAATTATGTACAATTTTCTATTTAAAATAAGATTAAATTTTTTTGTTTTAACCTTGTGTTTTATTTCTATAAGTATGATTGGGCTAGTAGGATGTAAAATGCAAAAAGACTCAAATGAATATACATCAAATAAAGAAAATAAGGAAATAACATCTATAAAGGATTCAAATTTTTTAGGAGAAATTTTAGTTGCCAATCCTCCATTATCATTAGATTTTTATCCATGTTCAGATTGTCATGACGACCTTGAAGTAAATACCCAACGACGAGAATTAGTTGAAATGCATGATGATATTGTATTTAATCATGACTCTGAAAACAGATGGTGTTTAGCATGTCACGACGCAAACAATCGTGATTCGTTAAGGTTAGCAAGCGGAAAGCTTTTGAGTTTTAAAAAATCATACAAATTATGTGGACAATGTCATGGGCCAAAATACCGAGACTGGAAACTTGGAATTCATGGAAAAAGAACAGGAGAATGGAACGGCAAAAAGCAATATTTATTGTGTGTTCATTGTCATGATCCACACTCACCCAGATTTAAGCCATTAAAACCAAAACCAAAACCTTTAACCCCTTTACAAATAAGTTTAGATTCTTTAAAATAAGAAATAAATGGAAAAAAAGCAGAATTTTGAAGCTCCTAAAAATAAGATTGATAGGCGTAAATTTATGAAATGGATGGCAGCAGGTACAGCTGCAATTGGAACGTTATCGGCTTTACCCGGATGTACAGGCGATAAAATTGAAGCATACTTCCAAAAACATTTTAAGGAATTAAGCCCTGCAGAATTGGATGGTGTATTAGAGCGCTTGCAAAGAGAATATAAAAAGAAATATGATGTTGAAATAAGTGTTAATTCAACACCCGCAATAGAAGATGTTTTATTTGGATACGGATTAGACCTTTCCAGATGTATTGGCTGCCGTAGATGTGTTTATGCTTGTGTTGCAGAAAATAATCAGTCAAGAAATCCACAGGTACAATGGATAAAAGTATTACAAATGGAAAAAGACAAAGGAGTTGATTTATTACATTCTACTCCTTATTATGAACCCAAAAAAGTTCCTGAGGAAGGACATTTTTATATGCCTGTTCAGTGTCATCATTGTAAAAATGCACCTTGTACAAAAGTCTGTCCCGTACATGCAACATGGACAGAACCTGATGGAATTGTTGTAGTTGATTACAATTGGTGTATTGGTTGTCGGTTTTGTATGGCTGCATGCCCTTATGATGCAAGGCATTTTAATTGGTCAGAACCAGGCATTCCAAAAGAAGAAATTAATCCAATAACAGAATATTTGGGGAACAGGCCAAGGCCAAAAGGTGTAGTTGAGAAATGCACATTTTGTATTCAGCGAGTTCGAAAAGGGAAATATCCTGCCTGTGTTGAAATTTGCCCTGTTGGAGCTAGAAAATTTGGTAATCTTTTAGATGAAAATAGTGAAATAAGGGAAATAATGAAAAACAAACGGGTTTTTATTCTGAAAGAAGAGCTAAATACACAACCTAAATTTTATTATTTCTACGGAACCTAAAACAAGGAGGAAATTTATGCATTTTAGAATTTTTATTATAGGAAGTTTAAAGCAATTGTTTAAAGGCCCCAAAATTTATTGGGCATGGATAACCTTACTACTTTCATTAATTACACTTGGAGTTGTTAGTTATATTGGGCAAGTTAACAATGGTTTAATTGTTACATCTATGAGAGATCAGGTATCATGGGGGTTTTATATAGGTAATTTTACTTTTATGGTAGGTATAGCAGCCGCAGCAATAATGCTGGTAATACCTGCTTATGTTTATAATTGGAAACCAATTAAAGAAATTGTAATATTAGGTGAATTGTTAGCTATTAGTGCAATAGTTATGTGCATTCTTTTTATTCTGGTTGATATGGGGCATCCTGAACGATTCTGGCATATGATTCCTTTTATTGGATGGTTACAATTAAGTAGATCAATTCTTGCATGGGATTCAGTTGTTTTAATATTTTATTTAATATTGAATTCTGTTATTGCATTTCATATTCTTTACAGAGCGTTTAATATAAAAGAATACAATAAAAAATATGTTATTCCTCTTGTTCTGCTGTCAGTACCGGCAGGTGTGGCAATTCATACTGTAACTGCTTTCTTGTATAACGGCATGGCATCAAGGCCATTTTGGAATAGTGCTATATTAGCTCCCAAATTTATTGCTTCTGCGTTTTGTTCCGGCCCTGCTATAATGCTAATACTATTTCAAATATTACGAAAGACTACTAAATTACAAATTAAAGATGAAGCATTATGGACATTAGCTGAACTAATGGCTTATACAATGTTTTTTAATTTGTTTTTAACCGGTGCAGAAATATTTAAAGAGTTTTATTCAAATACTGAACACTTTGTATATACTCAATATCTTTATTTTGGTGTTGAAGGGCACAATACAATTGTTCCATTTGGTTGGTTAGCTATTGCTTTTGATATAATAGCTTTTGTATTATTTTTAGTGCCTAAAACACGAAAAAACTTTATTACACTTAATATTGGAGCCGTTTTAATTTATTTAGGCGTTTATATTGAAAAAGGAATTGGATTAATTATACCTGGATTTACCCCGGATACGCTTGGAGAAATATATGAATATTTTCCTTCGAGGTCGGAGATTTTTATAACTATGGGAATATTTTCATTCGGATTTTTATTATATACTGTTTTACTAAAAGTTGCTGTACCCATTATTTTAGGCGAATTTAACTATAAAATATCTGAAAAGAAAAATTAGATTTTTTAAAGGAAAATTTAAATAGCAAAAAATCAAACACTTTTTCTTGAAAAACATGCCAAACCCGTTTTATGCTTAATCGAACGAAGTAAACTAAATAAATTTCGAGAAATTGAAAAAGTTGTGTGCCGGGTAAATGGGAACAATGCGAAAAACCGGAGGGAGCTCATGCATGTATTATATAAAACAAAGTGTATTTTATAGTCAAATGCTTAGCCTATAACAGATATCCAATCGGTATTAAAGAGGGATACATGATGTTTTTGAAAAAATATGGCATAAATTATAACGAAAATATATATTGAGCAACTAATATTAACCCGGAAAATACATACATTTTCTACGATTAAGACTATACCAACAAATTTGGAGTTGTCTCACAACCTCCAAATTAGGGTATGTCTATTGTGCCAGCCGTCAGGCTGGAATCATGGTTTTCCGCCTATCTGCCACTACAGGCAGGCTTTGCTTCACACGTCCCATCACACAACCTGTTCCGATTTATCAGAATTCATTCAATTCACTCCGTTCTTGTATAAATTAAGCGGGTTAACTTTATTGAACAGCCTCGTTTTAAGTAATTGAACGATTATGAATACTTAGTTGCAAAAAAAAGCTCCTTAAATAAATTTAAGGAGCTTTTTTTATGAAAATTAAAATTATTTTATTCGTCTTCTTCTATTAAAGGGTGAGCTATTTTAGCTGAGTATTCTTTAAAATCAAAGCCTTTATAATTAGGGCTTTCCTCATTATGGCATTTTTTACAAACTTCTTCGGTAGGTATAACCAAACCATTTTTTATAGCTTCTTCTCTGTCTTTCATTATTTTAGAACTTTTATATGCACTTCCCGGTCCATGACATGACTCACAAGAAACTCCTTCTTCAACAGTAATGTAATCAGATAGCATATCTTCCGGTGCACCAGCAGCAGTAGAATGGCATTTCAAACATTTTGGATCTTTTGCTTCTTCAGCATTTAGAGCTTCCATTGCGTGTGCATGCTTACTTTCACTCCAAATTTTATATTGGTTGCCTTTTTCTTCTTTATTATGGCACATTTTGCATTTTTTTACACCAATATATTCATAATCCTGTGCATTTAAACCACTTACATACAATAGTGAAAATGCAAATAAAAATAAAATTCTTGTTTTCATACGTGTTCCTTTCTTTTTAAATTAAAATTAAATTAGAATATTTGTTATTAAATTATATTGTTAAACTCATATATTAATAATTAAAACCTTACGGTTATGTTAAATCCTATAGATAATCCTTTAGAGTTTAATTCATTCATATTGTAAATAATATTTTTTTGTGCAATAATGTTGTTATAAGTAGTAGCAAATATTTGAAATGTATGTGTACCGGTTGCAATTTCCATTCCAAAAGCATAATTTGGCTCAACTTCATTTTGATAACTCTCTAAATCTGAAACTGTAACAGGTAAACCATATTCAGCTAATATAGAGATATCGTTATAAACTCTATATCTTCCACCAAATGAAATATTGGCTTTTTGGTTTTGCCAAACGCTATCAACTGCATTTATATGAGCAAATCCTGCAGTAATTTGAGCTGAAAGTTTTTTATTAAATTTTCTTGCTATTATGACTTCGTTAAAATATGATAACCGGTCAGAAAATGCATAATCTTTTCCAAATGTCATTTTTTCATTAGCATTAATAACAAAATTTCCAAAATAACTAATACTTACCGGCATACTTCCCGATTTAGTTTGCTGTAGAATGGCATATTTCCACATAAATTCCTGCATTTTATTTGATTTTTCTGTGCCAAAACCTACCATTAATTTATCTGTTATCCCATAGTTTAGCCCTAAGCGAATATTTGAAGCAGCATAAATCCCAAATAAATCGCTAATTCCATTGTTCATTTTACCCATCCTGTGGTGTATTGTGAATTGAAGATTTCCTTTCTTAGGCGCGATTATTGTCTGATTTTCAATAATCATAGTACATGCAAATGTATTAGTTATTTTGGAAATTTTGTAACCGGTTTTTCTTCTTTTTTCTTTTCATCTTGTGAAAAAATATTACTACTTACAAGAAGAAAACTTAGTAAAATGGTTATTATTTTTTTTGAATTCATAATTCTAATAATTTTTAAATAAAACTGAGAGTTAATTATTAAGTGCACCTTGCGTAATCCAGGTTAAAATTAAATTATAATCACTTATTGAAGCATTATCATAATGCCCGTTATTAAGTTTCATATAAATTAAACTTTCATTAGGTGTGTCTATATTGACAATATTATTATCCATTATACTTTGGTAGGAGTTACCCGGTGTTAGGTCTAATCCCGAAGCGTGTCCGGTAACATGGCACATTACACAATTGTCATCAAATATTGGCTGAATATCAGCACTAAAGCTAATAACAACTGTTGTATCAACAACCGGAATATCAGGTATTATTGTTTTTTTCTCACATGAACTAAAAATGAGGCCGATTATTAAGATTCCGGCAAATAAATTGAATAATCTGTTTATTTTCATAATACGTGCTTAATTATAAAAGTTAATTTTAAAATTTTATAAAAGTACTGATTAGGTGAATTGCAATTTAATTTGAAAATTAGATATATTCTATATTATTCAATGATAATTGTCGATTGGTATTTATGAATATATCGGATAATACATGAGCAATTATCTAAATTCCAATATTAAAAATTTTATAATGCTATTCAATAAAAAAGTACATAAAAGAGAGGATGCCTTAAAGATATCATTTCTTCATCCTATTAACTATAGTTTATAGATAGAAAAAATAATTGGACAAGTTGTAAAGTTTAATCCAGCAATAATGAAGAAAAACTGGATACATATTCAAGATGGAA
>JAADFW010000243.1 GCA_013152655.1 Chlorobiota bacterium
TTTATAGTTCATCAAATTGTATATCTGTTTAGTTTTTAGAGTTGGCTCAGTACATTGCCGTACAGATACGATTTTTTCTTTTATTGTAGACGAAGAAGGTAAAGGACAAGATTTATATGCAGATAGTGTATATACAGGCGAAAAACAAGAAGAAACTATACTATACGCAAATACGAAATGAATAATAAAGTTCACGAAAAAGGATACCGTAATGCACCATTAACACAGCAACAAAAAGAGAGCAATACTATAAAATCAAAAACACGAGCAAAAGTTGAGCATATATTCGGTTTCATGGAGCAAAGTATGAATGGTTTAGTGGTTAAATCGGTTGGAATTGTTCGAGCAACAGGCATTATCGGACTAATGAATTTAACATATAACTTATTTCGGTATGAACAAGTTGTTAGATTAAATATTATATCTGTTAACTAATTGACATACAACACTATAGGTAAGATAGAAAAAGTAAAAATCCACGCCCAAAGGACGTGGATTTGTGATAATCCCTAAAAGGGGTTAATATGCTTTTACCCTCATAGAAGGTAAAATTGTTGTCCTCAACATGGTTATTAATTCTTTTCTTCTCTTTTATCTTTTTCTTCTTGATATTTCACATATTTCTTTATCATTTCCTTATCCAGACCTACTGTATCAACACAATACCCCTTTGACCAAAAATGATTACCCCAATAAGGACGCTGTTTCAAATGCTTGAACTTATTAAATATCTGTATTGCTGTTCGACCTATAAATATTCCTAACAAATCGGATATTGAAACTTTTGGAGGTATAAGTATCAGCAAATGAACATGATCCTCCTGTACATTTAATTCTACAATTTCGCATTCCTTTTGGCTTGAAAATAATTTAATACAATATTCAACTTCTTTTCTTATTTCTCCTTTTAATATTCTATACCTATATTTAGGTGTCCAAATTATATGATAATTACAATACCATACTGCATGTGATAATTTTTTAAATCGACTCATTTGTTATTCCTTTCGTTTTGTTGTGAGGACAACTCTCGAAAGATAACTATGAGTCGGTTTTCTGGCAAACCCGCATAGCAACTCTGACCACGTTCAGAGAACGTAGGTTTTTAATTTGTACTAAATATAGTTCTGGGATAAACGACAGAATTGCAAAAATTGATTTCGACTATTTTCCCTCAAATAACCACAGCATAAAAATGGGGGTTATGTTAAACTTTCATAAATTTAACCCGGGAAAAATAGAAAGGTTATATGATATTGACACAACCGCATTAACAGATTCAATATACTTAACAACGGGATACCCCAATGAAATTGATACTTCTTATGGCTCGAAAATGTTTAATGCCCTTGAAACTTCTGTATATTTTGAAGATAAATTTAATATTACAAAAAAGCTGTCGATTAATGCAGGTTTTCATCTTTCTTCTTACGTTACTACTGATACCAATTTTTATTCGTTTCAGCCAAGATTAATATTAAATTATGAATTGGGCAGTCTCTCGTCAGTGAAATTTTCGTATGCCCTGATGAAACAATATATGCACATGCTTACCGGCAGCAATGCAAATATGCCTACCGATATTTGGATGCCTGCAACCAGAGATGTTTTACCTGAAAAATCAATGCAAATTACAGGAGGATATGTACGGAATTTTGATCAGTTAAATTTAGAGTTTTCAATAGAAGGTTTTTACAAAACATTATCTAACTTAATTGAATACAAAAGTGGCGAAAGCCTTACAACAGGCACAAAACTCTGGACAGAAAAAATAGAAAAAGAGGGTTCCGGAAAAATCTATGGCATTGAGTTTTTAATAAGAAAAGATATGGGTAAATTAAATGGCTGGATTGGCTATACCTGGTCAAAAAATAAAAGACAGTTTTCAGGAATAGATCAAAATGTTGCTTTCTATTATAAATTTGACAGAAGGCATGATTTTTCAATAGTTGCTAATTACGAGCTAAAAGAAAATATAAATATCTCAGCAAATTGGATCATACAATCTGGTATTTGGATTACACTGGGTTCTGCAAAATATGATGCCATGGTATTCAATAATTCAAATGATATAGCTGACAGGCAAGAGTTAATTTACGCAAGTGATAGATACAGGCATGGTTTAATTGAGTATGCATTTGATAATGCCTATATTTATGGAACAAGAAATAATTACCAATTACCAGCTTATCATAAACTTGATTTAAGTGTCACATTTACCAAACAAAAGAAGCACGGCACAAGGGACTGGATTATAAGCATTTACAACGTTTATAATCAAAAGAATGCTTATCGTGTTTACTATAAAGTTGAAAAAGGAAAAATATCGTTATATAAATTTACACTATTCCCAATAATACCATCCATTAGTTACAAATACAATTTTTAAATACTATTTCGTCTAATATCTTATTATATAAATTATATTGTTTTCAACTATATTATCTTGATATTGACTCTTTTCAACAATAAAATACATAGCAAATATTGATAAAATTATTAATCCGTTAGGAGGCAGGCAAGAGAACGCATTAAGTTCCATATAAATTGGAATTATTTATTATCTTTGTTGAAAATTTAGAAAATTGAAAATAATACGTAAAGACAAAATATTGAAGCTAAAAAGAAAGAATCAAGGGAATATGAAACTTTTAAAAGCTATTGATAATTTGATAACGGATATTGAGAATTCTGAATGGAAAGATAAGTTGGAGCTAATTGAAACTCGACCTGATGCAGATAGAGTTCATAGTGAGGATTTCTTCTTTTTTAACATAAATGTTCATAGAGTATTTGCGTTGATATTGTTTAGTGAACAAAGTGCAGAGATACTTTGGGTTGGTAATCATGACGAGTATGATACTACATTCAAAGGGAATAAGAAAATAATTGAAAGTTGGTTACGTAATCATGGAAAAATTAAATAGTGATGGATAGATTAGAAATTGACAATATATTAAAGCTGAATGAATTAAAAACCGAATTTGAATTTGAGAAAGCTTCAGCAATTCAAGGAAAATTGAGATGGATGGTAAAAGATGATAGTTCATTGAAACCAGTTCGTCAACACTTAATTTCATTGATTGAAAAATATGAGAAAAAGCATTGGGATAGTGAATCTAATATATCTGACGAACAGATTAAGGAAAGTGATATTGCGGAAAGAATAGTTAGTGCAGAAAGTATTTTTATTCAAAAAAGGAAAGAGTTAATTAAAGAAAAATTAAAAGAAAGTAATATCTCACAAAAGGATTTGGCTAAGATTTTGGGACACCGACCAAATTACATGTCTGAATTGATTAATGGTGTTCGACCATTCTCACGAGATGATATTATTGTAATTCATAGACTATTTGATATTGAGTTTAATAATTTGATACCACCATTCTTGAAAAAAGAGGTAACAAATCACATAAAAACAACACTCGGAGAATTGAAAAACAATAAAGTAAGAATAAAAATAAAAGATTTGGAAACGGTTTGAAAAAGCCCGACCCCCTAACAAATCAGATTCTTTTTCCTGGCTTAATTTTCAGAAAGAATGTGCTCATCGTATTCAACTTCAAAACGCAATTTATGCTTTGCTTCTTCCTGAGCAAGCGATAAAAACACTTTACGTAAATCGTCGGTAGGAGATTTTGCTGCCAGGTTATTGTAAAGTTTATAAGCTGCTTTTTCTCTTTTCATGGCAACAATTAAAGCATCCTGATACGACATATCATCGGTAACTTGTACGGTTACTAAATAATCGCCTATTTTTAAATCGGCAACTTTTTCTTTAGAAAGAGTGAAAAGTCTGGTTTCTTTAATTGAAGTAAGCCTGGTTTTATGTCTTATTTCTTCTTTGGCAAATTGTTGAAAAACTTCACGCATATCTTCAGTTTTAGCATTTTTTGCTAACCTGGTATAAAAATTAACTGCTTGTTGCTCAGCATCAATTGCAAAGTCAAGGATGTCGTCGGCTGAAGTAAATTCTTTCATATTTAATAATTTTAGAATATATTTTTAAGTTCATAACAAAACTAATAAAGTTTTATAATAAGTATTTATTTTGCTATTTGTTTTTTCTTTCCCTTCTGTTTTTTAGCATGATTTAACTTTTTCTGCAATTTTTCATGCATGGCATTAGCAGCAATTCTTCCGGCACCCATCGCTTCAATAACAGTTGCCGAGCCGGTAACAATATCTCCACCTGCATAAACAAATTCCATTGAAGTTTCATTGGTTTCAGGATTTACATTAATATACCCCCATTTATTACGTTTTAACTTGGGTGAAGAATTAAAAATTATTGGATTTGGGCCGGTACCAATAGCTACTATTGCCATATCGCATTCAATTATAAAATTTGAATTTTCAATGGGTACAGGCCTTCTTCTACCTGAATCATCAGGTTCGCCAAGTTTCATCTGAATGCATTCCATTCCCTTAACAGCATAAGAATCAGTTCCAATATATTTAATTGGACTGGTTAACAGCTTAAATTTTATTCCTTCTTGTTCAGCATGATGCACTTCTTCTTGTCGTGCCGGTAATTCATGCCTTGAACGACGATAAACAATAGTTACTTCTTCAGCTCCATTACGAATTGCAGTTCTTGCACAATCCATAGCCACATTGCCACCTCCAATAACCGCAATTTTATTTCCTCTTGGTTTAGGAGTATCATATTCAGGGAATTTGTAGGCTTTCATCAAATTCATACGAGTTAAATACTCATTAGAAGAAAAAATATTCCCCAGGCTTTCGCCTTCAATATTCATAAAACGAGGCAAGCCTGCTCCTACTCCAATAAAAACAGCATCATAATTATCTAATAATTCATCAATAGTAATTAAGGGGCCTATAACGTGGTTCAATTCAAACCTCACACCCATTTCTTTTAAATAATTAATTTCGAATTGAACAATTGACTTTGGCAGGCGAAACTCAGGAATACCGTATGTTAACACACCACCGGTTTCATGCAAAGCTTCATAAATGGTTACTGAATAACCGTGTTTTCGCATATCGGCTGCTACAGTTAATCCTGAAGGGCCAGAGCCTATTATAGCAATTTTCTGTGGAATAGTTTCACTAATAACAGGTACTTCTACCAATTCCATTTTCCTTTCATAATCTGCTACAAATCTTTCTAATCTTCCAATGGCAACAGGCTTGTCTTTAATTCCAAGAATACAGACCTCTTCGCATTGGTTTTCCTGCGGACAAACTCTTCCACAAATAGAAGGAAGAACATTTCTTTCTTTTATTTTTTTTGCTGCTTCATTTAACGTTTCATGAGTAATGAGTTCAATAAAGGAAGGAATATCAATATTAACCGGACAGCCTGCTACGCACTTTGGGTTTTTACATTGCAAACACCTACCTGCTTCCAGCATTGCTAATTCTGTTGTATAACCATAGGGTACTTCCTCATAATTATGAACCCTTAAAGTCTGGTCTTGTTCAGGCATTGTCTGACGAGGAATTTTCAACTTTATTTTTCTCTCATCCGACTTAGATAAACCGTGCCATTCACAACCATGCTTTAAACAAATATAAAATGGAATTAATTTAGAAGCTGCTGAAATGATTACTTCTCCCACATGAGAGTTACACTCGCCACACGAAATTTGTTTACTTATCAGGCTTTTCCCACAATGCGGGCATATTAAATCGTCAAGAATACTGTCTTTTTCAAGTGGAATGGACGATTCAACATCAAATACATCGAGATAAGGACTTAAAGTTAATTGCAATTCCTGATTTTTATAAATTGCATTTAGCTTAAGTTGTTTTAAATCATTTTTCTCCACATTAAAACTCACCTTACAATAAGGGCAGTATGTTTGCAAGTAAGTTTTATATTTTAAGTATTTTACATCATTTAAAACCATACAGTAAAATTTTAATTGAATCAGTTATGTGAAAGTACTTTTGTTTAATGTTAGGTGTTATATGAAAATTTTCTGCTAAGTAATTGTTTAACAGGTTATCTTATTGAAGCTAAAAGTGAATCCTTTTCATCTTTTAAATACAATGAGTTTCTTTTTTCGAGCTCTTCAAAATCAACTTCGTTTCCGGGAAAATCAGGGCCATCAACACAACAGAATTTAGTTTTACCGCCAATTTTAACCCTACAGCCACCACACATTCCGGTTCCGTCTATCATAATAGGATTTAAACTTACCATAGTAGGAATTTTAAAACTTTTGGTAAGCTTACAAACATTTTTCATCATAATAATTGGCCCAATTGCATAAACTAATTTTATGTCATAACGCTCTGAAAGATACTTTTTTAATGGTTGTGTAACGAACCCTCGTTCACCATAACTTCCATTATCTGTAGTAATAATTAATTCATCACAAATAGCTCTCATTTCATTTTCTAAAATAAGAAGTTCAATATCTTGTGAACCGATAATGCCAATTACATAATTACCTGCTTCCTTATACGCCTTTGCAACGTGATGCAGAATTGCAACACCCGTTCCGCCACCAACCATAACTACTGTTCCAACTTTTTCAACATCGGCAGGCTTACCTAATGGGCCGGCAATATCTTTAATTGTATCGCCTTCATTTAACGACCTCATTAAAGCTGTTGTTTTGCCAACTACCTGAAAAATTATGGTAATATAACCTGCAAAAGCATCTTTATCGGCAACTGTTAGCGGAATTCTCTCTCCTGTTTCGTTAACTCTTAGAATAATAAATTGTCCCGGCTTGAGTTTTTTTGCTATTTTGGGAGCTTCAATATCAAATCTAATAATTGACCCTTTAGCCATTTCCTGCTTACGAATAATCTGAAACATATTAATTAATTTTTAATATGAATTAATAAAACATTTAAAGTAAGTAAAGCAGATTAACGAAATACAAATTACTATTTAATGCTATAATTACTTACCATTCAAGGCTGTCTTCTAACATGATGTCATTATAATCATCATTGTTTAAGCCGTGCCATTTACAGCCTTTTTTTGTACATACATAAAAGTCAATCATTTTAGAATGGGCACTAATTAATATTTTTGTAACCGGAGATCCACATTTATCACACTCTTTATCTTTAATAATAAGACTCTTGTCGCAATGAGGACAAATCATGTCCTTGCAAGTTTCCTTTTCGTGTAAAAAAATAGTTGACTTTGAAGTGAATACATTTAAATACGGGCTAAGATAGAGATAACCGGTTTTGCCATTTACAACTTTTAGTTTTAATTGATTATTTTCAATGAGGCTTTTTTTACAGTGTGGACAATAGGATTGAAGAAAAGCACCGGTTTCAATAATTTCTTTTTCTTCATCTTTATGTTTTTTTAAATCAATTTGATCAAATTCAGGTGGCTTGCCAGGATAACTGCGTCCTCTAAAGCCATATTCCTGATATATATTTTTTAAGGCTATTTCCAAATCACTAAATTCAACAAAATGATTTTTACACCCGCTTCTTGAGCAAATACTTACCCTGCCACCCATTTTCAAATTAAATGGAATCATTGGAGCTTCACACTCTTCGCAATTTTTATTGCTTACTAATTTTGAAGCACAATGAGGGCAACTAAAAACAGCTATTTTATCTTGTGGCACCTTAACATTACAAACATAATTATAACTGCTATAAACTGAACTAAGAAAAATAGTTCCTTTTTTATTATCTATTTCAAGATTCAACTTAATAGAAGGATTATTATCAACCTGATTTTTTTCATCCATAAGTGAATGATCACAAACAGGACATTTTAATTCAAAGGTTATAAATTCATACATAATGTATTTTATTAGATGGCATTATCAAAAATATTAAAAAATATCAAGACTTTCAAGCTGTTTTGAAACATAGTGTTCAATTTCAATTCATTCTTTCATTAAATTCAGTGTTAAATTTTTTAACAATGTAATCACATCCATAATTAAAAATCCTATTATAATTATCAATATCAGTAGTAGTAAAACTATGGTTTTCTTTTTCTAATGAAATTGATAATAAAGAAGCAATCTCAGATTTTACATCATGAATATCTTTCAATTTATCTGAACCAAATTTGTTTAACAATTCAAGTAATTGCTGAATACTGCTAAATTCTATTTTTGAAGTAATTTGTTGTTCAAATTCCTGAATAACTTTTTGCGTATTTGTGAAACTTCCATTTATTTCAATGGGTAATGAGGCCGGTAAAATTAAATCAGCCTTTTTAGCCGTTTCAGTCATAAAATAATCCTGTACAACTAAAAACTCAGTATTGTTTAACCATTTATTTACCAATTCTGTATTTATGGCACAACCCACAGGGTCTTCCCCAAAAATAAACATATTCTTAATTTCACCTTCATTTAATACTTCATGATGTGGAATTTCATTTGAAACAGGTAAATCTTTAACATCCCATTTTTCTTTTAGGTATTTCCTATATTCCAAGCCATTCATACTTCTTCCGCCAACTCCTAAACTTTGACAAATTCCCATATCAAATAATCCTTGTGCATTATTCTTTTCTTTTAAAGAAATCAATCCACTTGCTGTTTTTCCTAATTTACCGGTAATTAAAGCTAAATTATGTAATTCATAACTTGTAGCTGAAGAAATTTCTTTTTCAGAAAAAATAATAATCGCATTCATTTCATTATTAAATTCGCGTGCAAAACTTATTACTTTTCCCCTGCAATTTATTCCCGAGCTATCTACTAACGCATCAAAATCTTCATTTAATAATTTCTTTTTATAAGTTTCGAATCCTGAACAGTTATCTTTAATAAACAAACTGTTTTCCATTCCGTTGGCTAATAAATAATAATTTACAGCTTTAATAAAGTTATAATAACTATTTATTATAGTTACATTACTTACTTTATGGGCCATTTTGCTTTTCTTATTTGTAGTAATAAGACTTACAGGTATTTGCTGTGTTTCTTTTGCATTGTTTACCATAAACCCAACAACTGCATTATCCATATTTATTTCAGAACCAACTAAATAAATTTTACCTGCTTTTCTAATTTGATCAAATGGTACATTATTTTCAGAATTATTAATATATCCTTGTCCGCCAAATAAATAATAAAAATTATTTATGTTATTTGTTCTGCCTGCAACCCTGGCTGTTTTTTGAATTAAATACATTTCTTCATTAGACAATCTGGCTCCTGCATAAAATGCATTTTTATCGGGATCAACACTTTTTATTTTTTTAGCAATTAATGAAAATGCTTCTTCAAAACTAATTTCAACAAACTTTTTCCCTTTTTTAATTAATGGTTTTAATATTCTGCTATTATCATTCAAATACTGATATCCAAACTTAGCATATTTACAAATATTTGCGTCCTTATTAATTAATCCATTGCTGCCTGTAACATTAAAAATAAACCCATTATGATGATTTAAACTAATTTCGCATCCCACAGAACAATAATTACAAATTGTTTTCATGCTTTCTAACTTAACAGGGCCCGGCTTAAACTGAAAGTTTTCAATCATAGCACCTGTTGGACAAGCTGAAATACATAATCCGCATGATTCGCATCGGGTATCTGTTAAACTAAATCCCATTGCAGGTGCAACATAAGTATCAAACCCTCTGTTAACTAATCCTAAAGCATTAGCACCAACTACTTCGCTACAAATACGAATACACCTTGAACATAAAATGCATTTATTATTATCAATTTCAATATACGGATGCGAAAATTCAATATCAAATTCATTGTATTCGCCGGTATAGCTTTTTTGACTAACATCATATTCAGTAGAATACTTTTTTAAATCGCAAGTATAAAATTCAGTACAGCCACATTCAAGGCATCTTCTTGTTTCATCTATTGCATGTTCTTCGTTATATCCTAATTCTACTTCAGTAAAATTATTTCTTTTATCAGGAGGCAAGATTGGCATTTCTTTTCTCGGCAGTTTTTCATATTTATCAACAAACTCATCCTGTGTTAGTTTTTTAAAATTCTCTTTTTTTGAAATAAACTCAGATTTGGGGCCGGACACTACTTGTCCTGACAAATACTGATTGCAACTATGCGCTGCAATTTTAGCTTGTGCTATTGCTTCAATTAGAGTAGCTGCTCCGGTAACGCCATCTCCTGCAGCAAAAATAGAAGGTACACCTGTTTGAAGTGTTTTTTCATCAGCATCAATATTTCCCCAACGGTTAATTTTAAGCTCACCTTCAGTACTATTATTGTTTATTTCATCCAAAAAATCAACATTGGTTTTTTGTCCAATAGCAGCTAAAACATAATCAACTTCCAACTCAAATTCAGACCCTTCAACAGGCATTGGCCTTCTTCTGCCTGACGAATCAGGCTCCCCCAATTGCATTTTCATACAAATCATTGACTTCACCTTGCCTTCTTCATCTTTTATTACTTCAACAGGGTTTGTTAAAATAAGATATTCAACTCCTTCTAATTTTGATTCATGAATTTCAATTGGATTTGCAGGCATTTCTTTTTCAGTACGCCTATAAACAATATATGTTTTTTCGGCACCACATCGTACTGATGTTCTACAACAATCCATTGCTGTATTTCCTCCGCCTATAACAACCACTTTTTTACCTGAAAAATCTAACTGTTGTCCGGTAATTTCCATATTACGTAAAAAATCAATACCCGGAAAAACATTTTTAGCATCATCGCCTTTGCATCCTACCAATGTGCCTTTTTGAGAACCAATGGTTAAAATAACCGCATCATAATTCCTACTCAGTTCTTTGTAGCTCAGATTTTCACCAAACTTTTTATTAAAGAAGATACGAGCACCCATTTCAGTAATGGTATCAATTTCCTTTTGTAGTAAGTCATTGGGCAATCGATATTCCGGAATACCATATCGCAACATTCCTCCGGCTTTAGGATTAGCTTCATATAAATCAACTTTATGGCCTTCTTTTTGCAAGAAATAGGCACATGATAATCCGCCCGGGCCGGCTCCAATAACTGCAATTTCTTTACCTGTACTTGGTTTTAATTCAGGGGTAAAACGTAAAGGAGAATTAATATCAAAATCGGATGCAAATCGTTTTAAATAATCAATGCCTACAGCTGCTCCTTCGCCCATTAAATTTCTTCTGCAAGCAACCTCGCAAGGCCTTACACAAACTCTTCCACAAATTGCCGGTAACGGATTAACTTCTTTTATAAGTGCAACAGCTTCGCTATATTGTCTTTTTTCAATTAATGAAATATAACCTTGTACATCAACACCTGCCGGACAAGTTTGTTTACAAGGTGCTTCACAATCGGCATAATGATTACTTAACAACAATTCCAATGCTGTTTTACGTGCATTACGAACTTTTTTATTTTTAGTTTGAATGTTCATTCCATCATTGATTCTTGTTGAGCATGAGGGTTGCAATCCTCGCATACCTTCAACCTCAACAACACAAACAAAACAAGATGAATAAGGTTTTAGCCTGGGGTCGTTACATAATGTAGGAATTTCAATTTTATGCTTTCTGGCTAGTTCCAGAATTGTTTCACCCTTTTCACCCTGAATATGTTTACCGTCTAGAATGATATTTATTTTGTTATTCATTGGTACTACTTTTTTTCAAATAAATAAGAAATTAATTAACTCAATCTGATTGCATCAAATTTACATTTATCAAAGCAAACACCACATTTAATACAAGCATCCTGCCTTATAAAATGTATTTCTTTCCGGGTACCATCAATGGCTTCAACCGGACAATTTTTAGCACAAACTGTACAGCCTGTACATTTATCTTCAATAACTTCGTATGTAAGTAATTTTTTACAACTTTTTGCCGGGCATTTTTTATCGCGAATATGAGCTTCATATTCATTACGAAAATATTTAATTGTTGTTAAAACCGGGTTAGGTGCTGTTTGTCCGAGGCCACAAAGTGAGCTATCTTTAATTTGATACGAAAGTAATTCTAACTTTTCAATATCTCCTTCCTCTCCTTCTCCTTCGGTAATTCTGGTTAATATTTCCAGCATTCTTTTTGTGCCTACCCTACAAAAAGTACATTTCCCGCAAGATTCTTTTTGTGTAAAATCAAGGAAGAACCGGGCCATATCAACCATGCAGGTAGTTTCGTCCATTACTACCATACCTCCGGAACCCATAATTGCCCCTGTAGCACTTACAGAATCATAATCAACAATAGTATTAGCCATATAAGCAGGAATACAACCACCTGATGGACCACCTAATTGTACAGCTTTAAATTCTTTATCGTCCTGGATGCCTCCACCCAATTTAAAAATTATGTCATTAATGGTAATTCCCATAGGAACTTCAACTAAACCTCCATGTTTTATTTTTCCTGTTAAAGCAAATACTTTAGTTCCTTTACTTTTCTCAGTTCCGTATTTTGCATAAGCCTCGCCACCATTTAAAACAATCCAGGGAATATTCGAAAACGTTTCGACATTATTAATGTTTGTAGGCTTGTTCCACAAACCTGACTCAGCCGGGAAAGGCGGCCTTTTTCTTGGCATTCCCCGCTCGCCTTCAACTGATGCTATAAGAGCAGTTTCTTCACCACACACAAATGCACCTGCACCTTCTTTGACAAAAATATCCAGATTAAATCCTTTTATTCCCAAAATATTTTCACCTAAATATCCTTTTTCTCTTGCCTGATTAAGTGCAATATTTAAACGTTTTATAGCCAATGGATATTCAGCCCTGCAATAAATTACTCCCTGTGTTGCTCCTATTGCATATGCTCCAATTATCATTCCTTCTAATACTGCATGCGGGTCTCCTTCAAGAACAGATCTATCCATAAATGCACCGGGGTCGCCCTCGTCGGCATTACAAATAATAAATTTTTCATCAGCACGGTTATTTCTGGCAAACTGCCATTTCAAACCGGTAGGAAAACCTCCTCCACCTCTACCCCTAATACCTGATTCACTAATAATGCGGATAATTTTTTCAGCAGAAATATTCTTTTCAGCTATTTCTTTTAAGGCTTTATAACCATTTCTGTTTTCATACTCTTCTATTATTTCCGGATTAATAAATCCACAATCACGTAAAACTATTTTTACTTGTCCTTTAAAAAAAGCGTCGTCTTTTGTTTCAAACAAATCTGTTTTAACAACATAATCTTTAATAGGGTTGTGATTTAAAATATGTTGATCAATTATATCAATCGCCTTTTTTTCATTTATTTCACCATACAAGTAAGAACCGTCTTCATCAATTATTTCCACTAGCGGTTCTCTATAACACATGCCTACACAACTGGTTTGCTTTAATTCAAAATCTAATTTATCGATTTCTTTAAGTGATTTAATTTTTTCATAAACTTTGTTTGCTCCGGCAGCTATTCCGCAACTTCCAAGGCCAACTATTACCTGAGTTTTTTTCATGACATCTATGTTAACAGAGTGTAAGGATTAGATTCTTACACGGTTTTTTAATTACTTTCTTTAATTTTAATTTCTTTTACAATTTTAACAGCTGATTTACCTGTCAGATTTCCATGTGTCTCGTTGCCAATCATCATAACCGGTGCCAAAGAGCAACATCCCAGACAGGCAACTGATTCAAGTGTAAACAAACCATCATCGGTAGTTTCTCCATCTTTAATTTTTAAAGATTCTTCCAATGAGTCGGTTATTGTACCTGCATTTTGAACATGGCAAGCTGTACCATGACAAACTTTAATAATATTTTTGCCAACCGGTTTTAATCTAAATTGAGCATAAAATGTTGCAACACCGTACATTTCATTCAAATTAATTCCTGTATTTTCAGAAATTTTACAAAAAGCCTGTTGAGGAATATAACCATATATATTTTGTGCGTGCTGCAATAAAGGAATTAAGTTGCCCCTTTTATTTTTGTATTTTTCAATAACAGGTTCTAATAAATCAAGATTTATTTCAGGAGCCTCATTTCGTATTACTTTTCGTGGAATTCTTTGAATACGCATAATTGATGAAGTTATATTATTATGAAAAATTTATTTACGGTTTTTGAGGCTTAAAAATATTCATTCAAACAATATAAAGTGTGATATTAATCATTTAATACGTTTTTTTTCAGTATATAGAATAAGATTAAATTAAATTTAGGGATTTTAACCAGGACTATTAACTTTGTTGAGCTGCAAGTCCGGTTCGTTCTTTTTTCTACAATTAAGGCTATACCAACAAATTTGAGCTGTTTTATAACCCTTTCTTTTAGTTTTTTACTACTAAAAAAGTCTGTAAAGGAAACCGACTTTGGATTATCTAAGTGTAGGTATAATAGACAAACTCAAGTGAGCGGCTTTCTAAAATATGAATTAGGAAAAGACAGTGAATTTATTTTATTTTTATCCGATAATTTATAGTTTTACACAAATGCAATTCTAAAAAAATGACATCAAACCACAAATTCTCAGTTTTATATGTTGATGACGAATTGGTAAACCTGGAGTTGTTTAAATCAATTTTCCATCGTGAATATAATGTTTATACAGCTCTATCGGCTAAAGAAGGTTTGGAAATATTAAAAGGCCATAAAATAGATTTAATTGTAACAGATGAAAGAATGCCTTTGATGAGTGGTGTTGAATTTTTAGCAAAAATACATGTATTATATCCTAAAATTCCTCCCCACAGGTTATTAACATCAGGCTATAGCAAACCGGAAAACATTGAAAAAGCGTTTAAAAACTACCAATTAAATAAGTTTATTGAAAAACCGTGGAGGATTAATGAACTAAAAAAAGTAGTTGCAGAGGTTTTAAATAGTAATAACTTATAACAATTTTAAGTTAGATAATCATTACATGTTCATTCCAAAATTTTGAATATTTTCGAAAATGATCCTGATCATCTACCTCCTTATTAGGAAAAGGCGGAGCATAAATACCAGGGGAAAAAGTTGCAAATAAATAATTATCTTTTTTCTCGAAAAGAATTAAGTGTAGTTTCCAGGTCTTTTTCTTATCTGCTTTTATTCGTTTAATGAGGAATTCATCTCTTTCAACCTGTTCAATCATTTTTTTTTCATCTTCATCCAAAGTCCTTATTGCTGCAATTCCGTCGAGGCCAATACCCTTAAGGTATGCTTCGTGGTCAAATTCTATTGATATCTTAGTTTTTTTACCTTCAGTTGACATGTAATAAGATTTATAGTCAACACCTGATGTAATATTTCTTATTAATTCTTCAGGATTTTTAGCAAAGGAATATAAAAACTTAGAACCCGGCTTGGCCATCTGTTGATCAATATCAGCTTGTTTATAATGAGTTTGAGTTAAGAATTTTTTATTAAATTCTGCATCAATTTTATTAAAATGACGCAATAAATGAAAATAAGTATCAAAATCGATAACTGTTTTTTTCAATATT